>JBDTOJ010000048.1:0-19811 GCA_039933295.1 Chloroflexota bacterium
TCGTCGGCTCGGCCAATCGTCTCGCCCATGCCGCGAGCCTGTCGGTCGCCGAGCGCCCCGGCCATGCCTACAACCCGCTCTTCCTGTACGGCGGGGTCGGGCTCGGCAAGACCCACCTGATGCACGCCATCGGCAACCAGGTCATGGCGAAGTTCCCGCGGAAACGCGTCGTGTATGCAACCTCCGAGAAGTTCACGAACGAGTTCATCACCTCGATCCAGCAGGGCAAGATCGACGAGTTCCGGGCCCGCTACCGCCGGATCGATCTCCTCCTCATCGATGACATCCAGTTCATCGCGGACAAGGAGCGGACGCAGGAAGAATTCTTCCATACGTTCAACACGATCCACGAGGACGGCAAGCAGATCGTGCTCAGCTCGGATCGGCCGCCCAAGGGGATCCTGACCCTGGAGGAGCGCCTCCGAAGCCGGTTCGAGTGGGGCCTCATCGCCGATCTCACCGCCCCCGACCTCGAGACCCGGATCGCGATCCTCCGTGCGAAGGCCGAAGAGGGCGCCGTCCCGATCACGTCGGACGTCATCGAGTTCATCGCCCGCAAGGTCGTCAGCAACATCCGCGAACTCGAAGGCGCGCTGAACCGGATCGTCGCGTACGCGTCGATGGGCGCGATGCCGATCTCGATCGAGCTCGCCCAGGCGGTCCTCTCGAACGTTCTGTACAACCCGAAGAAGCGCCAGATCACCCCCGAGCGCATCGTCAAGGCCGTGTCCGACTATTACGGCGTCGGGCTGGACGCGCTCAAGGGCCAGAAGCGAGACAAGGCGATCGTCATGCCGCGCCAGATCGCGATGTTCCTGATGCGGGCCGAGACCGACGTCTCGCTCCTGCGCATCGGGGCCGAGCTTGGCGGACGGGACCACTCGACCGTCCTCCATGCCTGCGACAAGATCACCCGCGAGACGAGCGCCAACGACGAGTTGCGCCGCGAGATCTCGGCGGTTCGGGAGCTGATCTACTCCGATTGACGCCCGGCCGGCACCGCCCTGGCCGAAGTCCGAGTCCGAAGTCCCTCGGTTGTCATGGTGCGATCACGCGCTGCGGGCATGTTGGGCTGTGGATGACCGACCCGCGGCGGTGGAAAACCTCCGCCCCCCCGTTGAGCATCGTGCCGGTCGGGATGACAACGCTGGCCGCGTCGTTGGCGAGGCGGGACAATTGATCGCGGCCCTGGATGGCTGTCCACCGTCCGAACCGACCCATCCCGGGTGGGAGCCCCGAATCGGGGGCTCGGTCAACGCTCATCGCCCGGTCATGCACCGACCAAATGAGCACGGCGCAGCGCGGTCATCCACGCCGTCAACACCATGATGATGACGGTGACGGTATCTCTCGAATGAAGGAAGATACACATCCAGTCCTGGCGGCCTGCCGACAGCGTAAGGACCCCTCAGCGCAGGGCGTCATCTGATCTGCACCGTTTGCCTGGAGCGGCTGCGGCCGCCCGCTCGAACCAGCCGCCCGCTACCATCTACCGGTAGATCCCGATCAACACCCGTTTCGTCTGGAGTGGACCCGACGTGAAGCTTTCGGTCATGCAGGAGAACCTGGCACGCGGCCTGTCCGTGGTCAGCCGCGCCGTATCGGCTCGAAGCACGCTGCCTGTACTGGCCAACGTCCTGCTCCGAACCGAGGATGCGGGTCTCAAGTTGACCGCGACGAACCTCGAGATCGGCATCACCTACTGGGTGCCCGGGAAGATCGAGTCGGATGGCGCGACGACCGTTCCCGCGAAGCTCCTCACGGACCTCGTGAACTCGCTCCAGGGCGGTGACCGGATCGATCTCGAGCTCGGCGCGGGTGAAACCCTCGACCTTCGATGCGGACGGTTCGAGTCCCATCTCAAGGGCATCGACGCCGAAGAGTTTCCAGCGATCCAGACCACCGGCGAGCGCCCGACGACACGGATCGCCCAGAACGTCCTGAAGCGTGCCCTCGAGGAGGTCGCGTTCGCCGCAGCCAGCGATGAGGCGCGACCGATCCTGACCGGCGTGCTGTGCCGGTTCGAAGGCGACAAGGTCACCCTCGCCGCGGCCGACAACTACCGGATCGCGGTCAAGACGATCCCGGTCCTCGATTCGGTCGCCGAAACGAGCGTCGTCGTGCCGGCTCGCGCCCTGACCGAGCTCATGCGCGTGCTGGCGGATAGCGACGCACCGGTCGAGATCGTGTTGGCCCAGGCCCGCAACCAGATCCTGTTCCATCTCGAGGGCGTCGACCTCGTGAGCCGCCTGATCGACGGGCAGTTCCCCAACTACCAGTCGGTCATGCCTCAGGCCCATACGACGCGGGCGATCCTGGACCGGGAAGAGCTACTTCGCGCGGTTCGCCCGGCCGCGCTCATCGCCCATGAGTCGGCCAACATCGTGAAGCTCCAGATCGGCGGCGATGGGGAGCCCGGTATCACGGTCAGCGCCAACGCCGAAATCGGCGACCACGTCGGACAGGTCGAGGCCAGCGTCGAGGGCGACGGAACGACAATCGCCTTCAATGCCAAGTACCTCGCCGATGTCCTGACCAACGTCACGGCCGAGCAGTTCGCACTCGAGCTCCAGGGTCCGTTGGCGCCGGGCGTCTTCAAGCCGATCGGCGACGACCACTATGTCCACGTGGTCATGCCGGTCCGCACGACCTCCTAGAGGCCGTCACGCTCTCGTCCGTTCGACTGACCGACCTGCGCGGATACGCGAGCCTCAGCGCCCGGTTCGGTGGTGGCCCGCAGCTCATCTGGGGACCCAACGCGGCGGGCAAGACGAGTCTCCTCGAGGCGATCGTCCTCCTGGCCTGGGGCCATTCCCACCGGACCAGCACGGACGTTGAGCTGATTCGCTGGGGGGCGGATGTCACCCGGATCGAGGGCGTCGTCGGAACGGATGAGCTTGACCTCACGCTCGTGCGGCCCGGCAGCGCGCAGGCCTCCGGCGGGTCACGGAAGCGTATCCGCGTGAATGGCGTCCCGCGTCGAGCGGCATCGCTCAGCGGCGCACTCCGGGTCGTCATGTTTGCGCCCGAGGAGATGCTCCTCGTGGCCGGATCTCCGTCGTTGCGACGGGCGGCGCTCGACCGGATCGCGGCCGGACGGTTCCCGGCTTATGGTCCGGCCCTGTCGACCTACACGCGAGCGCTCCAGCAACGCAACGGGCTGCTGCGCGCCATTCGCGATGAGACAGCCGAGCGATCGCAGCTCCGCTACTGGGACACGCCATTCCTTGACGCGGGCGGGGAGGTCGTGGCCCTGCGCCTCGAGGTCCTGCACGAGCTTGGCGCGCCGTTCACGGCAGCACATGCGGAGATCGCCCCCGAGGAGGCGTCCCGCGCCCCGCTCGGGCTCCGCTACGAGACCAACGCTCCTGCCCGGGTCGGCGAGGTTCCCCGCGAGGCCCTCGAGCGGCGCCTGGCCGAGACCGCGGAGAAGGAGGCCTGGAATGGCACGACGCTCGTCGGCCCGCACCGGGACGACGTGTCCTTCGTGCTCGGCGAGCGGAATCTGGCAGGATTCGCATCGCGCGGCCAGCAGCGAACGGCGATCCTCGCCTTCAAGCTCGCCGAACTCGACCTCCTGACGGCGATCGACGGTCGCCCACCGCTGCTCCTCCTCGACGACGTCTTCTCGGAACTCGATCCGGAGCGCCGGTCGCACCTTGTCCGGCGGATTGCCGCGCTGCCCCAGGCCTTCGTGACCACCACCACGCTCGATGACCTCGACGAAGGGCTGCTGGCGATTGCCGATACCTGGCGCGTGGACGCAAATACGGAACCTGACGTCGGGACGCCCGGGAACCCCGCGCAGGGCAATGCAACGCTGGTCGGGCCAACCCGGGTCGGTGCCGCATGACCGAGGATCGCGAGCGCCGCCGCCGCCGCCCGATGTCCCGTATCGGCGACCTGATACCGGCCGCGGCGGCGGGGCTGGGCCTGGCCGATGAGCTGCGGCGCGCGCGGATGGTCGCGACGTTCGATGCGCTTGTCGCTGAACGCGCACCGGCCGCTCATGGTGCGTGCCGCGCAGTTCGCGTTGACGGTCCGGTCCTGGTCGTCGAGGCCGACGCACCGATCGTGGCCCAGGAGCTCCGGCTTCGGTCCATCACGCTCGTGGCGGCCTTCAGGACGGCCCCCGGCGGCGCCGAGGTCACCGAACTGCGCGTCACCGTCCGTTCCCACGGCCCGTCTCGGTGAGGCCGAAACCGACCGTTCGCGTGCGATAATCCCCGCCCGGCCAACCGCCAACATCCCCGGCAGAGGCTCGCATGGCCCCCCGAATTCAAATGAAGCTCGGCATTCTTGCCGACCAGGATCGCCACCCCGAGTCGCCGGATACGGCTGTCGTCGTCGAGCCGACGGTCGGATCCCGCGCCCGATCCAAGGGCCAGCTCTACCTGCTCGTGACGTCGATGGTGCCGGGTCCGAAGGCTCGTGAGGCGACGAAGCTCGTCGCCGACGTCATTCGCCACGAGTACTACTACGACGAGTCCGCCGGGATCCGTGTCTGCCTGATCAAGGCCATCCTCGCTGCGAACAAGCGCCTCGCGCATGCCCGGGAGCGAAGTGCCCTCGGGGCCGGTGGCGTCGCCGGCGCAGGGGCTCCGGCGCCGATCGGCGTCGCGATCGCCGTCGTCCGGGACCATGAGTTGTACGTTGCCACCGTGGGCCCCGCGGAGGCCTACCTGAGCCGCGGCGCCCGCCTCAGCACCCTTCCAGACCCGGATCGCGAGCGCGGGCTGCCGACGGCCGATCTGGAGCCGGACGTGTGGCGCGGCGAGATCGGCATCGGCGACCAGCTCGTCCTGATCTCACCGAACCTGATGGAGCGACTGGGGGCCGACGAGCTCAAGGACGCGCTCGTGACGCTCCATCCGCAACCGGCCATCGAACATCTCACGAAGCGGTTCGCCGAGGTCGGTGGCCTCGGCAGCGATGGCGGACTGGTGCTCGAGGTCGCCGAGCTGTCGGCGGTCCGGTCCGGCCGAACGCTCGTTGCCGTGAAGCCGCCCGAGCCCCTGGCCGGACTTCCGGATCGATCGCCGATCCCCCTGGCCGACACCGTCAGTGGTGGTGTCGCCGCTGCCCAGGAAGGGGCTCGGCGAGTCCGCTCTGCCGCCGGCGGCACCCTGAGCCGGCTCATCGGGCGGGCGCAGGACGCGATGCCGACCCGCTCCCGCGGGCCACGGCGAGTCACGCCGATGGGCACGCGACGGGAGACCCAGCGCCGAGCCGCGGTCGCGGTCCTCGTCCTGGTCGGCGTAACCGGTTCCCTCGGCCTGGCCGTGTCCCTGCTCGGGGCGCGCCCGGCGCCGGGTCCCGCGATCGCGTCGGCCGAGATCGGCCAGCAGGCGCTGGACCAAGCCCGCAAGAACCTCGATCGCGTCTTCGGGCCCGGCGTGAACCTCGTCGTCAACGATCCGAAGGCCGCCGAGAAGCTGCTGACCGATACGATCGATCAGCTCGACATCGCGAAGACCGCCGGTATCGCCGCCGTCGTGATCGCGCCCCTGCGGACCAAAGCCGTCGCCGGCCTCGATCAGCTGTACGGCGTCGTCGACGTGACGCCGATCGACACGTTCACCTTCCCCGAGGATGTCGGGGTGAACCTGACGAGCCTTGTCCGGGGCCCCGACGGCGCCCCGTACGTGCTCGATCCAAAGACCGCGTCTGTGTACCGGATCAACCTCACCGACCTGACGGCGAGCGCCATCTTCCGGGAGGGTACCAAGGCGGCCGGGTCGACCGAGGCCGCGCCGCGCCTGCTGGCCGCGGGCGGGCTTGACGTCCTGATCCTCGACGCCAAGAACGTCCTGTGGCGGTGGCGTCCCGCCGATGCCAAGGGCCGGGGCACCCCATCCAAGGTCACGGTCAAGGGCGCCGCAGAATGGGGCAGCGACGTGCTCGCCCTGGGCACGTTCGTGCGCGATGCATCGGCCGGTCTGTACAACCTGTACATCGTGGATCCCTCCGAGCAGGAAATCCTCGCCTACGCCCCCGCGGCGGATGGGAGTGGATTCCCGGGCGCTCCGAGCAAGCGCCTGACCACGCCACGGGCCGTCGACGGCGTCACGAGCCTGTTCATCGACGGTGACATCTGGATCGCCGACACGGGAGCGATCCTCCGCGTCGTAAATGGGACCACGGACGGTTGGTCAGCCGCCGCGCTCCCGGATGGCAAGCTCCGGCCTGCGCCGTCCTTCAGCGCCGCCATGTCAGCATCGGACCGCCGGACCGGTCGACTCTACGGCTATGACGCCTCGAACATGCGGCTCGTCGCCTTCTCGAAAGCCAAGGGCGGCTATCTCGAGCAGTACCGTCTCACCGGCGGCAGTAAGGCCTGGGGAGACGTCCGCGGCTGGTACGTTGAGCCCGGGATTGCCGATGCCCCGGATGCGGTCGTCTGGATCACCGCCACGGGGTTGCACCGGGCCATCCTCGAATCCGCAACGAGCGTCCCCGCTCCGTCCGCGGCGCCCGGTGGATCCAGCAGCCCGGTTCCAGCCGCGTCCGCCCTGCCCTCGCCGTAGGTGCGCGCGAGGCCGCCCACACCGGTCGGACGGGGCGGTGGATAATCCCGCCATGAGTCGCCTCGTCGAGATGGTGGTTGAGAGCGTGCGGGTCCACATGCTGTCGAACCGTCACGTCGTCATCCTCAAGGACATCGAGGGGGATCGCTACCTCCCGATCTGGATCGGCGCGTGGGAAGCGAGCGCGATCGCCATGAAGCTCCAGGGCCTCGATGCCGAGCGCCCGATCACCCACGATCTGTTCGCGGCCACGCTCGAGGCGCTCGGGGCAAAGATCGACCGGATCGTGATCGGCGACCTTGCCGAGGAGACCTATCACGCTCAGTTGATCCTCGAAGTCGATGGGCGGATGATCGAACTGGACGCGCGACCGTCCGACTGCGTCGCCCTGGCGGTTCGAGCCAAGACCCGGATCCTCGTTGCGGAGGAGGTCCTCGATCGCGCCGCTCTGGCCGCCGATCCGGATGCGGAAGAGACCGAGGTTTCGAGCGGGTCGGGTCAGCAACGGAGGCGGACCGGGGTCGACCGCGATTTCCGCCCCGACGATTCGACCGAATCCCTGGGCGAAGCCATTGTCGACGAGCGGCTCGGGATGTTCCGGGACTTCATCAATTCGATCGACAAGGACCCGGGCAAAAGCTAGCGTCCAAAGCTAGTCCGGGGGCAGGATCTGCGCTCCTCGAGCGAGCGCCCGGTCCCGCCCGATCCACATCCGGATGCGCAGGGACCAGAAGTCACGAATCGCCTGGAAGACGACCTGGGGTCGGGCGCCGGTCGCGGTGCCGGCCACCCGCGGATAGTGGGGGACCCCGACCTCGACCACGGCACGCCCGCCGGCCCGCAGCTTGATCAGCAGCTCAGCCGAGAAGAACGCCCCTTCCGATTCGACCCCGACGCCCTTGAGGATGTCGCGCCGGAAGACCTTGCAGGCGCAGTCGACATCGGTGACCTTGAGCGCGAAGAAGATCCGGTTGGCGAGTCGATAGGCTCGGGCGTACAGCGTCCGGATCAACGGATCGGCGCGCTTGATCCTGAACCCGACCACCGCGTCGGCTCCGCCCTCGAGGAACCGGGCCGTGAGCAGGCCCAGATCGGCGACGTGGAACTGGCGGTCGCCGTCGGTAAACGCGATCAGATCGTGCTGGGATGCGCCGAACCCGGATCGAAGCGCCGCACCGTACCCGCGGTTCCGTGGATGGTGGACGACCCGTACGCGCGCGTCGGCCGCCGCGAGCTCGTCGGCGATCCCGGGCGTGGCGTCCCGCGATCCGTCGTCCACGATGATGATCTCGAACCTCTCCGCAAGCGCGGGAAGCGCGACCAGCGCCTCCTCGACGAGGCCGCGCAGATTTGCTTCTTCGTTGTGGGCCGGAAAGAAGTACGACAGCGCAGCAACGCGCCCGGGCTCGCTCAACCGCCTGCACCCCGTGGTCCGAGCACGCGGTACAGGTTCGTGGTGGTCGGCGCACCGGCCGGCGCAAGATCGAACAGGTCGCTGACCTTCTGGAGGTCGTCGTCGTTGGCTCGAATCACGTACACGGGCCGGCTGCCCAGAAATCGCGCGATCACGTCGGTTGCCTCTCCATAGCCCAGGTCCAGGCGTGTCCGATCGTCGATGACCGTCACGTCGGGACGCTGATGTTCGACGAACTGGGCGTACCAGAGGACGGTCGAGGTACTCCACCAGCTGACGATGACGGCATCGGGTTCGACGTCCGCCAGCACGACGGTGACCCACTGCCGCGCCGACGTATCGTGGCTGGAATCGGCAACTTCTGCTCGCGTCTGGAAGCCGGCCGCGGTCGGGACCAGCAGGAGCCCAGCGAGCGCCACGCTCAGGACAGCAGCAGCAAGCCTGGCTGGGTGCCACCAGCGGGACGCGCCGGTCCGGATGATGCCCTCAGCGACTTCCGCCTCGAGGTCGGCCGATGAGCCGGCGACCTGCTCGATGATGACTCCGGCGAGGATGGCGAGCCAGGTCCACGCCCAGAGCGACGGTCCGAGGTAGTAGCGACTGATGTCGGCATTCGCGTACGAGGCGTTGAAGAGCAGCGTGATCGCCATCGCCGATCCGGTCAGGAGCGCGTATCGCCAGTGACGGAATGCCGTCGCCACGAACGCGACCGGCACCAGGGGCGTCAGGTACCCGAACTCGGCAGATGCAAGCCGGGACAGGTCGGCGAACTTGTGCGGCAACCCACCGAGCGGGTCGATGACGGAACCCCGGAATTGTTCACCCAGGGCGACATACCAGAAGCCGGACCATGTATCCGGCGTTCCGTACACGAGTGGCGCGCGGAACGGGCCCGCACGGAGCGGCAGCTCGAGGTAAACCGCCACGACCGTCGCGGCAAGGGCCAGCGCGCAGGTGGCCACGAGGCGGGGTCGCAGGAGGATCCTCGGCTCGACGCTCAGGACGTACAGGCCGACGGGCACGGCCAGGAGCAGCGTGAGCGAGTGATTGCCGACCGAAAGGCCAAAGACGACGCTCGCGGCGATCAACCATCGGTCGGCCGTCGCGTGGGCCGACGTTCGCGCCTGTTCCCAGCGCACCAGAAGCAGGAACAATCCAGCGACGAGGGCAAGGTGCAACGTATGTGGGTCCGCGTGGGTCGCGATCCGCCACGTCGCCGGACCGAGGGCAACTGCCAGGCCGGCGGCCATCCCGATCGCGACCCGGCCGGTCAGGCGAGCCACGAGATGCACGGTCAGCGCGCCGGCGACCGCGACGCACAGGAGGGACAGCACGTTCATCCGGAACGCCGGTTCGCCGAGCGGAGCCAGCAGCAGGTTCAGGACCCAGCCGAGCATCACGTACGTGGGATAGCCCGTCGGGTGGGCCGTGCCCAGGATCGGCAGGATCGTCTGGAACTCCCCGGTGTCCCAGTAGGCCACGCCGGGCAGCAAGCCCGGGCGGATCACCGCAACGACGACCACGGCGACGGCGATCGGGGCGAGGACGGCGACCCAGCGACCCATCCGGGCGGCGCCGGTCGCGATCGAGCCGGTGGCGCTCACCATCCGAGCAGATTGCCCCAGGTCATGCCCCAGAAGTTGACCGCGACCGAAACGCCAACGAGCCACAGCGCGAGCAACCCGACACCGCCCCGGCGCGAGATCCCGTGGGCCACGAGCGGGAGAGCGAAGACGACGAAGTCGTTGCTGAACCGGTAGCCGAACTGGACCCAGCCCTGACTGAAGTGCATGAGATTCACGATCGCGATGGCCAGGACGGCAGCCCCGGTGCCGGCCACGAGTCGAGACCGGGCGGCATCCCGGAGCGCGGGCAAGGCGAGGAGATAGGCAGGGCTGGTGAGCAGGATGCTCATGCCGACATCTCGCGGCAGCGCAATCGGGCAGGTGACGTCGAACAGGCCGCGGACGGCATTCGGATCGGCGCACAGGTATGCCCCCGGGCCCAGCCCGCTCGGAATGCGGTCCGGCAGGATGGCCGGCATGCCGAACAGCATCAGTCCGAGGTTCTGGGGAAGATAGCGGATGTCCTCGATGCTCCAGGCCGGGTGATACCCGAGAGCGCCGTATCCGTTCGCCTCGAGGCGGTAGAGATACTCGTAGCCGGGGTGGAAGACGTGCCCGGTCGTGACCTGGTTGTAGGCAAGGAGCAGGCCGATCGGGATGATCGCGCCGAGTCCGGCCGACACCGCCCGTCGCGCGGCACTCCCGCCGCTCCCGACGAAGACGAAGAACGGGGCGCCGAACACGATCGTCAGGCGCGCGGTACAGGCGATCCCGAACAGCAGACCGGCAGCAAACTGGCGGCGGTCGATCAGCGAGCGTGGGTCACCCAGTCGCCGCCCCAGCTCACCGAACGCGTTCAGCGTGGCCTCGACAAGGCGGTTCAGGCCCGCGCCGGCGACCGATGCGACGGTCCCGTCGCCGTGGTCCACGGTGCCCTCGTCCTCGGCCAGCGCAGGATCCCCACCGAGGGCCACGCCGACCGCGAGGAAGGCAAATCCGACCGCGACCACATGGGCGAAGAACCAGGTTGTCCCGAGTTCGGCTGCGTACCAGAAGACCGTTCCGAACGCGAAGAAGATCGAGACCGCCAGGCGCACGGGCCGACCGATGGGCAGCCGACCGAGAGCCCACCAGCACAGCCCCACGTCCACGGCGCCCAGGACCACGGACACCGCGCGATGGTCCGTGGCCAGACCGAAGATGGCCACGACCGGCATCAGGACGATCGCGGGAAGGGGCGGGAACGGCAGGAGGGCAAATCCCGTCTGACCACCTGACGCGTCGAGAACCGGGAAGACGTCCTGGAAATAGTCGTTGCCCGCGACGGGCCAGGGAATCGCAGCCTGACCGCTCAGGAAGGCCGTTGCCTGCCAGACAAAGTGGTTGTAATAGCGAACCGAACCGGGCAGCCAGTAGGCGGCCAGTGCACCAAGGACGAGCACAGCGCCGATGAGCACGGACGGCAGGAGATCAAGCCAATGCGGAACGGATTGAGGGCGACCGGCCACGGCCTGACCCTGTGCTACGCTGCGATCCACCTCATCGCTCGCGCAGGAGGCCGATCCGGTTGACAGGCCCCGTGTCGGGTGAGCCCGTGGGCGAGGTTGGGGCGCATGCCAAGGCGCGGGACAGCGTCGGCAGCATCCTCACCCTCCTCGCACTGGGACTCATCTTCCGCGTCATCATCGCATACCTCCTGCCCGGATCCGGCTTCAAGAACGACATCGAGGCCTTCCAGTACTGGGCGCAAAACCTCGCGTCGGAAGGCTTGCACGGCTTCTATGGACGCGATTTCTTCCACGATTACACGCCCGGATACCTCTATGTCCTGTGGCTCGTCGGGATGGTCGGACAGGCAGTAGGCGGCATTGGGGACCTGATCAAGGTCCCGCCCATCCTTGCCGACATCGGGCTCGCCTACCTCGTATGGTCAATGATCCTGGAGCTCGGCGGTAGCCGCCGGGCAGCCCGGCTGGGCGCCCTCATGGTCGTCGTCAATCCCATCACCTGGTTCGACAGCGTGGTATGGGCGCAGGTGGACTCCTTCGGCCTCGTGTTCCTGCTGCTCGGACTGCGCGAACTGTGGCGCGACCGGCCGGAACGATCCGCGATCTTCACCGTCATGGCCGCGCTCATCAAGCCTCAGCTCGGCATCCTGATCCCGATCGTGGCTGCCGTCACGATCCGCCGTGCTCTCTGGCCGGAAGGCGGCTTTGGCGATGAGAGCCGTCCGACGGTCCGGCGCACGACGACCCGCTGGGAGGCCAACATCGCCGGGCCGATCCGGATCGCGACGACCGGGCTCGTTGGGCTCGGCACTGCCGTGGCGCTTTCGCTGCCGTTCGGCCTGTCGATGCCCGGACTCATCGAGCAGATCTTCAAGACCGCCGGCGGCTACCCCTACCTGTCCGTGAACGCCTGGAACCCGTGGGCGCTCGTGACCTTCGACGGCAGCGGCATCGCCAGTAACTCCGCCTGGGTCTGCGACATGATCGTGGCTTCCAATCCCGCCTGCGGCCGAGCGCTTTCCATCGGCGCGATCCCTGCCGTCGTCTTCGGGACCCTGTTGACCCTGCTCGCGTTCTTCGTGATCAGCCTGCTGGTTGCCCGACGCCCGGATCGCCAGACGATGCTCGTTGGGGTTGCCGCCCTGGCCATCGTCTTCTTCGTCGTCCCGACCCGTGTCCATGAGCGGTACCTCTTCCCGCTCGTGGCGCTCGGGGCCATCCTCGCCGCGGTCTCGTGGCGCTGGCGGATCGCCTATGTCCTGTCCAGCCTTGCAACATTCGCGAACATGTACTTCGTTCTGACGACGCTCTACGCGAACAATCCGAGCATCCACGACTGGCTGGGCACGGGAAAGGATCTCGGATCATTCCAGGTCGTCGCGATCGCCGCGACCGTCCAGGCGGCCGTCCTGGCCTTTGCGTTCCTGCAGTTCCGTGCCGGGGCCGCGCGGCGACTGGCCGCCGAGGTTGACGCAAGGGGAGCCGACGGGGAAATGGACCGCAACGAGCCGTGGCAGGACATCGGTGACGCCGTCATCGACGGGGTCGACCAGCCCGAGGCAGTTGCCGCGTCGCCACGCCCTGCGCCCTCCCTGGCCCGGGACGAGCTCGCGCTATCGGCGGTCGGTGACCCGGACCGGTATCCGGTCTGGGAGGAGCGCCCTTCGTCAGGCGAAATCGGCCTGTTCGGGTGGTTCCGGCACCGCCTCAACGAGCGACCCATTCGCCGAGATCGGTCCTCCGAGCTCCACGGCGAATCCGGGGGTCGGGTGGACAAGCTCGACATCTGGATGATGGCCGTGCTCGCGATCACGCTTCTGACGGTACGGGTATGGCGCCTCGGCGAGCCGTACCAGATGCACTTCGACGAGGTCTATCACCCGCGTACCGCGATCGAGTTCCTTCAGGACTGGCGGTACGGGATCTCCCACGACATCTACGAATGGACCCATCCGCACCTCGCCAAGTACGCGATGGCCGGTGGGATCGTTGCCTGGGGCAACGACCGAACCAATGCCACAAGCGACCTTGGCGTACCGGTCACCGCCGCGGTCGTCGAGCCCCGCTGGGATGAACGCACAATAGCGTCGCAACGGGCCGGGGATCGGTTGTGGCTGGTCACGGGCGGTGCCGTCCGCGCCTATGACCTCGCAACGCGCTCGCTCATCGTGGAGGTTGCGGTTCCCGGGGCGCAGACGTTCGCCATCGATCGAGTCGCCCATCGGTTGCTCGTCGGGACGACCGAGGGCGACATTCGAGCCATCGATACCGCGTTCCTCGATTTCGCCAGGCAGACCGGCGCAACGCCGGATGCCGGTTCGGTTGTCTCGACGTCGCTCGCGAAGCTCGATGCCCCGCTGCAATACCTGCTCGTCACCCCGGACGGCGGCACGATCGTCGCGGTGACCGCATCCGCCGACGGCGCGAGCGCCGGTTCCGACGCCATCGTGCTCGACGCGACATCCGGGACTGAAGTCGGTCGCGTCGGCACCGGCGTCGTGTCGGCCATTGCTGAGGCCGGCATCGGTTCCGTCGCCCTTGCGGTGCCGGATGGCGTTGCCTTCCTCGATACGGCGACGGCGACCATCCAGACCACAATCGGCTTGCCCGGAGTGCCGTCGGGCATGGACTTCACCACGAACCTCGACAAGGACCGCCTCTACGTTTCTTACCTTGCCGACGACGGACCGCACGTTGCCACCGTCAACACCCCGGGAACCGGCAGCGCGCCGTCACTCGATGTGACGTTCGTCCTGCCCGGCACAGCCGCTGGGTGGGTCGGTTACGACCTCGCGACCCAGATGGTCCATGTGCTCGGGAGTCGACCCGACACGGGCGAGCCGACGGTCTACGTGATCGAACCGCACTCCCGGGCGGTCTACGCGGACGCTGCCCTGCCATTCAGCCCCGCGGCCCTGGTCCTCGATGCCAACCAGCGCTACCCCTCGGCGGACCGCGAACAACTCCTTGCGTTCTCAGCCTCGGGGTCGATCGCCTCGGTCGATGTCGGCCATCACGCGTATGCGTGGCGCCTGCCCGGGGTCCTGGCCGGGGTCGGGATGGCGGTCCTCCTGTACCTCCTGGCCCGGATCCTGTTCCGTCGTCGGGAGGTCGCGGTCATCCTCGGGTTCCTGATCGCGGTTGACGGGATGCTCTTCGCGCAGAGCCGGATCGGCATGAACGACGCGTACGTCGGGCTGGGCATCGTGGCCGCCTACGTCCTGTTCGCCGCGATCTGGAAATCCGGGGCATCCCGCTGGCGCTGGCTCGCGTTCTGGGTCGCCATGCCCGCCATCGGCGTCGCGCTCGGGTTTGCCCTCGCCGCGAAGTGGGTCGCGCTTTATGCGATCGGCGCCCTTGGCGTCCTCGTCCTGGCGCGCAGCGCGCTGGGACGGCTCCTGCTGATCGGCGGCCTCGTCCTCGCGACGACGGTGCTCGGCTATATCGGGCTGTCCGTGCCGGCCGGCGAATCCGGCGGGAACTATCTGTTCATCAGCGTGATGATTGCCCTGACCCTCGTCGCCTCGACCGCGGTCGTGCTGCACCCGATCGCCTGGTCCGACGAGGAGGAGCGGCTTCTGGTGTGGGGGCCTGCCGCCATCGGCGCGGCGGTCATGGCCGTTGCCATTGCCGTTGGGGCGGCGGGACATGAATTCGTTCTCGGCCCGATCAAGGTGACGCCGGTCGAGGCCGCCTTCGGCCTCGTCGCGTTGAGTGGCGTCATCTACACGCTGGTGCGCCTCATCGGCCGGATTGGCTTTGGTCCGAAGGCCGTCGCTCCATCATCGGGCGATCCGGCGCGCTTCCTTCCCGATGCTGCCGCCGCACCCGAAGGCTGGCTGCGGCCGGGGGCGATGCTCGGCCTGCCGATGGCCTGGGTCGTGATCTGCCTCGTCGCCATCCCACTCGGCCTGTACGTGGTCTCGTACATTCCCTGGGCGAACGTCGAGGTCCACCAACTCTGGCCCGGCTGGCCGCCGGGTCGCGACGGCGGCAAGACGCTCTGGGAACTGACGCAGGATATGTACCGCTATCACAACGACTTGAGCTCACCCCATGCCGCGTCGTCCCCGTGGTGGGCCTGGGCCTTCGACTTCAAGCCGGTCTGGTTCTACCAGCAGAGCTTTGCCGGCGGGACGGCGGCGGCGATCTACGACGCCGGCAACCTCGTGGCCTGGTGGATCGCCATCCCCGGCATGGCCTTTGCCGCCTGGCAGGCGTTCGCGCGTCGCAGCCCGGCTCTGGCCCTGATCGCGATCGGGTTCGCCTTCCAGTGGCTGGGCTGGTCGCGCATTGACCGGGCGGCGTTCCAGTACCACTACTACACGAGCCTGCCGTTCGTGTTCCTCGCCCTGGCCTACTTCCTGGCCGAGGTCTGGCACGGCGCCTCGCGCCGGACATGGCTCCTGATTCGGCTGGCCGGGGCCGCGGCCGTCCTCGCCCCCACCACGCTCTGGCTGCTCCACCGGCCGCTGTGCGCGTTCGTCCGTGTTGACGCCGTCAATCCGGATTCGCGCGCCTGTCCAACGCTCATACCCGACTTCCTGCTGAGTGGCCGGGCGACAGCCATTGCCCTCGTGGTCGGGATCGGCGTCCTGATCCTGATCCGGCTCCTCCTGTCGCTCGCGGATGAAGCCTCGGAGAACAGCGCGCCACTGGGGACCCGACTCCGCAACGCCGGACTCGCGGCGATCGGGGTGAGTCTCGGGTTCATCGTCGCCTCTGCATTCTTTGACGACACGCCCATCGTCACCTCCACGAACATCCCCGTCGAGCCGATCGCGCTGATCGTGACGATCGCGCTCCTGCCGCTCGCCGCGTTCGTCGCCACGGCGCGGGATGCCCGCCGATTCGTGGCCGGACTCCTGGTCGCGATGGGGGCGTGGTTCGTCCTGTGGTATCCGAACATTTCCGCCCTGCCGCTTCCCGGGGCGTTGTCGAACGCGTATCAAGGCCTCCTCCCCACGTATGTGTACCCATTCCAGTTCCCGGTGAGCACCGTCAACCGGTCCGGTCCTGGACCGAGCCTGATCAGCCTCCAGCCGGCACTCCTCCTCGTGGTCCTGGCAGGGGTTGTCGTGATCGTGGGCTACAGCGCCTGGGTCTGGCGCGTGGCGCTGGCCGAGGGGGCTGCCCTCGACGATCTGCCTGAGCCCGATGAACCGACGACGGCCGAGGAGGGCGATCCCGCAATCGTGGATGCCGCGTTGGTGCCCGGTGCGGATCCGGGCGCGGAGGATGTACTGGCGGACCCGGAGCGCGATGATCCGTCGCTGCCACGTGGCCCCGGCGGCTGATCCGGGCTAGACGACTGCCCTGCGGACCAGCAACGGCGCTGCCGGTACCTCAGCGCGGAACCCGACCGGCAACGCCCCCTGCGCCGCGAGGCGACGGATCACGAAGCCGTAGTAGTCCTCGACCTTGCCCGTGACCCGCTCCCAGCTGAACTCCTGCGCGCGCTCCATGCCGGATTCGCTCATCTGGGCTCGAAGCTGATCGTCGGCGACCAGGCGGCCGATGGCGGCGGCGAGGGCCTTGGGATCCTTGGGCGGAACAAGGAGCGCGTCCCGGTCCCGACGCACGACGCCCTTGTACCCGTGGATATCGCTGCACACGATCGCCGTGCCCGACGCCATCGCCTCGAGGAGGACGATTCCGAACGACTCGCGCCCGGTTGCCGGTGAGACGTAGACATCGGCCGTCTTGAACAGGGCGTCCCGCTCCTCGTCTCCGACCCTGCCCAGGAACTCAACACCGCCGAGTCGCCGCGTCATCACGTACCGGCGCGCCTCGCGCTCCTGTGGACCGCCACCGACGATGAGGAGCCGGCATTCCGCCCCGGTCTTGCGCAGGATGCGGTAGGCCCGCAGGAGCTCGAGCAGACCCTTCCTGGATTCGAACCGACCCACGAACAGCAGGTTGGGGATCCCGTCCTGCCACCGGGCGATCGGCACGGCCCGCTGGAAACGCGGGATGTCGACACCGTTCGGGATGACCTTGTAGTCCCCCGGAAAGAACCGATCGATGAAGTGGCGCGCCGCGGCCGACACGGCGATCCGCCCGTGCAGGCGCCCGGCATAGGAGCCCATCGTCTTCGACCCAAACTCATAGGCCGCCGAGAACCCGCCATAGGCATGGAAGGTCGCGATGTTCACGCTGGTGGACAGGCGCAGGAGGATCAGCGACAGGAACGGCACGAACGGCTCGTGAAAATGGAGCAGGTCGAACTGCTCGCGCTCGAGGACGTCCCGAACCTGGGACAGGTACCGGGGAGACAGTGTCACCGTGCCCATCGACCCGTTGGCCGGCATCGAGAACCCCTTGCCGATCCGGATGACATCGCCCTGGGACGCGCGCTGCAGGCCGTGGGAGCTGGTGATGATACGGACGTCATGGCCGCGCTGGCGCAGGTTCTCGTACAGGTAGCGGACGTGCTGGTTGACGCCGCCCGGAAGCGGATACACGTACGGCGTCACGAGGCCGATCTTCACGAGTCAAGACCACCGGACTGGGAATCGCGCGTCAACGGATAGCCCAGGTCTCGACGGGTCCCGTCGCGCCGGATGCGCCCGCCCAGGTTCGCCCGGGCATCTCGCCCGTACTTTCGGAGCTGGGCCTGGAACGTGCCGAGCTGGGCCGCGGTCTGGTGGAACGTGCCGTGCTCATGGGTCGTCCCGGCCAGGATCGCCGCTCGTAGGTCGTCCGCGGTTCGGCCCGGGAACGTCGTGTAGCCAATGCCGATCGCCTCGAGGGCGTGGGCGTCCGAATTGCCGATCCGACTCAGGCCGAATTCATTGGCGAATCGAACGACCTGACCGTGCCTGGGCCGTCCGAGTGACGTCGGGTTGAAGGCCTCGAGCCCATCGGGGCGGAAGCGCGGCTCGTCCGCCAGGAGACGACGCAGGACGAACCCCTGCGCGCACAGTGGGTAGGGCACGAGCGGGTGCGCCGGAATGGCCAGGCCACCCTGCTCGTGAACGGCGGCGATCGTGCTCCGCAGGGACCGGAACGGCCGCACGGTCTCTTCGATCCACAGGGCCAGGAGGTGTCCGCCGAGTGTCGTGATCTCCTCGCCGATGACCACCTCGACGCGATAGCCTCGATCCCTCGCCACAACCCGGGCCGCTCTCGCGGCATCGATCCGCTCGTGATCGGTGATCGCGATGACATCGAGGTCGGTGGTCTGTTCGACGTGCTCGAGGATCTCGATCACGCCGGCTGTCCCATCCGACGCCAGGGAGTGAATGTGCAGATCTGCCCTTCCGAGGCGATCGGTCATGGCTTCGCCGCCGCTTCCAACCGTCCTGTGCCGGTGCGCGCCTCCGGATCGAGGTCCGGCCAGATGGGCGAGAACACGGACCACCACTGGTCCGGCGCCTCGGCGATCGATTCCTCCATCGCCGCCGCGACGCCGGTCATCGCCGCAGTCAGACGTTCCCGCCGCGTCCCGTCGGGCGGGAAATCGACCCGCCGCAGCTGGCCCCGGTAGCGGCCCCCGCTCGCACGGCGCACGGCCGCGACCCAGATCGGGAGGCCGCGCTCAAGCGCGAGCAACCCCGGGCCCATGGGCAACGGTGCGATGGCCCCGAAGAACGGCACGTCGATCGTGCCGCCGGCCACGTTCCGATCGGCGACCATGCCCACGACTCCGCCATCGTCGAGGGTCAAGTTGAGGACACGCCGCGCATCGCGGAGGCCGACGATATCCACACCCACGGAGCTGCGCGTCCGCGCGATCCAGGCCTGGAGCGCGGGATCCTCGAGGGTTTCCATCGGTGCCGTCACGTGCCGGCCCGTCCGGGCGACCGCGAACAGCGCCGGGTACTCGACCGCACCGAAGTGCATCGCAACGAAGATCATCGGGCCGCGCTTCCCGAAGGCGTCGGCCACCGAATCGGGGGTCTCGACGATCAGACGACGTTCGAGGTCCTCGGAGCTCCGTCCGGGAAGACGTGCCATGTCGAGGTAGTAGCGGACGGCCTGTCGGAACGCGGCCCGAACGACCCCTTCCAGGGCCCTGTCGTCGGTGGCCGCGGCCCGGATCACCGCGCCACCAAGATCCCGCTGGACCAGATGCTGGGCCACACGGCGCAGATTCTGGCGGGCGCGGACCGCACGAGCAGGCGCCAGGCGATACCAGAGGGTGCCGGCTGCGTCGCCGATCGCGTTGATCGGACCCTCCGGCAGGACGACGAGCAGCCATGCGCCTCCGGCTACAAGGCGTGCCCGCAGGCGCTGCCCGAGCGTGGCCACGTGATGCGTCGGGCCATTCGGGGCGGCCACGGGCTGGGTCGGCGTGGCCGGTGCGGTCATGCGGCCTCGCTGCTCAGCATGGTCATCGCGCGTGCCTCGAGGGCGTCGCGTTCGGCGGGATCCGCAGGCCAGATCGGCTTGAACGAATACCACTGGGTCGGGTCGGGCGCGATGGTCGCGGCGAAGGCATCGGCCATCGCCTGCGTCGCGCGTTGGAGATCGGCGGGGCTGCTGGAGGGCACCTGGATGGGTGGCGCCCAGCTGACCGAGAAGGTGCGGCCGTCCGGATTTCGATGGATCGTGATCGGCAGGATCCGGGAGCCGGTCTTCGCGGCGAGGGTCGCGGGGCCGGCTGGGAGCGCGGTCCAGGCGTCGAACAGGCGAACGGGGATCCCGTCGGATCGGTAGCCCCAGTCGATGAGAAGGGCGAGCATCTCGCGGGCTCGCAGGACGCCGTAGATCTCACGCAGGTTGCGCCATGGAATCACGTGGACGCCCCACTGCTCGCGTGTCCGCCGGAACTCCTCGAACAGGCCGGGGAACG
>JBDTOJ010000049.1:0-3476 GCA_039933295.1 Chloroflexota bacterium
CCGTCGATCCTGATCGGGATCTTCGTGTTCACGTTCCTGGTCCTGCCGTTCAAGCAGTACAACGCCTTCGCGGGCAGTGTCGCCCTCGGGCTGATCATGATCCCGGTCATCCTCCGGACGACCGAAGAGACCCTTCGCCTCGTTCCCGGCAGCTTGCGCGAGGCATCCCTGGCGCTCGGGATCCCGATGTGGCGAACGGTTCTGAGCGTCGTCATCCGGACGGGACTCGGCGGCATCCTGACCGGCGTCATGCTCGCATTCGCGCGGGCCATGGGTGAGACGGCTCCGCTCTTGTTCACCGCGCTCGGCAGCCGCCTCGTCAATGTCGGCGATTTCGGCAAGCCGATGGATTCCCTGCCCGTCTTCATCTACGTGAACGCCCGTCAGCCATACGAGCTGCTCAATCAACAGGCATGGGGCGCGGCCTTCCTGCTCCTCCTCATCGTCCTCGTCATCAACGTCTCCGTTCGCGCCCGAACGTGGGGCCAGCACATTGGCACCTGAGGTGTACCGATGATCGAAACCGCGCCGAATCCCGCTGAAATGCCGCCCTATGGCGCGGCGGCACGCGCCCCGCAGGGCCTGCCGAACGTCAAGGTCAGCCAGGCTCAGGCAGCACCCGGAAATAGCCTCGAGGTCCGGGGCCTCAGCGCGTTCTACGGGTCGTTCCGGGCCATTCGTGACGTGACCTTGCGCATCCCCGATCGTGCGGTGACCGCGATTATCGGGCCATCGGGTTGTGGCAAGAGTACGTTCCTTCGAGCCCTGAACCGGATGCACGAGCTGACGCCTGGCGCCAGGGTGGAGGGCGGCGTCGAGCTCCTCGGCGTCGATGTCTATGACCCCGCGGTCGATCCCGTTCAGCTGCGGCGCGTTGTCGGGATGGTCTTCCAGCGACCGAACCCATTCCCGACCATGTCGATCTTCGACAACGTCGCTGCCGGCCTGCGGCTCACGGGCCGACGTCCCAGGCACGAACTCGACGAGATCGTGGAGCGATCACTGCGCCGCGCGGCGCTCTGGAACGAGGTCAAGGACAAGCTCCAGGCCAACGGGACGAGCCTGTCCGGAGGACAGCAACAACGTCTGTGCATCGCGCGCGCACTGGCCGTGGACCCCCAGGTAATCCTCATGGACGAGCCAGCATCCGCCCTCGATCCGATCGCGACCCTCCGGATCGAGGAGCTCATCGCCGAGCTCAGGGCCAACTACACGATCGTAATCGTGACCCACAACATGCAGCAGGCGTCGCGGATCAGCGACCGGACGGCGTTCTTCACGATGGGCGAGGACCGAGCCGGCTATCTCGTTGAGTACGACGACACCGTGAAGGTCTTCACCAACCCCACGCACCAGCTCACGGAGGACTACGTCTCGGGACGGTTCGGCTGATGGATCCCACGAGCGGGAGCGGAAACACCGCGAATCTGGACCCTCATGCCACCCGATCGCGCCTCGCGCTGGACCGCGAGGAACGACTGATCAAGGACGGCATCCTGCGCATGGGATCGCTGGTCGAGGCGCAGATCCGTGGCGGCGTTGCCGGCCTGATGGAGCGGGATCTCAGTCGGGCCGAGGCGATCATCGCGGGTGACGCGGCCGTGAACGACGCCCAGCGCGAAGTCACGGACCTGATCGCGTCAACGATTGCCACCCAGTCACCGGTCGCTCGCGATCTGCGTTTCCTCCTCGCGCTGAACCACGTGTCGTTCGAGCTCGAGCGCATGGGCGATCACGCGTCGAGCATTGCCAAACAGACCCGATGGCTGGTCGGGCAACCCACTTCACGGATTGGATCCGGAATCGGGTCGATGGGCCACATCGCCGCGGATCTCGTCGACGGGATCCTGCAGGCCCTGGTGAACGTCGACGACGCGCTCGCACGATCCGTCGCAGCGCGCGATGATGAAATCGATCACGGTTATCGAACGTTGTTCGCGGAGGTGGTCGAGGCGATGAGACAGGACCCGGGACTGATCGAAGGTGGGACGCGTCTGATCCTTGCCGGGCACTGGATCGAGCGGATCGGCGACCGGGTCACCAATATCGCCGAAGACATCGTGTACCTGTCGATAGGTCGCGTGGAGGACTTGAACCAATGAGGCATCTGCTGCGTCATTCGCGGAGGGCGGACCAGTGACCGACCTGCTCTTCGTGCGTCACGCACACGCGGGAAATGCGTTGGGCTGGAACGGTCCCGACGACTTGCGACCGCTGACGGCCAAGGGCCTGCGTCAGGCGACGCGGCTCGGCAATCTCCTGGCCGCGGCCGACATCCACCCCGATGTCCTCCTGTCGTCGGCCCGCTTGCGCGCCGTCCAGACAGCCGAAGTCCTGGGAGCGACGCTCGGTTCACCAGTCCAAGTCGACGCGCGCCTCGCCGGCGGCCTGTCGATGGAGTACCTGCGCCAGATCATCGAGGAGGCGAGCGGCGCGGGACAACTCATGCTCGTCGGCCACGATCCGGACTTCAGCGATCTGGCCACGGAACTGGTCGGGGCCCCGATTGCGGTCCGCAAGGGCGCCCTGATCCGGATCGAGGTCGAAGGCGGCACGGTGGCGCCCGGCGCCGGCATCCTGCGCTGGCTGATCCCGCCGGAGGCCCTCGGGTGATGAGCACAACCGACGCCGCGCGGTCTCCCGACGCCGCGCCGTTGCCCGGCACCGGCTCCGATCCCCTCCGCATCCTCGTGCTGTGCATCGGCAACAGCTGTCGAAGCCAGATGGCTGAAGCGTTCCTCGTGCGTGCAGGCGGCCGGCGGGTGGCGGTCGAGTCCGGCGGCACGCGGCCTTCGGTCGTCAACCCGCTGACGGTTCGCGTCCTCGCGGAACGCGGGATGGACTGGTCGGCCGCGCGCTCGAACGCAATGCAGGAATTCCTGGATCAGCCGTTCGACCGCGTGATCACCGTGTGCGACGAAGCGGCCGACGCATGCCCCGTCTTTCCCGGCGCTGGCACTCGGATCCACATCGCGTTTGAGGATCCGGCGATGGTCGAGGGTTCCGAGTCGGTTCGACTCGAGGCATACCGTCGCATTCGCGACGAGATCGAAGTCTGGGCCGACGACTTCGTCAAGCGCGAGCTGGGGGTCCTCCGGGACTGAGCGGGGCGGCGGACCCCGAACGACGGACGAGGTCTCCGGCTGGGATGAAATCTCCGGGCACGAGTTCCCGTGCCATCGCTGAGAGCCGTCCGATCGCCACCGGCGCCAGGCGGTAGTAGACCTGCGATCCCCTCCGCTCGGACGTGACTATGCCAGCCTCACGTAGCACCTTGAGGTGGTGCGAGACGGTGGGCTGGGAGACGTCGCACGAATCCGTGAAATCACACGCGCAGATCCCGTCGCAGTCGGCGAGCTGGCGAACGATGTTCAGCCGGACCGGATCCGCGAGCGCCGCAAGGAGCGTGACGTCCGGGTCGAGGTGGCGTTTCATGGGCCGCAGTCTATCGACACTGTTCGATATTGACAAGCGCA
>JBDTOJ010000050.1:0-7378 GCA_039933295.1 Chloroflexota bacterium
TCACCGAAACGCGCCTGGGGATCCTGCCGGCGGTCATCGCCCCGTTCGTGATCGCCAAGATCGGCGAATCGCACGCTCGTGCGCTCTTTCCTGGTGGTCGCCGCTTCGATGCCCTGCGGGCGCTGCGGATCGGGCTGGTCCACGAGATCGTCGAGGGCGACGAGGCCCTCGACACGGCCGTGGATGCGGCCCTCGCCGACATCCTGGCCTCCGGTCCGACTGCGGCACGTGCGGCGAAATCGATCGTCCGCGAGGTCCGAGGGCTCGGGCACGGCTCCTCCAAATGGCACACCGCGAGGGTCATCGCGCGCCAGCGCACGAGCCCCGAGGCGCAGGAGGGCTTCGGCGCCTTCACCGAGAAACGGCGACCGACCTGGGATCAGTCGGGAGATGCCTGAGCCAAATCGGGATGTCCTCGTCGCCTGCGTCGGGTGCGGGGGCCTTGTGCCCGACATCGACGGGCCAGTCCACCGCTACATGACGGCATCGCCCGGTTGCTGGAAGAACTACACCGAGCTGATGGCCGGGAACATACCCGCATCCCCGCTCGCGGCGATGGCGATCGATGCATACGCGGTCACGCATCCCGGCGTTCCGGGACCGCAATCGACACCATCGGTCTGGATCCATCTCTCGACGCTCTGCTTCGTCCTCGAACGCGGCTGGCCGGTGGACCGCGCAGTCAGGCTCCGGGCGGTTGGCGCGGATGAGTTCGCCGCCTGGCCCTGGCTGGAACCCCCGTCAACGATGGGCGCGGTGACGGCCAACGATGTCGCGACCGCGGGAGCCAATCTGGGCCCCGACGCCGCGGCGGCGATGATGGAGACGTGGGTCGAGGGCGCCTGGGAGGCCTGGGCTGCGCATCACCCCGCGGTCCGGGATCGAGCCGACCACCTGAGCCGACTGCTCGACTGAGCCGATCCGTCAGCCTCTGGCGTTGGACTCCCCCTTTGGCGGTTCAAGGAAGACCGCGACCTCGCCGAGCGGCTTGCGGGTCAGGTCCGGAACGACGGCATCGAGCGCCGGATAGCCGACGGGCAGGAGCACGAAGGGCCGCTCGTTCGTCGGCCGACCGAGGATCTCGCGCAGGAATCCCATCGGTGATGGCGTATGCGTGAGGGTCGCGAGGCCCATCCGGTGAACGGCCGTGATGAACATGCCGCACGCAATCCCGACGCTCTCCCGGGCGTAGTAGTGCTTCTTCGGGCTGCCATCGGGGAACGTGCCGTGCACCTGCTCGAACAGGACGACGATCCAGGGAACGTCATCGAGAAAGTCCTTGTGCCAGTCGGTCCCGATCGGCTCAAGCGCAGCCAGCCACTCCCGCGGCATCCGGCCGCCTTCATAGCTCTGCCGCTCCTCCTCCTCGGCCGCGAGACGGATCCGATGTTTGACGGCCGGATCCCCGATGGCCACGAACGTCCACGGCTGCTGGTGTGCGCCGGATGGAGCGGTGGATGCGGCGCGGATGGCGAGTTCAATGGCTCGGCGCGGAACTGGTTCCTTGGTGAACATCCGCACGCTCCGCCGCGTTTCCATCTCCGCGTGGACCACGATCGCGCGGGCGACGACCTCGTCCGGCAACGGTCGGGGCGGGCGGTACGGCACGAATCGCGGCATCTGCACATTCTACGTGCGACAATCGCGACACGATGGTCGATCAGGAGCTCAGCCCGAGCGAGGCCGCCCGCCGCATCGGGACGACCACGCGGACGGTCCAACGCTGGATTGCGAGCGGATCCCTGCCTGCACGGCGGGTTGGTGGCCGCTGGCGTGTCGCGTTTGACGCGTTAGACGCGTTCATCGCGGTCGGAGGCGCTCGGCCGGGGCCGGAGCGCGGCCAGGAACCAGCGCCAAACGGAGTCGCACCCATCCGCCACCTGTTCGTGGCCAATCGCGGGGAGATCGCCCGCCGAATCACGCGGACTTGCGAGCGCCTCGCAATCCGGGTCACGGTGCCACGGACCGGTGGACCGGATGGCCTCGACCTTCTCGATATCGCGGCCGTCATTGCCGCGGCCCGCGCCGCGAACGCCGAGGCGGTTCATCCTGGCTTCGGATTCCTCGCCGAGAATGCCGCGTTCGCGGAGGCGGTTATCGCGGCCGGGATGCGCTGGGTCGGACCGCCTCCGGAGGCCATCCGATCGATGGGCGACAAGGCCGCCGCTCGGCAGCTTGCCGGTTCGCTGAAGATCCCCGTCATCCCCGGCTACGACGGAGCCGATCAGTCCGCCGAAGGACTCGAATGGATCGCTCATGAGCTCGGATTCCCGATCCTGATCAAGCCGTCGGCGGGTGGCGGCGGCAAGGGCATGCGCGTGGTTCGCAACCCGGATGACCTGGCCGACGCCATCTCCTCAGCCCGGCGGGAGGCCCGCGCGGCCTTCGGCGACGATCGCCTCGTCCTCGAGCGCCTGGTCGAGGGTCCTCGGCACGTCGAGGTCCAGGTCCTGTTCGGCGCGGACGGTGCGGGCGTCCATCTCGGCGAGCGTGACTGTTCGCTCCAGCGTCGTCACCAGAAGGTGCTCGAGGAATCGCCGTCCCCCGCCGTTGCCGAGCCGCTGCGAGAAGCCCTCGGGGCCGCAGCCCTCCGGCTTGCGGCGGCCGTCGGGTATGCGGGCGCCGGGACCTGCGAATTCCTCGTCACGGATCGGGGCGAATGGTTCTTCCTGGAGATGAACACGCGCCTGCAGGTGGAACACCCCGTCACGGAGCTCATCACGGGCCGGGACCTGGTTGCGGATCAGCTCCGGATCGCGGCCGGCGAGGCACTCGGTTTCAGCCAGGCGACCGCCGATGCGGCGCGCGCGTCCGGCGGGCACGCAATCGAGGTCCGCCTCTATGCCGAGGACGCCGAAGACGGCTTCCTGCCCGCGATCGGGCGCATCGAAAGCCTTCAATGGCCGAGCGGCGACGGGATCCGGATCGACGCGGGCATCGACCAAGGCGACGAGGTCACGGGCCGGTTCGACCCGATGCTCGCCAAGATCATCGCCCATGGCTCGGACCGGTCAGAGGCCCTGGCCCGGTTGACCGAGGCATTGGACCAGACCCTGGTCCTCGGGCTGACCACGAACCTCAGGTTCCTGCGCTGGCTCGTCCGAGAGCCGGTCGTGATCGATGGTCAGGCACGAATCGACACGCTGGATCGCATCTGGCCGCCCGACGACTGGCAGGCACGAACCGCGATCCCGGACGTCGCGTGGCAAGCCGCAGCGCAGGCGCTCGATGTCAGCGGGTGGCGGCTCAATGCCGCGCGACGGGTTCGCCTCGCGGTGATGGGCGAAGCCGGTGGTACCGCAGATGGCGGATCGGAGCGCATGGTCGAACTATCGGCGAGCCCGGAAGCCGCGCTCCCGGCCGTGGTCGTCCCCGTGGCCGGCGATCGCGTTGCGCACGTGGACATCGAAGGGCGGAGCGTGGCCTTTCGACTGGCTCCACCACCTGATGTCGATCGGGCTGCCCGGGCAGCGGTTGGGCAACACGCGGGCGGACCCGTCAGCGTCCTGTCACCGATGCCGGGCAACGTGCTCCTCGTTCACGTCAGCGCGGGCCAGACGGTCGCGGCGGGCGACCCGATCGCGACGCTCGAGGCGATGAAGATGGAGCACCTCGTGATCGCGCCGATCGGGGGTCGGATCGCGGACCTGGAGGTTCGACGTGCCGACCAGGTCACGCGTGGCCAATTGCTCGCGGTCGTCGAGCCGTAGCGGTACCCTCTGGCCTGTGACCACCAGCCGCAACGGAGCCTGATCTCAGCAATGGCCACTGCCCGCAAGTCCGACCACCCAGCCCTGCCTGACAATCGGGACGCCCTGATGGTGCTCCACCAGGCCGCTCGCCGGCGCCGCGACGCCGCAGCACTGATGAGCCACGAGCGGGCCGAGGCGACCGAGGAGATCGCGCGGATCGAAGTCCACATCGCCCGCATCGAGCGCGCGATGGATCCGCCGTTGGTCTGAGCTCGACACCGACGGGCCGCGAGATCGACACGAACGGCCGATCGACCACGCGCCGGCACCGTCGATGAGCAACCGCGTCCGGATTTACGAGGTCGGGCCGCGCGACGGACTTCAGAATGAAGCTGTCGTCCTCCCGATCGAGGCGAAGATCCGCTACATCGAGCTCCTCCTGGCTGCGGGCCTCCGCGAGATCGAGGCAACGAGCTTCGTTTCGCCCAAGGCGATCCCGCAGCTCGCGGACGCGGATTCCCTGGTGCCTCGGTTGTCCGAGTTGGCCCGGCTGTCCCGCAACGACGCCGAGCAGGCGCCCCGGTTGCCGGCGGCCCGGTTCCCGGTGCTGGTCCCAAACATGCGCGGCATGGACCGTGCCGAGGCCGCCGGGGCTGGAGCGCTCGCGGTCTTCACGGCGGCGACGGATGCGTTCACCGAACGGAACATCGGCATGACCATCGAGGCGTCCCTCGAGGCTTTCGCCCCGGTCCTGTGGCGCGCCAGCGAGCTTGGATGGTGGCGGCGCGGCTACGTTTCGACCGCATTCGGGTGTCCGTACACGGGGGCCGTCGCGGCCGAACAAGCCGTCGATGTGGCCCTCCGGCTCCTCGACCTCGGCCTGGACGAGGTCTGCTTCGGGGACACGATCGGTGTCGGCGTTCCCTCGCAGGTCGCCGTCCTGACCGGGACGGCGGTCGCCGCGGGGATTCCCCTCGAACGCATCGCGTTCCACTTCCACGACACGCGCGGCACGGCCCTCGCGAACGTATCGGCCGGGCTCGATGCCGGCGTTCGCTGTTTCGATTCCGCGGCCGGGGGCACGGGCGGCTGCCCCTACGCGCCGGGTGCGGCGGGGAATCTCGCGACCGAGGACCTCGTGTACTTCCTCGATGCGTCCGGATGGGACCACGGGGCCGATCTCGTCGGGGTTCTCGAGGCAGCGCGGTTCGCGGCCGATGCTCTTGGGAAGCCGCTCACGACCAAGGTCGGGCAGGCCGGCGGCTGGGATGCCTCGACGGGCGCCTCCACCGCGCGAGCGTGACGGATCATCCGTTGCTAGCATCCCGCGCATGAATGGCGTCGTGCTCGTCCTCAATCAGGATTACGAGCCGCTGAACGTCACGAACCTGCCGCGTGCGTTTCGGCTCGTCTTCGGCGAGAAGGCCGAGGTCCTCGAATACGACCACCAGATGATCCGGACACCCCGGACCGAATACCGCGCGCCGTCCGTCATCCGCCTGCAACATCGCATTCGTCGGCCTCGACCGCGCGTGAAACTGACTCGGCGCGAGGTCTTCGCACGGGACCGCCACACCTGCCAGTACTGCGGGAAGGTTGCGCACGACTTGACCCTCGACCACGTGATCCCGCGACACCGCGGCGGAGGCCATACCTGGGACAACCTCGTGGCCGCCTGCAAGAACTGCAATCATCGGAAGGGCAGCAAGACGCTCGAGGAGGCCCGCCTCCGTCTCGTTCGAATGCCGTTCGAGCCGCGGAGCGATCTCTACTCGCTGTTCACACCGTTTCTCGCCGACGAACGGAACGAGGCCTGGCGCCTGTACCTGTTCCTCGGCCGGAACTGATCGGCGGGCCATCCGCCGTGGAGTTTCGACCGCCCGAACCGGTCCTGTCGATCCTCGAAACGCTGTGGCGATCCGACCACGGGGCGTATGTCGTGGGCGGATCGATTCGGGACGTGATCCTCGGGCGAGTGCCGGCCGACTGGGACCTCGCCACGGACGCGCGTCCCGAGCGAATTCTCACCCTCTTCCCGGGCTCAGCCTACGAGAACCGGTTCGGGACCGTGTCGGTTCGTAGTGGAGGTGCGTCGTTCGAGATCACGACATTCCGCTCGGATCACGAACATGCCGATCATCGACGCCCCGATCGCGTGGAATTCGGTGACTCGATCGAGGTTGACCTCGCGCGGCGCGACTTCACGATCAACGCGCTGGCCTGGGGAGCCGAAGCGCCGGCACGGGCGCGGTCCGGATCCGCGGGGGGAACGGGGCCCGAGCCGGAGCCGGGCGCTCCCGACCCCACGCTGATCGATCTCCACGGAGGTTCGGCCGACATCGAGGCACGGATCATCCGCGCGGTCGGGGATCCACGCCAGCGGTTCGAGGAGGACGCCCTGCGGATGGTCCGCGCCGTGCGCCTGGCGACGACGCTGGATTTTGGCATCGAGGCCGGGACGCTTGCCGCGATCCAGACGCGCTCGTCCCTCGTCGCCCACCTCTCGGCGGAGCGCGTCGCCGCTGAGCTGGAGAAGCTGCTCGTGGCGGAGCGACCATCGGTCGGGCTGCGACTGTTGGCCGCGACCGAGATCCTGACGGTAATCTCGCCGGAGCTCGCCGCCCAGCGCGGAATCCCACAGAACAAGATCACCGGCGACGACCTGTGGGATCACACGGTTCGGACGGTCGACGCGGTCCTGTCGGGGCATCCCGTCGTCCGCATGGCGGCCCTGCTGCACGACATCGGGAAGCCGGTGACGATGGCGGACGGGCACTTCCTCGAGCACGACGCCGTCGGCGCCGAGCTCGCGATTGCCTTCATGGAGCGGCTGCGACTCCCGCGAACGGTCGTCACCGATGTTGCCCACCTGGTGCGCCAGCACATGTTCAGTTACGAACCATCGTGGGGCGATTCGGGCGTACGCCGGTTCATCCAGCGCGTCGGCCGCAGCGCGATGCCGAACCTGCTTGAGCTCCGGGAGGCCGACAACGAAGGCAGCGGCCTGGCGCGCTCAGCGCACGGTCTTGACGAGCTCCGCGAGCGAGTCGAGGCGCAACTGACGGCGCGCGTCGCCCTGGAACGCCGCGACCTGGTCATCGATGGCTCCGATCTCATCGCCGAACTCCGCCTCGCTGAGGGGCCGATGCTCGGCCACATCCTCGACGCACTGCTGGAGCGCGCGATCAACGATCCGGCGATCAACGATCGTGCGACCCTGCTCCTCCTGGCCCAGGCAATGCTGACGGAGGATCGATGATCGAACTGCTGCTCGTGGCGGAGCAACTCTTCGACGATGGCGCCTACGACCAAGCCGCAGTGCTGTTCGAGCAGGTTTCGCAGGCGGACCCGCGAAATGCGATCGCGGTCGCGGGTCTGGCGCGGGTGGCGCTCGCCCGCGGCGATCGTGACCGGGCCTTCGAGGAGGCGCGGCGGGCCCTGGCGATCGACCCCGAGGAGGTCGATGCGCAACGCCTGATCGGCGAGTTGATTGCCTCCGCGGAGGCTCGTGACGAGGAAGCCGGGGTGGTTCAGGCCGCGCCCGCGGTGGCGGAGCCCGAAGCCGACGCCGGGCCCGAGGCCGACGCCGAGGCCGTGGCGGCCGAGTCGGAGCCCGAGCCCGAGGCCGGGGCCGAGCCCGGGGCCGAGTCGGAGGCGGAGGCGGAGGCCGAGTCGGAGGCGGAGGC
>JBDTOJ010000051.1:0-12947 GCA_039933295.1 Chloroflexota bacterium
ACACGACCGAGGAAGGCTGCGATCCGACGGGCGGTTGCCAACCCCAAGGGGTCGGGCCCAGCAGGTAGATCGACGGCCAACACGGCTCGAATCTCCAGGGAATCGGCATCGCCCCGGAGCGCCAGACGCCGGGCCGGTGCGATCAGCCGCAATTCCCGTCGGTTGGTTTCTCGACGCTCGAGCGCCTCCGCGGCGTCGTCCGCCTCCTCGGCCAATCGCTGACGTGCCAGCAAGACCACCCATGGCGGTCCCGCGGATGGGAGCGCTTCGGCCCGCCGCGCAACATCGCGCGCCCGGCGGACCGCCTCGTCGCGTGACAATTCGAGCGCGAGCAACCCGGCGATGCGCCCGACGGCGACGCGCTCGAGGTCGCTTGGCGGACGTGCCCCCAGCAGCACCAGCCCGCCACCCGATCCGACGTCCTGGGCCATTCCCGCGGCCGGGAGTGGCACGCGCAGCGCCACCGGACCACGTGGTCGTGACTGGTAGCGACTGGCGTCGAGCGCCGAGTCAGGAAGTTCGGCAGGAGCGTGAAGGGCCAGCGGATCGCCGCGCCGCCCTTCGAGGGCCACCGCCCGTCCGAAGTGCGCTGCAATTGCCGCGACGAGCGCCGGAGGGCCGCCGCCTTCGAGTGCGAGCCGCTCGAGGTGGCTCTCGAGCGCAGCCGCCTGTCGCTCGAGCTCGGCGCCCCCGGTCACGAGGTAGCCGATGATCGACCGCTCGAGTGCGGCGACATCGGCCGGACCGACACGAACACTGGGCAGTCCTGCGCGCGCCAGCCCCGCCGCGAGGTCGGCGAACTCCCCGCCTTCGGTAGCGGAGGCGGGCAACGCAACGTCCAACCCAGGCCGATGCTCCTGATCGACCAGCAGCATGCCCGCAATCCGTGCCGCTCGGCAGGCTTCGATCAGTTGGAGTCGTTCGTCGCGGCCGGGCGCAACCAGCGCGAGCGTCGCCTCGGGCACGATGGCCAGATCACCGGCTTCGAGCGCGTCGAACGCCGGTACGCGCGCCCGCATCACCCGCACCCAGGTCACCTGCGGCGCGGCTGCGGCTCGCGCGAACTCTGCGGCTCGCGCGGATTCTGCGCCGGCGGCAACGGCTTCGATGGTCACGGCTCCCGGAAACAGCGCCGCCGTCAGTTCCGCAAGCGTCGTCATGTGCTCGCGCCCGACGGCCGCCGGGCGGCGATGAGGTCGTCGATCAGGCCGCCGAACTCTCTGTCGAAGTCGACATACCGGTCCGAGCGCCCAACGAGGGCGACTCGGCCGTCCGGACCAAGTCGCGCCCAGACGCGCCGGCGCGGAAAGTAGAACGTGATCGACAGGCCGATGATCAGCCCGGCGAATGCCGCCCAGATGATCCCCTGCCCAGGATCCCGCTTTGCGATGAGCAGGGTGTAGTCGCTGAACCCCTTGAGCGTGACGGTGAAGTCGAGGGCCTCGAATGAAGCGGTTGCGCCACGGGTCACCGTGAGCGGGAAGCCGGTCTGGACGATGTTGGTCCCGTCGGGGTTGATGCCCGTGACCACGTACGGCAGCAGGAGCAGGGTTCCAACGCCCTGGGCGGTGCGGTCGAGCAGGAGCTGCAGACCAAGGCCCCGACCCGGAACCGCCATCGTCCCGAATGGAAGCCCGCCGGCGCTGTCGGTCATCGGCACGGGTCCCGTCCAGAGGACGCTGCCGTCGAGTGCCTTGATCTCGAGGTCCGGGGCCGGACCGAACCCGTTCTGGTGGAAGGTGTAGCCGCCTGCCCGCAGTGGATCGTTGACCCGGATCTCCTTGCGCGCCAGCAGGACTCCGTCCTGGTAGACCGAGAGGTCGGTCACGAAATCCTTCGCCTGGCCCGTCTCGAGGCCCGGCGCCGAGAAACCGTTGTTCCTGACGAGCAGGAGTCCCGGGGTGCCGATGGGCTGGACCGTGAGCGTGTCCCCGTTCGCGACGACGAGGCCCTGCTCGTCACCGAACCGCGAGGTCACCGCTCCACCGACGAGGAACAGGATCAGGCCGAGGTGGCTGATGAGGGTTGCCATCTTGACCCACCGATTCCGATCGCCATACACGTACTGCGATCCGCTGTCCTCGGCGGTCCGGACCCTGAAACCGCGGCGGCGCAGGGTTCGCTCGATGGTCTCCGCATCGAGACCGGGTTCGATTCGCACTCGATCGGGCAACTTCGGGTCGAAGTAGGCGTCTGGTTGGACGACGCGAATCTCGGCCGAGGTACGCCACAGGCGAGGCGTTCGATCAATCGTGCAGATGAGGATCGAGATGATCAACACGATCATCCCGATCGAGAACCAGGTCGACGTGAAGACGTGGAACAGCTGGAGGCGCTCCATGGCGTTGACGACGCCGGTCCCCAGAACCGCGTCGTAGCGAGCGTGGGTGGCAGCCATTGCTGTCGCGTAGTCCCCGGCCGACCGGAAGGCGAACCCGGGCAGCTGCCGAACGGTCATGCCGACGACCGCGAGGAGAGCGAGAACGATGATCTGGAGGACGGCGAAGTTCACCGACGTGAACAGCCGCCAGAGCGCCGAGCCGAGGGACCCGAGCGGTCCCGCGTTGATCCTCGCGCGCAGCGCAGGTCCGCCGCCGAGATAGAGACCGATCCCGACGATGATGGTCAGGCCGAACAGGATTGCCGGCGAGATGATGGCCTCGAATCGCTAGGTCGTGACGACCGTGGCAGCGCCCTCGACGCCGACGCGAGCGGCAGCGAAGGCACGCGCCAGATCCGCCTTGAGATCGTCGACGTCCTCGAGGCCGACGCTGACCCGAAGCAGGCCGGGCTGAATGCCACTCTCGATCAATTCGGCCTCGGTCAGCTGCCGCTGCGAGGTGGACGGCGGATGCACGACCATGGTGTGGACGCTGCCGAGCGAGGCAGTTCGCTCGGTCAGGGCCAGGGCGTCGATGATTGACTGGCCGGCGTCTCGGCCACCGACGACCTCGAATGACAGCATGCCGCCGCTGACTCCCGGTCGGAACTGGCGACGGGCCACATGGTGCTGCGGGTGACTCGCAAGCCCCGGATAGAGGACGCGGACGACTCCGGGCTGGGCCTCCAGCCACGTCCCGAGGGCGAGCGCATTGGCGGCGTGGCGATCCATCCGCACGGCCAGCGTGAGCAGCCCGCGGAGGGCCAGGAACGCCTCAATCGGGGCGAGCGTGGCCCCCGTATCGATCTGGACGCGCCGGACACTGGTGATCAGCCGAGACGAACCGGCAACCACCCCGGCCATGAGGTCGCTGTGCCCGCCGATGTACTTGGTCGCGGATTCGATGACCAGGTCAGCGCCAAGAGCCAGCGGGCGACAGACATAGGTCGATGCGAACGTGTTGTCGACGAGATAGAGCGCACCCGCCCGATGGGCCAGGTCCGCAACCGCCCGATGATCCGTGACGAAGGTCGTGGGGTTGGCCGACGTCTCGCCATAGACGACCTTTGTCGGTGCCTCGGCCAGCGCGGCCCCAAGGGCGTCGTGATCGGTCATGTCCACGAGCACGATGTCAACGCCGAATCGCCCGAAGTAGCCAATCAGCTGGGCGCGGGTCGAGCCGTATCCGGCCAACGGAGCGATGATCCTGTCGCCTGCCTTGAGGACCGAGGCACAAGCTGCATGGATCGCGCCCATGCCCGATGCCAGCGCAACTCCCGCTTCCCCACCGGCGAGCTCGGCATAGGCGTCCCCGAGGGCCGTGGTCGTGGGATTCGATAGTCGGCTGTAGGCGTAGCCGGCACGCGCGTCGGCCGCGACGGTCGCCAGTTCGTCGGAATCGAGCGACGAGAACGTGGCCGTCTGGTAGATGGGCACCGTCGTCGGGCGCTGGTGGACCTCCGGAACCCGCGATGCGGCCCGGATGGCCCGCGTGGAAAACCCGAGATCGTCGTTGTCGACGGGGACTCCGTCGAGGCCGTCAGGCCGATTGCTGCTCATGCCGCGATGCTACACCGGGCGGCCGGAGACCTCGGTCGGCTGCTTCGACAGGTCGGGCGTCGGATCCGACGACGGTCCGGCAACACGATTGCGGCCGGCCCGCTTCGAGGCATACATGGCCAGGTCCGCCTTGACCATCAGGGCGTCCACCGACTCGCCGTCGCGTGGATAGGCGACGACCCCGACCGAGATGGTCGGCGAGCCTCCGATCCCCGGGACGTCGAGGGCGGCAACGCTCAGGCGGATCTTCTCGGCGAGCACCCATCCGCCGGTCGGGTCGGTTTCCGGCAAGAGCGCGACGAATTCATCGCCGCCGTATCGGGCGGCAACGTCGATCCGGCGAACGCCGCTTCGAATGCGGTCAGCGATCTCGCGCAGGACGACGTCGCCGGCGTGGTGGCCGTGTCGATCGTTGATGCCCTTGAGCTCGTCAAGATCCATCATCAGGAGGCAGAACCCGCGTCCCGAACGCGCACTTCGGTCCATCTCGCGCTCCAGGGCCGCGAAGAAGAGGGTCCGGTTGAACAGCCCGGTCAGCGGGTCCATGGCGGACAGCCGGATGGCGGCGTCACGCGATCGTCGTTGTTCTCCGCCGATCACCGACCCGACATAGGCGAGGAGGAGCAGGGCCGTGAGGTTCGCGGCGGTCGTCACGAGCTGGGCCGGCGTCGGATTGCCGCTGCCCACGAAGGCTGCCACGAGGTAACCCACGATCGCCCCGACCGCCAGAACGAGCGTCGCTCGCGGCTGCACGACGAGCGATGCCGCGCCGACGATCAGCGGGAACGTAAAGAAGAACGGGCTGGCGTGCCCACCAGTCAACGCCAGGAGGAGCGTGGCCATGACCAGGGCGACGGTCCCCTCAATCACGTAGCGCATCGCGCCGAGTGCGGACGGCGGCATCAGGTCGTACACGGCAAGGACAAACAACCCGGTCAGTCCGAGCAGGACGTAGATCGCGGCGGATGTGTCGGGCCACAGGTTGCTGGCGCCGACGACCGCGGCGGTGACGAGCAGGAAGACCCAGGCGACGATCCGGACGATCCGATCGGCGGATGACATCGCGCCGTCGAACTGGTCCCCGAGCCCGCCGATGAGCGCGCCGGGATCAAGGTCCATCGCCGATGTGGCGTCCGACTGCCCGGCAATACGTGACGGGAACGGACCGTGGCCGGCCAGAAGTCGCGGCACAAGGGTCGCGATGATCATCCCGACCAGGATCACGCCCCCAGTTCCAAGGACGAGCGCTACCGGCTCGGTGATGAGCATCAGCGGGTTCCGAACTGGTAGGTCTGCTTGACGAGCCGCAGGTACGTGAAGGTCTCGGTATCCCGGACGCCGTCGATGGCCTGGAGCCGCTCCGTGAGGAACCGGAGGAGGCCCTCGTTATCCTCGGAAACCATCTCGATGAGGATGTCGTAGCGGCCCGTCGTGACCACCACGTAGTCGACCTCGGGGAGCGCCGCGAGTTCATCGGCCACGGCAACGAGGCGTCCCGGCTCGCATCGGATGCCGATCAGGGCCTGCTGGAACCCGAGCTTTCCGGGGTCGGCGACGCCGACGATCTGGAGGATGCCACGCTCGATGAGCCGGTTGGTCCGGGATCGAACCGCCGCCTCGGACACGCCAATTTCGGTCGCGATCTGGGTGAACGGGCGCCGGCCGTCGGTCTGGAGGTGTTCGATGATCCGCTTGTCGAGGGTCGACAACTCATCGGGTCGGCGGGGTCCGTTCCGACTATTCGTCATCGTGTCCTCCCGCGTCGATAAGGCGACCGCGTTGTTCGTATTGGATCACGCCGGGTGCGCGGGCGCCAGCCCTGTCGGTCGTTTCATCCACCGTCCAGGATCGCCAGCACAGCGGCGAACTCGTCGAGCGAGGCAAGGCTGATCGGATCGAGAACCATCTGGACCTCGCCAATCCCCTCTTGTGCGTAGGCCCGGAGGGTCTCGGCCATGACTTCGGGTGAGCCCGATAGTGGCGCGACCTCGTCCGACGGGTAGTCCCCCTGGGTCCGTCCTCGACCCCCGGTCAGGCGGGCCTGGACGGCGACCGTCCGCTCGATGGCGCCCGGGTCGCGGCCGACCTCTGTGGCGATCTGATCCACCAGGTCTCGCAGGGGCGGGACGCCCGACGGGTCGTTGCCCGTGTCCTTGAACCAGACGTTCCACGCATCGACATGAGGCAGCGTGATCCGGAGCATTCGTTCGCCGCGGCTGCCAATCAGCAGTGGTGGCCCGCCCGGGCGCGTGGGACCGGGCCGCAACTCGCAGTCGCGGGCCTGGAAGTAGCGGCCATCGAAGTCGATCGCGCCGTCGCGGAGCAGGGTCCGCACGATCGTGAATGCCTCTTCGAACCGATCCACGCGATGGTCGAACGGGAAGCCGAAGGCCCGAAATTCGGTTTCATTCCAGCCGGCACCGAGGCCGAGGATCAGCCGCCCGCCGGAGATCTCATCAACGGTCGCCGCGAGTTTCGCGAGCATCGCCGGTGCGTGGAAGGCGGTCGACGCAACCAGCGGTCCGAGGCGGATCCGGGACGTTGAGGCGGCGATCGCGGCAAGGAGCGTCCAGACCTCCCAGGGGCCGCGGGTCGACCCATCCGCGAACCGGTACAGGAGATGGTCGCCCACCCAGATCGTGTCGAAGCCAAGTTCCTCGGCGCGACGGGCCATGGCCACGTACTCGGGCCAGCGCACCTCGCGCTCGACCTCTGGAAGTTGAACGCCAACGCGGAGCGGCCGATTGGCGTGGAACGGCGCGACGTGCATCACCGGGGAAGTGCTCATGCCGTGAACGCTAGCAGGGTGCGTGCCACCACGGCCGGCAAGTGTGGGATGGTCGGGGCGGCCGGATTTGAACCCACGATCTCGTGCTCCCAAAGCACGCGCGTTGCCAGGCTACGCTACGCCCCGAGTCGGCCGATGATACGACCCCGGCGTCAGGGAACCAGAAACCACGCCCGTTGCGTCTGGTCGATACGCCGGGCGACGGCAGGCAGAGCAGTCGCCCGGCGTGCCCGTGTCCCGCCGATTCGAGCGCCGACGCTGATCGGACCTACAGTCCGAGCCCGCGCAGGACCGGTCCCATCCGCCGCGCGGCGTTGGCGCGATGCGAGATCGCATGCTTCTCGGCCGGCGCGTACTGGCCCAGCGTTCGGCCACCGACCGGTTCTCCGGCGGGCTCGAAGATCGGGTCATAGCCGAACCCGCCGGTCCCGCGCGGTTCGGTGGCGATCCGGCCTCGGCAGGTTCCGCGCCGCAGGATCATCGGATGGCCGCCGCGCGGCCCGCTCGCGTCGGGGAGCGCGAGCGCGAGCACGCAGACATACCGCGCGCCACGACGCTCAGCGGGCAGACCCGAGAGCGACCCGAGCAACTTCGCGTTGTTGTCTCCGTCGGTCGCATCCGGGCCCGCGTATCGACGCGTCCAGACGCCCGGGGCACCGTTGAGCGCGTCGACCTCGATCCCCGAATCATCAGCCAGGGATGGGAGCCCGGACGCGATCACGGCGAAGCGTGCCTTGATCCGCGCGTTGGTCGCGAACGTCATTCCATCCTCGACCGGCTCGCCTTCGATACCCAGATCATCGAGTGAAACCAGCTCGCCACGCTCGAGGCGCAACAGCTCGCCGAGCTCGCGCAGCTTGTGCTCGGAACGCGTCGCGATGACGAGGCGGGGCCGCACGCTACCGGCGAACGGTGGACAGGATCGTGTCCTGTGCCTCGAACAGGCGGCCAAGACCGAGATTGGCGAGGTCGAGGAGGGCGTCCACGCGCTGCCGATCGAACGGCTTGCCCTCGGCCGTGCCCTGCAACTCGACATAGGTTCCGGCGTCTGTGGCCACGACGTTGAAATCGACCTCGGCGTGTGAATCTTCTCCGTAGTCGAGGTCGAGCATGGCAGCGCCGCCGACGACGCCGACGGACACAGCCGCGACCTTGCCGACGAGCATCCGCTCCATGCCATAGGTCTTGAGCGCCGCGGCGAGGGCCACGTAGCCACCGGTGATCGAGGCGCACCGGGTGCCGCCATCGGCCTGGAGCACGTCGCAGTCGATGGTGATCGTGCGCTCGCCGAGCTTGGCCAGATCCACCACGCCCCGCAACGATCGCCCGATGAGCCGCTGGATCTCGTGGGTCCGACCGCCGATTTTGCCCCGGACGCTCTCGCGGTCCGTCCGCTCGCTGGTTGCTCGCGGCAGCATCGAGTACTCCGCCGTCACCCAGCCGGTCCCCTTGCCGCGGAGGTGTGGCGGAACGCGATCCGTGATCGTCGCGGCGCACAGTACTTCGGTGTCGCCGACCTTGATCCGGCACGAGCCCTCGGCCCACTTCTGGGCGCCGAGCGTGAAGCTGACCGGACGAAGGTCGTCGAGACCACGGCCGTCGGATCGCGTGGGGGCTGGTGGATTGCCGATGCTCATTGCGCTCGCTCCTCAGCCTTCGCGGCATTCCACAGTTCGTCGAGAGCGGCGAAGTCGAGATCACGGATCTGGACGCCGCGTTCCCTGACCATACGCTCAACGCGCTGGAACCGACGACGGAACTTGTCGTTCGCGCCACGGAGCGCGGCTTCCGCCTCGATCCCGAGCTTCCGCCCGACGTTCGTCACCACGAACAACAGGTCACCGAATTCCTCGCGCCGATCAGCCGCATCGGGTGCGTCCGCGAGCTCGGCCAGCTCCTCGACGACCTTGTCGAGGACGCCTCCGATGTCCGGCCAGTCATAGCCGATCGCTGCAGCGCGGTCCTGCATTTCCTGGCTGGCGGCGAGGGCCGGCAACGAGCGGCTGATCCCGTCCAATGCACCCTTCGGGGCCGGATCATCGGAGCTCGCGGCCTGCTCGGCTTGATCAGCGGCCCGTTCGGTCGCCTTGATCCGTTCCCACTGACGGGTCACATCCGCCGTTGTCGCGGCCGTGGCGTCGCCGAATACATGTGGGTGCCGGCGGACGATCTTCCGGGCAATGGCCGCCTGCACGTCGGCGAGGTCAAAGATCCCGGCCTCCGCGGCGAGCTGGGCGTGGAGAATCACCTGAAGGAGGAGGTCCCCGAGTTCCTCGGCCAGCGCCGGACTGGCCCCCGCCTCGAGGGCGTCGTACACCTCGTACGCCTCCTCGAGGAGATGCTTGCGCAGTGATTCGTGGGTCTGCTCGCGATCCCACGGACAGCCGTCGGGGCGCCGCAGTCGATCGCTGATGTAGGGCATGGCCCACGGGCCGGCAGCCGCGAGTTCAGGCGCAACTGGCGCCAGGTAGAGCGGCGCCCGCAGGTCGTCGGGACCAAGTTCGCCGATCACCGTCGCGTCACCGCCGGCGCGGCCGACGGCATGGTCGAGCGGATAAAGCCGCCGGAGGATCGCCAACGGATCGTCCTTCCCGGCCCGATGGCGACCGGGCAACGCTGTCACGGTCGCGGGCGCCGATGCGCCGAGAACCGCGGCAGGCACGATCAGGGCCGGGCGGGAAGCCTCGATCGGCGCCCCGGCGAGCGTCTCGACGACGATGATCTGCAAACCGGCCGAGAGATCGAACCCCCAGCGGTGTCCGGCCTCGGCGACCAACTCGTCGAGCACGCCGACCTACTGGGTCGCGGTGGTGGTCCCGGTGTTGCGGGTGATCTTCGCTTCCAACTTCTTGGCCGAGTACCAGTTGGTGAAGGCGCTGTTCTTGAAGGTGGTGATCTGCGCCGCGGTGGGTGTCCGCATCTCTTCGCCGATCACCTTCCAGAGGTAGACGCCCTGGTTTGCGATCGCCACGACGTCCGTGATCCCACCGACGCTTGCCCCGAAGATTGCGGTCTCCTGGGCTGTTCCGAGTTCACCGCGCGCAACCCAGCCGAGGTCGCCCTCGCTGCCGGATTCAGCGCCCTCGCCCTGATCACGAGCCATCTGCTCGAAGTTCGCCCCGGCCAGAAGCTTCGTTCGGACCGTCTTCATCCATGCCTCTTCTCCGTCGCCGTACGGTCGCATGACCTGGACGATGTGCCAACCAAAGGCGCTCTTGAAGGGCGCCAGGAGCTGGCCGGGCTGGAGACCCGGCGCCAAGATCGCCTTCGCGAAGGCTGGATCGATCGAGCTGGTCGGGTCGTAGTACGGAAGCTTGCCGCCAGTCGACTTCGCCGAACCCTCGTCCGAGTTCGCGCGGGCGAGCGCATCGAACTTGGTTGGATCGGCAATGAGCTCCGCGTACAGCGTGCGTGCCTCGTCGGCCGCCGCCTTCCAGGCCGGCCCATCGGCGGCAATGGCAGCGGCACCCGCCGGATCGTTGTTGGGCGAAACGAGGATATGGCGGACCTTGATCCCGTCCGGTTGCGGGGTGCCGACGGTCATGAAGATCTGCCCGACATGACGCTGGAGCGACGGCTTGGAGAGCTCGGCAACGATCTTGTCATCCAGCCCGCGGCGGATGAGGTCGCCGCGGACCGCAGCCCGGTAGTCGGCCGTCTTGATCGAAGCGTCGTCCAGGCGGATCTGATACGTCTCGTCGACCGATTTTTCGGCAAGCTCGGTGGCCTGGCCGATCCGGAAGACGCCGTCGGCGCCCTCGATGACGTCGGTCGGGGTCTTCAACGGCGCGGCGAACACGGCAGTCATGAACGCCTCGTCGTAGCCACTGTCCTTGGGCAGCCAGGACAGATCGCCATCCTGCGCCGCGGTGGCCGAATCGGACACGGATTTGGCCACGACATCCCAGGCCTTGCCGCCCTTGAGGTCAGCAAGCGCGGCCTCGATCTTGGCCTTGGCTGCGGCCTTCTCGGTGTCACCCGGCTTGCCCGTCACGGCGTTGTTTTCCGGAGTGACCTGAATGACCCAGATGTGACGCTGCTCATCGGTGGTCGCTTCGACCAGGAGCTGGGCATCGATGTCGGCCTCGGAGACGGTCACACCCTCGGTCCCGGCAAGCTTGGCCTGCAGGGTGATGTCGATCAGCCGCTCAAGGGCGATCGAGGACAAGCTCTGGCGCCGCTGTTCCAGGAACTGGAGTTGGCTGGTGGCAGACGCGTCCGACAACCGACCCGCCGTCTGGAGGGTCCGGATGCGGGACTCGGTGTACTTGATCCGGAAGTCCTCGATCGCGTACCGGGTCCGCAGCTGGTCCTTCGTGATCGTCGTGCCGTCAACGGTCGCGGCGGAGCCGAAGTGGTCGTCATACCAGCTGAACGCGGCGTAGCCGATCAGGATCAGTGCCGCCGACACGATGACGAGCACGAAGCCGAGGTTGGTCAGAAAGGTGCGCCGGTCCTCGGAGTTCCAGCCGGATCGGCCGGATCCCTTCACGACGGGCTTGGCACGGAGAGTCATGCGACGATCAATTCCTGCAGGTTGATGACGGCGCGGGCTTCTGCCGGCGCACGGACGGGGCGCGTATCGTACCGCAACGCTTCACCGGCCCCGGGCAAAGCGTTCGAGCAGTGCCAGGTAGGGTGGGGCATCGCGCTCCCAGGACAGCTGGGCCACGATCTCGGCGGCCCGTTCGACGGCCTTGCTCCGCGCCACGGGCTCGTCCACCGCCCGGAGGATCGCGTCGGCAAGGTCGTCGGCGTTTCCGGGCTCGTAGGTGGCCACGGCCCCGTTCGGAAAGGTTCGTTCAACGAGCGGCAGGCGTGACGCGATCGCCGGGCGGCGCATCGCGGCGTACTCGAGGATCTTGGTCGACAGGCTCGAATCGGTGAAGTCGTCACGGCGCGTCGGCGCGAGCCCGATATCCGCGCGGGCGACGGCCGCTGGAACGTCCTCGAGCGGGATCCGTCCGTGCAGGGTCAGTTGATCCGTGATCCCGAGGCCCTCGGCCAGGGACGCGAGGCCATCGCTCGAATCGCCGCGGCCATAGACGTCGAGGTGGACGGGCAGGTCCGGCCGGCGCGAAGCGACGCTGGCCAGGGCTCGGACGGCGACATCGAGCTCGTAGGTCGGGGTCAACGCACCCGCATAGACCAGTCGGAGCGTCCCGTCGGCCATGAACGTCCGCGGCGCGTGGGCCGATGGATCGAAGCGGGCCAGGGATGGCGTGTTTCGCACGACACTGACCTTGTCCGGCGCGACACCCAGTCGTATGAGCCGATCCCGCAGGGCGTCGTTGACCGTGATGGCATGCGAGGACGCCGCGATCGACAGGCGCTCGGCGATGACCAGACCGCGGTGGACGAAGGGATTGCCGGCCCTTGGGAATCGACTGCGAAAGAAGTCGGGCATGGATTCGTGGAGATCGATGAGCACGGGCACGCCGACGAGCCGCAGTGGCATGGCCGCGAGGACCAGCCAATCGGGCAGCGTCGCCACCTGAACGAGCGCGTACCGACGCTTCGGCTGGGATCGAATGAGCGTCCAGGTGACCCGGACGAAGAACGCCATGTACTCGGAGAGGTAGGTCCCGAGGCCCGCGCCCTGGTGACGCTGGACGTCGAGACGCCGCACCTGGACGCCGGCCACGTCGCCTGTCGCGGCGTCACCGGGGCGACGGAGCGATATGACATCGACCGGCCGACCGGACGCGAGAATCGCCTCGGCCTGTCGCCGGACGCGCGGGTCCTCTTCGTAGTAGGAATGGGTGATCAGGACGATCGGGCGCTTGGTCCGCAGGCCCGCTCGGGACCCGGTTGTCGGCCTCTGCGCCGCGGCCCCGTCTGGCGTCACCGCCCGCGCCGCCGCTTCACCCACTGCGTGATGCGGGCTCGCCCGCGACGGAGGAACAGCCGAAGCGGCATCGGCAGACGCTCGGTTGGACTGCGTGTCTCCGGGAGTTCCGCCGAGAGTCCCAGGCGGTGCCGGTATCCCAGCTCGCGCTGGCGCGCGTCGGCGAGGAGCCGCTCAACCTGCTCGACGCGTCGGGCGGGGGCGAGCGAGACCCAGTCGGGAAATGCCTGACGGGCCACGGGTCGGCTCGGGGCCAGATACGCGGCCAGTAGCTTCTCTGCGCCCACCGGTGCGTCGTGGTTTGCGGCGACGTGCGCTCGGCCGCGAGCGGCGAGGGAGCGCCGGAGCTCCAGGTTGGTGATCAATGAGCG
>JBDTOJ010000052.1:0-6661 GCA_039933295.1 Chloroflexota bacterium
GCTCGGCCGTACGGGCCGCGTATCCTTCAGGCATGCGCGCGCTCCTCGAGGCTCCCGTGCCCTTGCTCGGCGCCCTGGATCGGGCTGGCTATCGGCTGACCGGACCGCGGCGCGCCGTTGCCGATCTCATCACCCGGCGCGAGGGCCACTTCACGGCTGCTGACCTGGTCGACGACGCGGCCGGGCACCGACCGACCATTGCACGGGCCACGATCTTCAGAACGCTCGAGGTGCTCGAGGGCGTGGGTGCGATCGAGCGGATCGACCTGCCGTCAGGCGACCATGCCTACATCGCCTGCGAACCGGCCGATCACCATCATCACGTCGTGTGCGCCACGTGCGGACGAGCGGCCGATGTCGACGACACGGGCCTGGCCGGCGTCGTCAGCAAGATCGCCACGGAGAGCGGCTACCGGATCGACGTCCATCGCCTCGAGTTGTTCGGCCTGTGCCCGTCGTGCCAACTCGAACTCGAAGCGAGTGGGACGACGGGTGATCAGGACGTGCTTGGGGCCAGAGCCGGCGCGGGCAACGGCGTTGGCGTCGGCGCCGGTGCCGCGGCCTTGCCGATCCGCAGGACACCCGTGATCCGGGCGTAGTGCGAGTAGTACGTTTCCTGATGGATGACCTTGCCGGTGGCGTCGGTCACGGTGCGCGTCACCCAGACGTCCTTGCCGTCGACCGGGTACTCGACGCGCTCCCGGACGCCCGGCTTCAGGTCCGTCGTGTAGACGGTCGTATCGGAGGCGGGCTTGATGTTCTTCACGATCGCCTTCGAGAGCGATACGGTGCGACCCGTCGGCACCGACCAGATCACGAACTTGACATAGCCCTTTGATCCGACAGACCAGCCCGTTCCGCGGATGAGGATCGGGTACTTGGTGTCGTTCTTGAAGGACATCGTCTGGACCGAACCGGAGCCGCTCTGGAAGACCGTCGCGTCGAGTCCGATCGGATACCGGTCGATGTAGTAGTAGTGGTTTCGACGAGCGCCCATGTCCAGCCCGGCGCGAAGGGCGGCGTTGAAGAGCGTGGTCGAGCAGGAGCAGATCCCGCCGGCGAGGGCGCCCTGGGGCTCCGTCTTGCCGTCGATGATGGCACCCCCGTCCTTGTACCCGGCTGCTCGGGTCACCGGTCCGATCGCCTTCCAGAAGTCGAACGTCTGGCCCGGCAGAACGACGTACCCGTTGATCTGGCGCGCGGGGATCCAGATATTGGCGCCCTGGCCGTTCTTGATGCCAATCGGGAAGTAGGTCGTCCAGTCGGAGATCGGCTGCATCAGCGGTGCGGTCTTGGTCGCCTCGGCGGTGGTCAGCTCGGGCTCGATCGTGGTCACGCTGAGGAGAACGCGGGAAACGCTGAGCCCGTCGACTCGATTCTTGACCAGATTGATCAGCGTCTCGACCGTCCCGGGCACATCGAGCGCGCGGCCGTTCTTCGCGTTCGTGACACCGACGACCTGCTTGGTCGTGCCGAGCAGGTAGGTTGCGTTGACGGGTGTGATCGCCACCTCTGTCGCAATCGGCGCGAGGCCCGCCTCAATGGCCTCGCGAGCCACGATCGGTCGATAGCCACCGTCGCCCGTCCGCTCGAACGAAATCCAGGAGCGAATCTGCGTGGCGGTGAGCATCCACTCCTCGCCGGCATCGAGCAGGGTCGTATCGGCCGCAATCCGGATGGCAGCATCACGAGCCGCAGTCGCCTCAGCAGTCGTGACGTCGGGCTCGATGATCGACACGGGGAGCTCGATCCGCATGGGACTCGGCGTCGTCGAGACCACGAGGAGGTCCTCGGTCTCTGCGAGCGTCTTGTCGATCTCGGCAATCCGGCCATCGGTACCCGGAGTCAGTGTGAACCCGGTCTCGCCGAGGGTCACGGCGGCATCAGTCGGCGCCACGGCGACCTGCGCGGCAAGGACGGCGATCTCGTGCCGGAGCGCGACTCGCTCGACGAGCGCAAAGGGCGTGATGTCGGAGCCCCGAACGAACATGCGGATGTTGGACGCGATGCGTTCGATGACCGGGCCCTCACGACCGACGCCCATGGCCAGGGCCACGATCCCGTCGGCGTCCACGCGGCGCCCGAGATCGGAGAACTTCACGGTCCGTTCCACGCCAGCGGCGCTCAGGACAATGGTGCCATCGCCGAGCGAGGCGTACGCCTGACGAAGTCGAGCCGCGGCTGCGGCTGGCGTGAGCCCGGACAGGTCGACAGACCCGGCGTGAACGCCGGGCAGGATCCGGCCTACGTTTGAGGATTCATAGGCAGCCAGCGCACCGGCGGACACGGTCAGCACCGCGAGGAGGCCAAACATGAACGCGATCAGGAATCGCGTGATGGAGCGTCGCCGACCGCGACGGGCGGCCACTACCGACTGATCCGGCTCGGCGACGAGATCCGGCTCGGCAGCGAGATCCGGCTCGGCAACGAGATCCGGTCCGGACTCCTCGACCAATTCGGTCGGCACGTCCGGAACGGCGTCGGGCGCAGAGGCGCCGTTGATTCCCTGATCTTCCATGCGTGTGTTCATCCCCGAGAAGTGGTCGTGGTGCTGCGAGCGTCCTGGGCAACTCGTGCAACCCAGGTAATGACGCGCACGCCCGAGCGTGCGTGACGAGCAGCCATCCTACCGGCAACCGTCAACTCATGACCCTGGCCAGACCTGGTTGAGTCCGGCCTTAGCGCAGATCAGCCCGTGCTCAGCCCATCCGCGGCAGGACGATGATCCGGCGGTTCGGTTCTTCGCCGATCGACTGGGTCACGACGTCGGGGTGATTTCGCAGCGCGAGATGGACCCAGCGGCGCTCCAGGGCAGGCATCGCCTCGAGCTGGAGCATCTTGCCGGTCTCGATGACGCGCTGCGCCGCTCGCTCGGCAATTTCACGCAACTGGCGCTCGCGACGACCGCGGTAGTCCTCGACATCGACGAGGATCCGGGTCCATGCGCCCATTTCGCGGGACAGCATCAGATTGACCACATGCTGGAGCGCACTCAGGCGCTCGCCCTTGCGGCCGATCAGGGCACCGAGCGCCTCGCGCTCGTCGTCGTCACCGGTGACGTTGAGCCGGCTGGTCTCGGACGACTCGACGGTCACCGTGACCTTGAAGCCCATGAGGTCGAGCAGCTTCTCGAGGATCACCTTGCCCGCCGCAAGGGCCTCAGGCGAGGCCTCGGCGGCCTCGAGTTCGGCTCGCTCCACGGCGACTGAACCGCGCAGGGCGGCGACCTCCGCGGCCTCGGCAGCGCTCAGGGCGCCGTCGGTCCTGGCTTCGCGCGGGCCTCGGTCGTCGCGTCGAGGTCGGTCGTCGCGACGTGGGCCGCGGTCATCGCGACGGGGTGGCCTGGCCTCGCGATCGGATCCCGCGGCCGGGGCCGGGTCGCGGCGGGGGGGACGGACCTCGTGCCGCAGGGGGCGATCATCGTGCCGCGGCGGCCCGTCATCGCGCCGCGGTTCGCTATCTTCGCGCCTCGGGGGCCGATCACCGCCGCGATCAAACGCGGGTCGCTCGCCGCGCGCTTCGTTCGCAGGCGGGGGCGGCAGCGGGCGGGCGGACGCTGCATCTCGCTTTGGGGCGGCGCCACCGAGCTCGGAGCGCGGCGCGGCCAGGATGCGCGCCGGTTCGGCACCCATGCCGAGCACGCCTCGGCTACCCGGGGTCAGGATTTCGAAGTCGAGATCATCGAGGCCGGCACCGAATGCTTCGCGGGCGAGGCGCAGGGCCTCCTCGACGCTCTTGCCGGTGAATTCGCGGTAGGCGCTCATGACGCTCGTGTGCTCCGTGTCATCGTCGTCTCCCTCGTCGCCCCTGTCGACCGCGCTGGCGGACAGTTGCCGCCGCAGACGCAGATCGGTCGAGTTGCGATCGTTCAGTGGTGGGTCGCGCCGGCGAACCGGCCGTGCGCGAGATGGTGTTCGGGGCCGCAGCGGCGACCGGGAAGCGCGGTTCGTGCCCGACGGCGAAGCCGGGGGTCCAGCCGAAGATCGGGAACATCCCGCCCCAGCCGATGATCAGGTACTGCTGGCCGACCGAGAACAGGGTTGATCCGATCCAGTACAGGAACAGACCGGCCGGCAGGATGCTGCCGTAGATCAGCGAGATGAACGGAAGGAAGATGGCCATCTGGCGTTGGGTCTTGACGTTGGCGTCGTCGCTGCCGGTTGCGCTCGCCGGCGGCATCGTCATGCGGGATGCGACGAGCTGGACCAGCGACGAGATGATCGCCAGGAGGCTCAGTCCCGAGAAGAGCGCTCCGGGGGAGCCCAGAATGACTTCAGGGATGCCCCAGTCGACCCCAAACGCGATCGAGTCCAGGCACGGCTTGATATGGCCAGCGGCGTTGAGGATCGGGGTCGGTGAACACGTGAGATCGAGGATTCGGTAGCCAAAGACGTCGAGCATCGCCTGCGGGTTGTAGTTCTGGAGGCCCTGGCTGAAGACCGAGTAGAGCGGGATCAGCAGGAGCATCTGGCTGAACGCGGGCAGGCATCCGGCGGGCGAGACGCCGCGTTCCTTGTAGAGGGCCGCGGTTCCCTGCTGGATTTTGACCCGGTCGCCCTTGAATCGGCGCTGAATCTCCTTGACCTCGGGGCCGATCAGCTGCATCCGACGGGTCGAGACGATCTGCTTTCGGAACACCGGGATGAGGACGATCTTGATCAGCAGCGTGAGGAGGAGGATCGCGACGGCGATGTTGCCCGTCGCCTTGTCCAGCAGCACGAGGGTGATGAAGAAGACCTGGAAGATCGGCGTGAACAACCACGAAAGGAGGCTGAACGGATCCGCCTTGAGCTCGGCCGGTGCGAGGGCGATGCCGGCTGGTGGGGTTGGCGTAGGTGGGTGGGTGACGCCCGGGGCGAGGCTCGGCGCCCCTCCGATGCCGCCGGCGCCACAGGCCGCCACGAGCAGCGCGAGCAACAAGATCCCGAAGAGCGGGGCCAGGCGGGTCATCCAGGTGCGAAACGTCACTTCAGGTCCTTCAGGATCAGCGGACGGGGTCATAGCCACCGGGGTTGCCGGGGTGACAGCTCGCAATGCGGCGGGCTCCCATCCAGCTCCCCCGAAGCAGGCCGTAGCGTTCGATCGCCTGCTCCGTATAGCGGCTGCAGGTCGGTTCATAGCGGCACGAGGACGGCATCCACGAAAAGGCGAATCGGTACAGGTGGATCAGCCCGATGCCGATGCGCTTCACCCGTCGCTCCCTTCCAGCACCCCACCGCGCGTCAACTGACGGCGGAGCGTCTTCACCAGTGTCTCGTAATCGACCTCGACCAGGCCGGGCCGGGCAATGAGCAGGACGTCCCAGCCGGGCTGGATCGTCGTCCCCATCGAACGAAGTGCCTCACGGATTCGTCGCCTGACGCGATTTCGAACCACCGCCGACCCGATCGCCCGACTCGTTGCCATGGCGAAGCGTGTCGTCTCGAGGTCGGTCCGCAGCATCCGGGCCGTCAGGAGGGGGTGGGACCGCATGGTCCCTCGTTCCTGGAGGGCTTTGAAATCCTGCGGGCGGGACAGCATCACGAGGCGAGGCCTGTTGGCCCGCCGACTCGTCAGGCCGACAGACGCTTTCGACCGCGAGCCCGGCGTGCGGCGAGAACGCGGCGCCCACCCGAAGACTTCATCCGGGCGCGGAAGCCGTGTTCCTTGGCGCGGTGGCGCTTTTTGGGCTGAAAGGTCTGCTTCATCGGAACTGCGCGGGATCCTCTCCATCAGGCCTCGGGGCTTGGTCAATCTGATGACCCCATAAGGCACACGAACGCGCCCAGCACCCATCGGCGCATGGCGCGTTCTTCGTCCGGGGGATGATAGGCCGTGGCTCCGAGCAGTGTCAAACGCCGAAGCGTCGCCTGACCACGCGCGCGCGATGGCTGTGCCGGGTCGCCCGGAACGGCTTCATGCGTGGCCACCAACCCTGGCAGGATCGGCTCCGAACGACCCGCTGACCGATCACGCTACGATACCCCCCCGGAGTATCGCGGAATCGCGTTGCAGGGCTGCGGGTGCGGTGCTATCTTTCGAACCCCTCGCCACCCCGACCGCCGTTATCGCGGGCCTGGTGGACGGGGCTCGGAGTCGGTCAGGCAGCCGGCACCAGCAGGTTCAGGACACCCCCGAGGCGTCGCGGTTTCGTCCCGTAGTGGAACGACCGATCGCCTGTCCATCGTAGGAATCCTTCAGCGAGCCTTCATCGACGAATGGATGCGAAGCAGGTCTGGCGCGCCGCCCTCGGAGAGCTTCAGGTATCGCTCTCGCCCGCGAACTTCGAAACGTGGCTCCGTGAGACCACGCTCGTCGACGTGGACGACAACCGATTCCGGATTGCGGTCCCGAACGGCTTCGCGAAGGACTGGCTGGAGAGCCGGTACCGCTCGCTGATTTCCCAGACGCTGGCCCGGATCGTCGGCTACAGCGTCCAGGTGGAGTTCGTCGTCGGCACCGACCCCGAGGTAGCCGCGGAACACGGGGCTGCCGCCGCCGCAGAGCTTCCAGGCGAACGCCCGGTAGCGACCCCCAGCTCACAGCACGTCCGGGTCGAAGCCACGCGCGTCGGCGGCGAGGGCGGATCCACCAACCTGAACGCCCGCTACACCTTTGCCAACTTCATCGTCGGCTCGGCCAATCGTCTCGCCCATGCCGCGAGCCTGTCGGTCGCCGAGCG
>JBDTOJ010000053.1:0-7540 GCA_039933295.1 Chloroflexota bacterium
AACGTCGGATCGACCTCGTCGCGGACGACGGTCAGGTTGAGGCCGTAGCGCTCGGCGATCGCCGCCCAGTAGTGGACGCCGGCGCCGCCAAGCGGATCGACGCCCAGACGAATCGCCGCGCCGCGGAGAACGTCCATGTCGATGACGTTGCCCAGGTCGTCAACGTAGCTCCGCAGGAAGTCATGGCGGTGCGTGGTCGCAGCCCGGAGCGCCTTCCCGAGCGGCACCCGGCGCACACCGTCAAGCCCGGCCTCGAGCAGGGCGTTGGCCGTGGTGCCGATCCAAGCAGTCACCGTCTCATCCGCCGGGCCGCCGTTCGGCGGGTTGTATTTGAAGCCGCCGTCAGCCGGGGGATTGTGCGAGGGGGTCACGACAATGCCGTCCGCCAGGCCCGAGGTGCGGCGGCGGTTGTGCGTGAGGATCGCGTGCGAGACCGCTGGTGTCGGGGTGTACTCGTCGTCGCGGGCGATCATGACTTCGACCTCGTTCGCGGCCAGCACCTCGAGCGCGCTTGCGAACGCCGGGGCCGACAGGGCATGCGTGTCGATGCCGAGGAAGAGCGGGCCGTCGATACCCTGTTCCTTCCGATACCGGCAGATGGCCTGACTGATGGCCAGCACGTGCCACTCGTTGAAGCTGACGTCGAACGCCGATCCGCGATGTCCCGATGTCCCGAACGCAACCCGTTGGGCAGGGATCGACGGGTCGGGCACATCGGCGTAGTAGGCGGTGATGAGCCGGGGCACGTCGACCAGAATCGCCGGCGGGGCGGGCTTGCCGGCCCGAGGACTGATGTTCATGTCATTCCTCGGCGTCGTGGCTGTGCCTCCGAGGCAGGAGGACTCGGCGTTCGTCGTCAGGACCGGATCCGACCACCCGCCGCACGACCCGGTTGGCTACCCGGGTTGCCACCCAGCCCAGCGGAACGTACCGAGTCGGCAGGAACATGAGGCTCGCCTTTGCGAGCTCCTGGGCGGCAGGGTGACGCGCTGCGTCGCGTGCCAGTTCTCGAGGACTCGCCTGCTTCAGGTCGCGCAACAGACCCGCGCGATCATGGACGGCGCGCCCGGCGAGGTTGCGCAGGCTCTGCGATCGGGCGGTGGCCGCGATCAGGCGACGAGTTTCGGGCAGGGTCGCGATGCGGGCGAAGCGAACGAGCCTCGTAGACGCTGGCATCCGGCTGGTCCTCCGAACGGATCTTGGCGTCGAGTCTACTCGCGCCAGACGCGGGCATCGCCTACGGGCTCGTTGCAAAGGAACTGCCTTAGTGCGGGTCTGGCGCGACTTTCAACCTGAGGCGTCCCCGTTTGGGTCGCTCCGGTTGTGAGGCGCGCGGAGATCGAGCGGGCGCTCGCTCGTCAGGCTTGCTGGCTGAGCAAGTCATGCCCATCAGGATGGATCGATCCCTGCGCCTCCGTAGCGTTATCGATTTCGACGGGGCCCATATTGTCTTGAGCCGAAACGGTCGGAGGGACGTGGTCCGCGCCCGCCCTTCGCCTCGTCATCCACATGGAGGTTCGGTGTCTGATCTCCGGTAGCGTGAGTAGCACGCCAACCGCTGTAGCGCCGAGGAAGATCGCAGCGACAACGGGCCAACGACGTGTCCGCCTATGCCCAGGCCAGCCCTCCGGGATCGCCTCCCGAATGGAGGCCGGGTCGGGCAGGGCGTTTCGCAATGTGCGCGCGTCCGACCGTGCCGCCCGAAGCGCGGACACAACGGCCTCCTGGATCTCGGAGATGTCGACATCGGTCAGCCGCTGGCGAGCGGCGTCGATCGCCGACGACACATCTGAAGTGAGCGGGACTCGGTCGCCCGCTCGGAAATTGGCCATAGCATGCATCAGGTACCTCGATTCAATTGCCCGGATCCTGCCCGTAGCGGGATGAGGGCGGGTTGGTGGTTAGCGCGTCGGGTCTAGTGCAAGAGGACAGCGGGTCGCATGCCGCGATTGAACGCGACTCGTACCGCCATGGCGCCAGGGATCGCCGATAGCACCAGGATGATCCGAGGTGCGCCTGCAAGCAGGAGCCCGCACGTCACCCCGAGCGAGTAGGCGGCGACCGTGGCTACGCCCATATCGGAAAGCTGCTCGACCTCTGCCTGGGCGGAAGCAAGGGCGCCGCGGGCGCCGCCGGCCACATCGGGCGCACGATCGAGCACGGCCCCGCTTCGATCAACGAGCCGAGCGATGGCATCGGAGAGCTTGGCGTTGGACTCGCCGGCATCGGTTGGCCCATCGGCCATGTCGGGCGCTTCGTGATCGTTTTCGTCGAGAATCGATTGGCTCGTCGGCATTGGCGTGGCTCCCGTCGCTGGCCCGGCGGAGTCGCTCGTTGGCAACCAATCCGGAATCGGACCCTGCATGTGCGCAACCATTATGTTCCTGAAGAGGCCTCAACGACGCCGACAAATCATCCAACTACATCACAGATTCGTGACGATCGGGCTCTTGAGCGGCTGGACAATGCGGCGCCTGTCGGCCGCGCCGGCGTTCCCGGCCCGCGTGTCGAGCCGCAGTCGCCGTTACCCATAAGCGATACGATCCTGCGATGACTTGGTGTCCATATCGATGTCGATGGCGACGTTGAGACGTTCTTGGTCGCCCGGATTCGGAGCTACGGCGCGGCGGTTTCCCCAACCGCCGAACGCCAAGGATCCGGCTTCGCCGGCAGGCTCTGGATCGAGTTCCTCGACGGACCGGTCGTGATGACGCGCCGGGCGCTGACATGACGCGACGAGGACATTAGCCCGGAGCCACGTCGGAGAGGAGCCACCCATGATCAAGATCTGGAGCGAGCTACCGGTCGCGAGGGCGAAGGAACAGGTCGCCGACGTCGCCACCGTCCTGTGGGTGGTGGTGTGGGGAAGCATCGTATGGCGGCTGTTTCAGTTCCTCGTCAGCTTCGCCGAGGCGGGCCGGACCATCCGCGGCGGTGGCGAGCAGATGATCCAGAGTGGGCGGGATCTGGGCGATTCTCTGGCCGGCGTGCCGCTCGTGGGATCTCAGCTCGGGTCCGTCGCGCGGGACGCGTTCGCCGCGCCGGGACAACCGCTGTCCGACTTCGGCTCGCAGCTCGAACAGTTCATCGTCGTCGTCGCGGTCGTGCTCGCCCTGTTGCTCGCCCTCGTGACGCTCGTGCCGTGGCTGACCCGCTACGTGCCCTGGCGCTGGGAGCGGCTGCGACGCCTTCGGGCCGCCAGTCGTGCCATCCGTACGGCACCCCGCGCGCTCGACGCCTCGATCGAGCGCCTCCTCGCGATGCGGGCGATTTCCCGGCTCGACTACGCGACGCTCCTCGGCTACACGCCGGATCCACTCGGCGATTGGGCCGAAGGCCGCCACGACCGGCTCGCGCGCGCGGAGCTCGCCAGCGTTGGACTGCGGCCGTGACGACCGGCGCCACGTCCGGAGCGAGCGGCCAGACCGCGGGTCTCCCGTGGTTGAGCCGAGGGCTCATCGCGTACGGCCTCATCGGGCTCGTTGTCGCTGCGATTGGGCTCGGGGCGATGGTCTGGGTCAACGGCCGCATCAGCAGTCTGCGCACCGACATCGAGGCGTCCGTCGCCGGGGCCTCGAACACGATCTCCCTGAGCGCCACCGTGCTCCGCGGCGCGTCGACGACTGTCCAGTCGTTCAGCGGGACCGCCGACGAGGTGCGTCAGGCCGTCTCGGCGGCGGCCGTCGCAATCACCGAGGTGCACTCGGAACTATCCGGCGTTGAGGCGCAACTCCGGTCGGTCAACATCTTTGGAGCAACGCCGTTGTCCTCGTCGGCCGACGCGGTCGGGCAGATCGCCGCGAGCCTCGATGGCCTCGCAACCCAGATCCCGGTCGTCGCCGACGGCCTTGCTGGTAACCGCGATGCACTCGCCGCGAACGCGACTTCCCTCGGCCGACTTGCCGACAGCACGGCGGCCCTCGCCGCTCGCCTCGGCCCGAGTACGGGCCAGGACTCCCTGGCCGGCACTCAGCAGGTCATCGCCGTCACCCTGCTCATGTTCGCGGCCTGGTCGTTCGTGCCTGCGTGCGGCGCGCTTGCCCTGGGCCTGTGGCTTCGGCGCGAGCTGGCCCGATCGCGATCGAAAGAAGCGTAGTCAGACCCTCGCGAGGTCAGCGATGAGTGCCTCAGAAGGGGGCGTTCGCCTGCACCTAACGGGGCCTTGGCGACTGGCGCCTCGCAGCGTCAAGCGGATGGACGCAAGGCCCGTTACATGTCCAGCATCGGAGAGCGGCTACGATCCTGCAATGACGCTGGGGACTGAGCCCGCGATGAATGAGGCGACGTGTCTGTTGCTCCCCTCGTTCCGACTGAGTGATGCCCTCGCAGGCGAGTTCGCGAGCCTTGCCGCCGGGAGGGCACTGCACGTCGGATACGTCGCTGTTCGTCGCTGCGGCATCGTCTCGGGTGACTTGCGTGTGTCATGGCGTGGCGCGTCACGGCCCGCTGGCTTCGTCGAGCTGGCTTCGGTCGAAAGCGTTGCCGTGTACGTAGATGCGCGTCTTCTGGACGTTCTTCGTCGCGCGGATCCGGAGCTGCGACCCGGAGGAATCCTGCGCCGCCGAACGCCAGGCATCCGGCTGGGCCGGCCCGACCTCTGGATCGAGTTTCTCGATGGACCCATCGTGATGTCGCGCCGGGCGCTGACCTGACGCCTCGGCCGTCCCTCGGAGGCGGCGCGGCGCGTGTTCGTGCTGGTCGTGGCCGTATTCGCAGTCGGGGTGACGCTCATCCCCCTCGTGCCCGCTCTCGGCATGCGCGTGGAGGGCGTGGGCCTCGTGGCGCTCGCGCTGTGGCTGGCTCGATACGACATCGCCCGACGAACCGTGCGCGACGGTGCCATGTTCATCTTCTCACCAGCGCGCCGTCCGCGGACCTGATGGCCACCATCGCGCGCGACGGGCGCCTCTCGACCGTCATGGGGCCCGAACTTCGGGTCAGAGGTGCGCCAGAACGGTTAGAGGTGCGCCAGGATGGCCTTGGCGAGGTCGGTCGCGCTCTGTTTGACGGTCGCTCCGTCGAGCTGGGCCCCGTTCTTCATGCCGAGCGTGAGCATCCCGCCCGGGACCTGGACGTGAAGCAGGCTCCCGGTGCCCAGATCGGCCGAGTAGTAGGCCTCGGTCCCGAGACCGTCGATCGAGGTCACGGCGTCGGGCTGCCCGGCTTGGGTCATCAGCGCTTTGGCGGCCGCGTACGTCACGTACTTGGCGTCGAAGAAGATTCGGAGGCCCAGCGGGTCTCCCGGGTCGCCGGCCTTGAGTGCGCCGGAGATATCGAAGGTGCAGACCCCGAAATCCCCCGCCTTGCCCTCTGTCGACGAGCCGCCGAACGCGGCCTCCACGTCCGCCTTCGCGGCAACCGAGCACGCGCTGGCCGGGTTTCCGGCCGCGGTTGTCGAAGCATTGGGGGCGGCCGGTGTTGCGGTCGCCGTTGTTGAGGCCGATCCCAGAGGGGCCGAGCCCGTTGCGGATGGACCAGGAGAGGACGATCCGGAGCAGGCCCCGAGGATGAAGGCGAGGCCGAGGGTGAATGTCAACGGAACAGCCCGGCGAGGTTGTGGTCGAACGCGAACCTGGGGCACTGGATCCTCCGATTGAGAAACCGCGGCTTTGAGGTGCATCGGAGCCGACGCCGGAGCCATGCACCGGGACGCGCGGAGTCTAGCCGATCGCGGGATTGTCCTCAGACGCCCGTGGAGGGATGGGCGTCACGTATGGATGCGCAGCCTGGGCCCGCAGCCACGGCCTGCCTCCGCGTGCATCTCCTGAAGCGACACTCGCGTCGTTGCGCGGTGGTCGGACTCTGGGCGCCACGACGTTGGGCACCTGAACGGTCAGGCGGGTGTGGGTCCTGAGCCCTGGCATTTGCGTGGCCTGGCTCGGGCGCTACCTCACTGAACCGCCACGTCTGAGACCGACGTTGCAACGAATCTTGCCCGGCAGATCGGGACCACAGCCTCAGTTGCGATCGGCTCGCCGACGCCGGTCCAGTCACAGGTTGCCGCGACCGGGTCATCGAGGTGGCCGGTCAGCTCGACCCAGCGCTCCGGTGGACCCAGGGTCAGCCCCGAGCCGGGCTGGACGTGGACGAAGATCCAGACACAGTCATCTTCGAGGTTGCAGCCGTCGGCAGGATGGGGCTTCAGCCAGAGGACCGGCTCCTGGTCCCAGTCTCCAAGCCAGGCGGGCACGATGCCGCTCGAGATCCCACCGATCCCCCAGGAAGGCGCAAGCCAGCCAGTCACGTGGAGATCATGGCCAAGGAGACACGAGCGGTCTGCCTTCGCAGGCACATCGACAACCCCCCACAGGGCGGTGACTGTGAGCGACGATGCTTTGCACGGGTCCGCGGGTTCCGAAAGGCCCGGTAGGGCGGTGGGGCTGGGGAGCCTCACGGTAGGGGCGGGCGAAGGCGTCCACAACGGACTCGGAAGCACGCTCGCGGCCTGGCTGGCGGACGGCAGGGTCGTCGGTGTCAGCGTCGATGCAGGCGACGCACCGCCGCCACACGCCGCGAAGAGCACCAGCGCGACGAATGCGACCAGACGGGCCTGCGAGTTGACGATCATCCATGTCTCCTGGTGACATCCTGCTTGCGACGCTGCCGGCATGACGCGCTCGCGAGACGGCTGTTACGAACAACGACGCCAGTCGGCGATGGCGGCCCGGACGGACCCGGTGACGGTGGTCAGGACGATGGCCCGAACGAACGATGGCTCGACGGAGTTGTAGTGCCCGCCACCGACTGCCAGCCAGCCCTCAGCCTCACCCTCCCGGTACGATTCTCCGCGGCTTGATCCGGACGGCGTCACCGGCAAACGGCCCCGTGCGGAACTGGTGGATAGAGACGATCGGCTGCATCGCCGCGGGATACTCGGCAAGCGCCTCGTGGTAGTCCCGATTCAGCCGATCGAGGCCGTCTCGGAAGAGGTCCGGCAGCGAGGCCGCCCATGCCGCGTCGGCCGACACGCCCTCGGGAAGCTCGAGCGCGATCTCCGGCCTGGGTGTCCCTGACGGGTCGGCCGCCAGGAGGAGCATGAACGAGTTCAGGCGGCGCGTGAGGTCCGGGGTGCCGAAGACGATCGCTTCCAGATCCTCGGGGTAGATGTTTGCCCCCATGATGCTGATCGTCGCATCACGCCGGCCGTTGATGAACACGAATGGCAGCGGGATCGGGTCGGACCACGGGAGCGGCCCCCTCGGGCCGGCCACCTCGGCGAGATCGCCCAGCGTGTCGATGTCGAGCCCTTGGGTGCCCAGGTATCGGGCGACGGCCTCGTAGGTCAAAAGTCCGCCCTGATCGTGGACGTTGTATCTCGTGCGGGGCGAGACAAGGTCGAGCCGGCTTACCGTGCAGAGGACCTCGCCAACCTGGTTGACCTCGAGGTAGTGCACGAGAGGGTTGTACTGGAAGATCATCGGCAGGCGCGGATCGTCGCCAAAGAGATCGTGACGAAGGTCCGGCCGCGCCCGGGCGAGCCGGCGAAGGGCGACCGTCACCGGTGTCTCGGCTGCCATCCCGATCTCAAGGTCCGTCGCGC
>JBDTOJ010000054.1:0-16143 GCA_039933295.1 Chloroflexota bacterium
GCAGTCACTCGCCCGTCGGTGAGGCCAGACCATGCCGCCATGACCTTCGGACGGTTGACAGTCCCGACTCCTGGCCGCATGCTTGCGCAGACAACTGGATCCAATTGAACGGACGCAGGTAGAGCATCGATCGAGTTCCTGAGTGGAACAGGCGAACTCCCGCAACACCGTTCGGACCCTCGAAACCAGCACCGAATCGTACTATCACGCGATTCCTGCACGCATCGTGACCGATGCCGCGAGCCCATCACGCTCGCAGGCCGGTCAAAAGGAATATCAACGCACCATGCTTTCGCGATCACTTCACACTTCGACCATCGGTCGAGCCGCCTCCATGCGACGCCTTCAGCGCCGCCCAACCCATTCCAATCGCCTGTTCTGCAGCACCAACGGCTGCGCCAGCTTCCTCGTGATCGATTTCGGTGGCCACAGTGCCGTTTGCCCGGTCTGCGGGTTCCGTCGCCAGGCCAACTGACCAACACACGCCACGCGGCCATCTGCGGCGTGGGACGTTCGTGACGATCACCTAGCGCAACGCCGGTTCGCGATTCGTCGCGATGCCCGATCATCGATGGGCCAACGACCGCATCGGTGATCCAACGTGCAAACACTCGATCGAGCCCGCCTCGCCGCGCTGATGGAGCAGGAGCGGGCCGACTTCGTCGACCGACACCCGAAGGCCGCCGTGCTCGATGCCCGCGCCCGCGCCTCACTCCTCGATGGCGTGCCGATGAACTGGATGATCAAGTGGGCCGGCGCCTTCCCGCTCTATGTCGATGTCGCGGCGGGCGCTCATTTCACCGATGTCGACGGACATGACTACATCGACTTCTGCCTCGGTGATACCGGAGCGATGGCCGGTCACGGTCCCGCGCCGACGATCGCGGCCGTCGAGCGACAGATGCGCCGCGGGATCACCCACATGCTCCCTACCGAGGATGCCATCTGGGCCGGAGAGGAATTGACCCGGCGATTCGGCCTCCCCTATTGGCAGTTCACCCTGACCGCGACCGACGCGAACCGCTTCTCGCTGCGGCTGGCGCGCCTCATCACAGGTCGTCCGCTCGTCGCGGTCCACGATCGGAACTACCACGGGACCGTCGATGAGACGTTCGCGTCCCTCGCCGACGATGGAACCGTCATCCCGCGACGCGGGAGCATCGGACCGCAGGTCGACCCGGCCCTGACGACCCGAGTGGTCCCATTCAATGACCTCGAGGCGCTCGATCGAGCCCTTGCCGACGGGAAGGTCGCGGCCTTCCTCATCGAACCGGCCCTGACCAACGTCGGGATCGTGCTGCCGGAACCCGGTTACCTCGAAGGTGTCCGGAAGATCACCCGCCGCCACGGAACCATCCTGATCCACGACGAGACCCACACCATCTGTGCGGGGCCAGGCGGCATGACCGCGCTCGGCGGCTACGACCCGGACATGCTGGTCATCGGCAAGACGATCGGCGGCGGCATCCCCGCCGCGACCTATGGGATGTCCACCGAGCTCGCGGCAAAGGCGAGCGCCATGGTTCCGTTCGAGGATTCCGATGCCGGAGGTATTGGGGGCACGCTTGCCGGATACGCCCTGTCCCTGGCCGCTATCCGGGCGACGCTCGGTGAGGTGCTCACGGCCGAGGCATTCGAACGGATGATCCCGCTCGCTACCCGCTGGGCCGCAGGCGTCAACGACGTTATCGGCCGCCACGACGTCCCATGGCACGTGACCCAACTCGGGGCACGGGCCGAATATCACTTCATGCCCACCCTCCCGCGGAACGGGCGAGAGCAGTGGGACCACGGCGACTTCGAGCTCGAGCGGTTCCTCCATCTGTGGGCCATGAACCGCGGCATCCTCATGACCCCGTTCCACAACATGGCCCTGATGTCGCCAGCCACGGTCGAGGCGGACATCGATCGCCACACGGAGGTCTTCGAGGCAGCGGTACTGGCGCTGTTCGGCTGATCGCCCGCGTGCGACTGTCGGCGCCCGCGCCAGTGCCACGCTAGGTGGCACGGTGCGCGGCTAGAGTGGGTACCAGTGCAACGACATGAAGACGGGACGCTCGTCGTCTCCGCGACCGATCTCGTCGGGTTCCTCGAGTGCGACCACCTGGTCACGCTGGAGCTCGAACGAACCCGTGGGCTGCGCGAGAAGCCGTTTCGAGATGACCCGCAGCTCGACCTGATCCAGAAGCGTGGGTATGCGCACGAGCAGGCGTACATCAGTCGACTTCGGGCCGAGGGTCGGAGTGTGCTGGAGATCGCGACCGGCGAACTGAAGACGCTGGCGCAACTTCGCGAGGCCGAGGCCCAGACGGTGGCCGCGATGCGATCCGGTGCCGATGTCATCTTCCAGGCGACGTTCTTTGACGGCCACTGGCGCGGACACGCCGACTTCCTCGTCCGACGTGACGACCGACCCTCGAATCTCGGCTCCTGGAGTTACGACGTCGCCGACACCAAGCTCGCGCGGCGGGTCAAGGCGGCAGCGATCTTGCAGATGTGCGTGTACGCGGACCTGCTTGAGCGACTCCAGGGCGTTCCGCCCGAACTCGTGTCCGTTGTCACCGGGGACGGAATCGCCCATCCCCATCGTCTCGAGGATTACGCCGCCTACTACCGGGCTGCCAAGTTCAGGTTCGAGGAACGGCTGGCGGCCGACGAGGCTCGCCCGGTGCCCGCCCAGGCCACGTACCCGGAACCCGTCGATCACTGCCGGGTCTGCCCGTGGTGGTCGGTTTGCGTGGACCAGCGGCGGGCTGACGACCACCTGTCGATCGTGGCCGGAGCGACGCGCACCACGCGGCGCAAGCTCGTCGAAGCCGGTGTGCCGACGCTCACCGCCCTCGCGCAATTGCCTGAGGACCGGCCCGTCCCGAAAGTGACGCCCCGCGTTCTGACCCGCGTCCGTCGCCAGGCGGCCCTGCAGCTCGGGTATCGAACGACGCATCAACTCGCCTACGAACTCATCCCACCTGACCCGGACCAGCCCGGACACGGCCTGGCGGCGCTTCCGGAGCCTTCGCACCTCGACGTCTTCTGGGACATCGAATCGGATCCCTGGGCGCTTGAGGACGGCCTCGAGTACTTGCTCGGCTATGTCGTCAACGACGGCCCTGAGCCCGCATTCCATGCGCTCTGGGGCCACGATCGAGCGGGAGAGAAGGCCGCCTTCGAGTTGTTCATCGACACCGTGATGGCGCGGCTCGCCCGTGATCCCGCAATGCACGTCTATCACTACGGCGGCTACGAGTCGGGCGCCATGAAGCGCCTGATGCAGCGCCACGCAACCCGCCAGGACGAGGTCGATGCCATCCTCCGCGGCAACGTCCTCGTCAACCTCTACGACCATGTCGTGCGCAGCGGAATTCGCGCATCGGTCGAGTCGTACTCGATCAAGCAGATCGAGAAGTTCTACCTGAGCGAGCGCGAGGGTCCGGTCACGAGCGCCGGATTCAGCGTCGTCGAGTACGAACGCTGGATGGAATCACGGGACGGATCGATCCTCCAGGACATCGCCGACTACAACCGGGACGACTGCCTCTCGACCCTCGGATTGCGCGACTGGCTCGAGGGACTCCGGCTCGAGGCCGCGCCGCTCTACCCGGACGGCCTCGTTCCGCGGCCCGGACCGGGCGAGCCAGCGCCCTCGAAGGCCGTGACCGAGAAGCGCGCCGAGACAAAGGCACGTGAGGACGCGCTCCGGGTCGGCATTCCGGCGGACCGCGCCGATCGGACCGACGAGGAGCAAGGCCGTTGGCTGCTTGCCGGCCTGCTCGACTGGCACGACCGCGAGGCAAAGCCGCAGTGGTGGGACTACTACCGGCTGGTCCGGTCCTCGACCGAAGATCTTGTGATGGACGGAACTGCGCTCGGTGACATCGATTTCGTCGCGGACCTCGGGGCGATCAAGCATTCGCGAATCCATCGCTACCGATTTGACCCCGCGCAGGAGTTCAAGCTGTCCGTGGGCAAGGAGGTGATCGATCCCGCGACCGGCTCGGGAACAGGAATCGTGCTCGCGATCGACATCGCCGCCGGCACGATCGATCTCAAGCGCACCGGCGCGTCCCATCCGCGCGCGCTCATCCCGGGTGGGCCAGTCCCACAGGCCGCCCAGCGCGAATCTCTTGGGCGTCTCGCCGACCGGGTCGCAGCCAACGGGATCGACGGCGAGGGGCCATATCGGGCTGCTCGCGAGCTGATTCTGCGGCGACGCCCGAGGATCGCCGGCGATTTCGGTGACGGTCGCCTCGTCGGCGACGCCGAAACGCAGCTCGAGGCCGCTGTTCGAATCGCAACTGGGCTCGATCACAGCACCCTGGCGATCCAGGGGCCGCCGGGGACCGGCAAGACCTGGACGGCGGCGCGCATGATCCTGGCGCTGATTGCGAATAGGCAACGCGTCGGCGTGACCGCCCAGTCGCACAAGGTGATCGGCAACCTGCTTGAGGCCATTGACAGGGCGGCTCGCGATGCCGGTCAGCGAGTCCGGATCGGCCAGCGGACCAATGGCGAGGACGGACAGGCCGCGATCGAGGACCTCGCGATCTACGGGGTCAACGAAGGTGCGGTCGCCGCCCTCAAGAACGGCGACATTGACGTGGTTGGCGGTACCGCCTGGCTGTGGGCCCATCATGCCGCGGTCGGCGCAGTTGATGTCCTGTTCGTGGATGAAGCGGGCCAGTTTTCGCTTGCCAGCGCCTGCGCCGTGGCGGCGGCCGCCGACTCCCTGGTTCTCCTCGGCGATCCGAACCAGCTTCCGCAAGTCTCGAACGGCGTGCATCCGGAGGGCGCGGAGAAGTCGGCCCTCGAGCATCTCGTCGGCGACGGCAAGACCATCTCGCCCGAGCTCGGCCTGTTTCTCGGTACCACGTATCGCCTCCATCCGGCAGTCAACGGGTATGTTTCCGATGCCTTCTACGAAGGTCGGCTGAAGACAGATCCGAAGACGGCGCGTCAGGAACTTGGTGACGGGTCGCCACTCGGAGGAGTCGGGATCCGGTACATGCCGATCGAGCATGCCGGCGCAGGCAATCGATCGCGGGCAGAGGCGGACTGGATCGCCACCGCGATCGAGTCGCTCGTCGGCCGAACCTGGACGGACTCCAATGGCATGTCCCGGCCGCTCGCCGCCCGTGATGTGCTCGTGGTAGCTCCCTACAACGCGCAGGTCGCCGAAATTCGAACGGTTGTCGAGCAACGCCTCGGAGTGCCACCGAACGTCGGAACCGTGGACAAGTTCCAGGGCCGAGAAGCGCCGGTGGCGATCTATTCAATGACATCGTCGTCGCTGGACGACGCACCGCGGGACTTCGGGTTCCTGTACTCCGGGAACCGCCTGAACGTCGCGATTTCGCGCGCGCAGGGCCTTGCGGTCCTTGTCTGCGAACCGGCGCTGCTCCGGGTTGCCTGCAGGAGCCCGGAGCAGATGCGGCTCGTCAACGCGCTGTGCCGGCTGGTGGAGGTCGCGCAAGCGGGGTCCCCGGCTCCCACGATCGTGGCCAAGGTGTGGGACGCGACGAGCGAGACCCAGCCGACGCTGGGTTTGATCTAGCCGCGGCTCGGCTACGCCCGCGCCCTCGTCCTGGCGACGACCGGCGCTATGCTTTGAGCAGATGAGCGACGTTGCCCTCCCCTCCCCTGAGCACGTCGTCGCCCTCAGACGCCGAACGGTCTGGTCCCTCGTGGCGGGCGTCGCGCTCGGCAGCACCGGGCACATCGCCGCGGTCACCGTTGCGACGATCGCCGCGAGGCAACTTGCCGGTACGGCCGCGTTTGCGGGACTCCCCGGTGCCACCGTGGTTCTGGGCGCCGCTGCAGGATCTGTGGTCCTGTCCCGGCTCATGGCGCGGACGGGTCGACGGCGTATCGGGCTGGCGGCGGGTTACGGAACCGGGGTCGTCGGTGCGTTTGCCGCCACGCTGGCCGTGGTCCTCGGATCCTTCCCGATGCTGCTTGTCGCCACATTCCTCATCGGCTTTGGGAACAGCTCCAACCAGCTGTCTCGCTACGCCGCTGCTGACATGTACCCCGGAACTCGCCGTGCATCGGCAATCGGGACGGTCGTGTGGGGTGCGACGGTCGGGGCGGTCGTGGGTCCCAACCTCGTCGAGCCCGCCGGCAGGATCGCCCTGAGCCTCGGGCTGCCCCAGCTCGCAGGACCCTACCTCGTGCCTGTGCTGTTCGTGGGACTCGCAGCCCTGTTGTCGATTGGTCTCCTCCGACCCGACCCGTTTGAGCTGGCCGACGAATCCTCGAAACGAACCGCCGACATGCCCGACAGCGGCCCGATCCGGGAGATCCTCGGTCGTCCGTCGGTCGTCGCTGCGCTCGTCGCCCTCGTGATCGGGCAGTTCGTCATGACCCTGATCATGACCATGACCCCGCTCCACATGGACATGAATCACCACAGCCTCACCGACATCGGCCTCGTGCTGAGCGGGCATACCTTCGGGATGTTCGCGCTGTCACCGATCAGCGGCCGGCTGACGGACCGGTTCGGGAGCCCCGCGGTGATCTTCGCCGGGAGCGCGGTTCTGATCACCTCCGGGGTCATGTCGGCGGTCGCGCCACCAGATGGCGGCGTTCCCCTGTTCGTTGCCCTGTTCCTGCTTGGCTGGGGATGGAATCTCGGGTTCGTTGCCGGTAGCGCCCTTCTGACCACGAGCCTGTCGATCGTCGAGCGGACGCGAATCCAAGGCCTTGCCGACGCCCTGATCTGGGGCACTGCCGCCCTCGCATCGATTGGCTCCGGCGTGATCCTGACGGTCGCCGGGTTCACGACCCTGGGCCTGCTCGGAGCGGCGCTCGTCCTGCTGCCCGTATCGGTCCTCGTCAGCCGACGCCGGGATCTGCAAGGCTCGCCGAACTAGGAAGCGCCTCCGAGCTCGCGCACGACCCAGGCAGCGAGGACGCGAGCGCAGGCGACGACGTCATCGACCGGCACGGATTCGTCCGCGCTGTGCGCCTCCGCGATGAATCCCGGGCCGTAGATCACCGTCGGCGTCTTGCCTTCGTTGACGAGCAGCCGCATGTCGGCCCCATACGGCTCTCCCAGCATGGCGGGCCTCCGGCCAAGCGAAGCTTCCGCCGCGGCGCTGAGTGAGACCGGAAGCGGGTGATCCGCTGGAACCTGAGCCGACGAAAACCTGCCGCCAACGAGTTCGACCGTCGGCGGGTGTTCTCGCAGGAACGGATCGGCTTCTGCCGCAGCGGCGATGCACGCCCTGAGGCGAACTTCGGCATCGCGCCAGGTCTCGCCAAGCGCGACGCCGTATCGACCGTCAGCCACGATCTTGTCCATGACCGAGGACGCCCACTCCCCGCCCGAGACGATGCCCACGATGGTTGGGTAGGGCAGGCCAAGCGCGGTCATCAGGGGATTGGTTTCTGCCTCATTCCGCGCCGTTTCGTCGGCCTCGAGTGCGGCGGCGAGGTAGGTGAGATTCGAGAACGCCGAGACCCCCTCGCGGCGCATCGACGCGTGGGCCGCCTTGCCCGCCACGGTCAGCCGAAAGACGATCGCGCCGGCGTGGGCGATCACGACATCCATGTTGGTCGGTTCCGTGATGATCGCCATGTCGCCGGTTGCTCCAGCCCGGATGGCCGACAGCATCCCCTGACCGCCGTCCTCCTCGGATGGAACGAAGACCGCCATGACCTCGCCATCGAGCTGATCTGCGGCCCCGGATGACTGCAGCGCCCGCATCGCGGCCAGGATCGACGCGCAGCCGCCCTTCATGTCGCAGGAGCCACGGCCATGCAACTGGCCGTCGATGATCTCGGCGCCCCACGGATCCACGGTCCACGTGGCTGGCTCGCCGAGTGGCACGACGTCCGTGTGTCCGACCAGAAGCACACGTCGACCACCCGGTCTCCCGAGACGACCGAAGACGACGGGCAGATCGGTTCGCGGCATCTCCGCGCCGGGCCAGTCGGGATCCGTACGAGCGAAGTCGGCAGGATCCGTCTCAACCCGCTCCATGCGACAGCCGATGTCGGTCAGGATCGAGGCCACTACGTCCTGAACCTCCCGCTCATTTCCCGTGATGCTCGGAATCCGGACCAGCCGCTTCAGGTCGTCGATCGCCTGCGTCGGGTCGACGGCCTCGGAGGCCCGTTGGGCAGCCGATGGCGCGATCTCAGCCACGGAGAATCGGCCGGGTCATGCACGTCGGCCCGCCGGAACCGTTGATACCGATCTCGGTCGCCGGGTAGGTATGAACCTCGCACCCGGCCGCGTTCAGAGCCGCGGCGGTGACGGGGTTGCCTTCCGCAATGATCACCACGCCGGGGCGAACGGCCAGCACGTTGCAGCCAAGGGCACCGAACTCCTCCTCGGGCACATCGATCATCCGCATCCCGAGATCGCCGAGCAGTTCCCACAGCCCGACGGGAAGGAGCGGCGGAAACACGACCGCAAGATCGTCGGCCACCGGCGAGATCACGGACAGGAGATGGATCAGCTCTGCTGGACCCCTCCAGTAGGGAACGTCGAAGACCCGAACATCCTCGCCGACGATCTCGCCGAGCTGGCGAACGCCTTCCCTGTTGGTCCGCAGGGTGCGGCCGATGACCAGGAGGTCCGGGCGCAGCCAGAACGTGTCGCCACCCTCGATCGTTCCGGGCGCCTCGATCCGACCGAGCGTCGGGATCCCGGCCGCGGCCGTCCAGCCCTCGATGACGGCGGGCTCGGGCAGGCGATTTGCCTTGCCAGGCCGCAGCGGGATCGCCCCACGATCGGCAACGAGCAACGGATCAAAGGTGTAGGTCAGATCCGGGCTTTCGATCTCGACATCGAGGACGTGGACCTGAGGGCCGAGCGACGCGAGGACGTCGACGAAGGCGTCGTGTTCACGCTGCGCCAGATCGAGATCAACCGCGTGCAGGAAGCCGTGCGCTGGATCCTCGAACGCCCGCCCGAACGCGGGACCCGGGCGCTTGACCAGGACCTCGCGCAGCGGCGCCGTCATGCTCTGGGCGCCAAAAGTCCGCCCCGGCTGCATCATGCCGCGGCTGACGCAGCGCCCGCGATGCGGGTCAGCATTTCAACGAGCCGATCGACCTCGGCCGCCGTGTTGTAATGCGTCAGACCGATCCGGACGAGCCCGCCGCTCTTCGCGAGGCCAAGCCGCTCGACGAGACCAAGTGCATAGAAATCGCCGTCCCAGACGGCGATTCCCTCCGCACCGAGCGCGACGGCGACATCGTGGGCCGTGACGCCCGCCAGCGTCAGCGCAGCGGTGGGCGTTCGTTGATCGAAGCGGGCCGGGTCGGTGATGCCGAAGAGCTGCACTCCATCGATCGACGCGAGGCCAGCGTGAAGTCGCCGATACAGCGACATTTCGGTCGTCCGGATCGCGTCCATAGCCGTTGTGAGTTTCACGCGACGGGACGCGCCGGTCGAGGCTCCGGCCATGACCCCGACATCTTCGAGGTACGCAATCGCCGCGACCGACCCGGCGTAGCCCTCGAAATTGCCCGTACCCGTTTCGAACCCGGTGTTCGAGGGGCGGACCTTGTACGTCGGCAATGAGGCCAGAATCGAGGCTCGCCCATAGACGGCACCGACGTGCGGGCCGAAGAACTTGTAGACGGAACAGGCGACGAAATCGGCGTCAAGCGCGCGGGCGTCGATGGCCAGGTGCGGCGCGGCATGGACGGCGTCGATGTAGGCCCACGCGCCGACGGAATGGGCGGCGGCCACGATCTCCGCAACAGGATTGATCGTCCCGACCGCATTCGACGCCCAGCCCGCTGCAATGAGACGGGTCCTGGGCGAGAGGACCGCCTTGAGGTCCTCGATGTCGAGCGTGCAGTCGTCCAGGCGAGGTTCCCACCAGCGAATGACCAGATCGCGATCCTTGGCCATCGCGACCCACGGGTCCACGTTCGCTGCGTGATCGAGGCCGCTGAGGACGATTTCGTCGCCCGGCCCGAACGTCCCCGCGATCGAGCGGCTCAGGTGGAACGTGAGCGAGGTCATGTTGGCGCCGAGAATGATCTCCTCGGCCGAAACGCCGAGCAGGTCCGCGATTGCGGCATGGGCGTGCTCGACAACGGCGTCCGACAGTTCGGAGGTCGCGAATGCACCGCCGTGATTCGCATTCGACGTTTCGTAGTAATGAGCGACGGCATCGATCACGGATCTTGGGACCTGCGTCCCGCCCGGGCCGTCGAAGTAGATGAAGTGCTCGTCCCCGTGCATCCGGGCGAGGGCCGGGAAGCGGGAGCGCAGGGCATCGATGTCGAGTGTCGTCATGGCGCCGATGCTAGCGGGCTGCGCGGCGTCGCGTGCGGGACCTACACTGCCCGACCATGCGCTATCGACGATTGCCGATCGAAGTCGAGTCACCCGAGCAGTTCGGGTACGACCGGATTCGCCACAACCTGGCTGAGAGCTCGGTTCGCGACCTCATCCTCGGGGACCTGGCCCCGAACCTTCCGGAACGCCTCGCCGGGCTCGTGCTCGCGTATGGCGACCATCTCGGCCTTCCGGCCCTGCGTGACCGGATCGGGGGTCTCTGGGCTGTGCCGGCGGATGCGGTCATCGTGACGCCGGGCGCGGCTGCGGCCCTGTTCCTGGTGAACACCACGTGCGTTCGACCCGGCGATCACGTCGTGATCGCACGACCGAACTACGCGACCAACGTCGAGACGCCACGCGCCATCGGAGCCGAGATCACGTTCCTGGATGCCACGTGGGAGACGGGCTGGCAGGTGACGCCCGACCAGGTGGCCGAGGCCATGACCGATCGGACGACGCTCGTGTCACTGACGACGCCGGGCAATCCCACGGGTGCGGTCATCTCCGAGGGGGATCTCCGGGCCATCGTCGAGATCGTCGAGCGCCATCCTTCAGCCCGCTTGCTCCTCGACGAGACGTATCGGGATCTCTCGTTCGGCGCTCCGACGACGCCGGGCGTGGCCCTCTCCGATCGCGTCGTTGGTGTCTCGAGCCTCTCGAAGGCCTACGGGATTCCCGGGATCCGGATCGGCTGGCTGGCCACGCGTGATGCCGATCTGTTCGAAACCCTGCTCGCGGCCAAGGAGCAGATCGTGATCGCGAATTCGGTCGTCGACGAGACCATTGCGCTGGCGGCGTTCGAGGGTCGGGATACGTGGCTGCCGAGGTTGCTCGACGGCGTCATAACGGCCAGCCACACCGTCGCGGCGTGGATCGACGACTCGCCGTTCGAGTGGATTCCGCCGCGGGGCGGGGCCGCGGGCTTCCCGAGGATCCGCCCCGAAATCGACCTTGACATCGACCGCTTCTACTCGGTGCTGTTCGAGGTCCACGGGACCGTCGTGGGGCCCGGACACTGGTTCGAGCAGTCACGCCGGGGTTTCCGACTGGGGTTCGGCTGGCCGACGCCGCGCGAACTGTCGGGTGGCCTTCAAGCGCTAACCCAGGCGGTTGAGGATGCCCGAACCTGACCCCGGAATCGTGCTCAGACCACGGAGTTTGTCGGCTCCGCAACGAAAATCGGGGTAGGATGGGCGCGTGAGCACCGCAACGACCTCCACCTCAACGCACGCCATGGACCTCGGCCCGTGGCGGTCGTTCCTCCATGCTCACGCTCGAGTGGCACGCCAGCTCGACGAGGATCTTCGGAGTCGGCACGCGCTGTCGCTCCAGGAGTACGAGACACTTCTTCACCTCGCCGAAGCCCCGGATCATCGACTGCGGATGGGCCGACTGGCTGATTCGCTCCTGCTCTCCAAGAGCGGCGTGACGCGACTCGTCGATCGCCTCGTGGACGACGGCCTCGTCGAGCGCACGAGTTGCTCGAGCGATGCCCGGGGCGCGGAGGCTTCCCTGACCGGTTCCGGCCTCGCTCGTCTGCGTGCGGCCGCGCCGACCCACCTGGCCGGGATTCATGATCACTTCTACGCAGCCATCGACGACGCCGACATGGTCGTCGTCGGGCGGGCGATGAGCGCCGTTGCGGCGCGCTTGTGCGCCTCAGCAGCTCCGTGCGATCACGGCCTCGACGGCGAGGGCACGGCAACCGACGTATCCGGCGGCGCGGCCGTCGGCAGCGACGCTGCATCCGGGTCGACCGCACGGGCCTGATCCGGGGCCTCGGCGGCCCCGCCGGAACCCTCCTGGCCGGAACGTCAGGGTTTGCGTATCCCGACTGGGCTCCCCGCTTCTATCCGTCCGGGCTCCCGGACGCTGAGCGGCTGTCCTTTCTGGCGTCGCGGCTGGGCACGGTCGAGCTCAACAACACCTTCTACCAGCGGCCCACGGCGGAGCGGATCGCCGCCTGGTGCGGTGCCGTGCCCGACACGTTTCGATTCGTGGTGAAGGCCCAGCGCGGAGCGTCGATGCGGGCGCTGATGACGACGCCCGAAGAGAGCACGGCCTGGTTGACCGAGCGGCTCGAGGGCTTCGGGAACCGCCTCGGGGCCGTTCTGTTCCGTCTCCCGGAGAACATCCACCGCCGGCCCGATGGCACATCTGACCTGGCCATTCAGCGGCTGCTCGCGGCCTGGCCGCGAACCATTCCGCTCGTCATGGAGTTCATCCACGACTCGTGGCACGTGGATGAAACGTTCGGCGCGCTTCGCGAGGTCGGCGCGATCCTGTGCGCCACGGAACTGCCCGATACCGAGACCGCGCCGGACATTCGGGTGACGGGAACGGGGCTCTATCTCCGCCTCCGGCGCCACGACTACACGGTCGAAGAACTACAGGCGTGGGCCAACCGGATCCAGCCGTTCCTCGACGCGGGTCACCCGGCCTTCGTGTTCTTTCGGCACGATGAGACCGGCCGAGCCGCGGAACTTGCACTCGCCATGACCGGGCTGATCGCGGGCGGTGGCGCAGCTCCGGGTGCCCGTCAGGACTGAACGGCTGGGGCCGCCACTTGGCGCGCCGGTGGTGCCATCGGGCGCAGGTACAACCACAGCACCGCGACGACGTAGCCGACGTGGACAATGAGGGTCAGCACCTCCGGTGAGGCGCTGTAGCCGGCGATGGCGCGCAGGAACTGGCCGATGCCCTCGTCGTGGGAAAGCACACGGCTGATGTCGAACGCGGGCTGCGCCCCGGGCACGGCGATCCCGGAGATGCCTGCGACCTCGATGAGCTCGTGGACGGCCTTCGACAGGAGCCCCGCGGCGATGAAGACGAGCGCGATGCCGGTCCATCGGAAGAATTTGCGCAGATCGACGGCCCTGCTCCCGCGATAGAAGCCCCAGCCGATGACCGCAGCGATGCCGAGCCCGATGACGGCTCCGAGGCCGACGCTGCCCGCCGATGCGGTCAGCGAGGTTGCCTGGCCCGCGAGGAAGAGAGCCGTCTCGACGCCTTCGCGAATGACGGCGGTGAAGGCCAGGACGGCGAGGCCCCAGCCGGTTCCCTCGCCGAGCGTCCGGTCCACCGCAGATTGCAGCTCACCCTTGAGGCCAGCCGACTGGCGACGCATCCAGAACAGCATCCAGGTGACCACGGCCGCCGCGACCAGCATGGAGACGCCTTCGAACAGCTGCTCGTATGGGGCCTGGAGGGCGCCGACCGTGACGAATAGTGCCCCGCCGACGACGATGCTCACCGCGATCGCCCCGGCCGTACCGAGCCAGATCTTGGGAGCCTGTCGACCGTTCCCGGTACGCACGAGATAAGCGAGCACGATGGCCACGATGAGCGCGGCCTCGACGCCTTCTCGCAGGCCGATGAGCGCGCCGCTGATCAGTGCGCCGATATCCAATGCAGCAACTCCAGGTGAACGGCGCAGGTCTCGAATTGGCGACCACAGCGCCAGAAAATCCTAGTCCGCGACTCGGAATTCCGCAAGCGCCCTTGTCGGTGCGTGACAGGGCTCCTTACGGCCCGGCTCAGGTCGCGCGGGGGTCGGCCTTGTCCGGGTCGATGCCGAGCTTCGCGATCGCGGCGGCGGCTTCCTCGCCCGTGATCTGGCCGTCCCGGGCGAGCGCGGACATCGCCGCGGCAGCAACGTGCGGAGCGTCGATCTCGAAGTACGAACGTAGAGCCTCGCGGGTGTCGCTTCGGCCGAACCCATCGGTCCCGAGCGCCACGAACGTGGCTGGGACCCACGGCTCGACACCCTGCGGGAGGGTGGCCATCCAGTCGGACGCGGCAACCACGGGACCGCCGTCAGCGCCCAGGATCTGGGCAACGTACGGAACGCGCGGCTGCTCCGCAGGATGAAGTCGGTTCCAGCGATCAATATCGAGGGCCTCGCGGCGGAGGAGCGGAAACGACGGCGCGGAATAGACCTCGGCCGCGACCCCGAACTCCTCGGCCAGCAGCACCCCTGCAGCGATCACGGACTGGAGGATGGCTCCCGAGCCGACGAGGCGAACCTTCCGGGCACCCTTCTTGAGCTTGGGCGCATCAGTGAAGCGGTAGATGCCCTTGAGCAGGCCCTCGTCGATGCCCTCGGGCTTCGGCGCCTGAGCGTAGTTGTCGTTGTAGAGGGTCACGTAATAGAAGACGTCCTCGCCATTGACGTACATCCGCTCGATCCCGTCGCGAACGACCGCGGCCAGTTCGTAGGCGAACGCCGGGTCGTACTGACGAACGTTCGGGACCGTGGACGCGAGGACCTGACTGTGGCCGTCGTCATGCTGGAGGCCTTCACCGGCAAGCGTCGTGCGGCCGGCGGTGGCACCCATCAGGAAGCCACGGCCCCGAGCATCGGCGAGGGCCCAGATCTGATCGCCCGTCCGTTGGAATCCGAACATCGAATAGAAGATGTAGAACGGGATCATCGGATGGCCGTGCGTCGCGTATGACGTGGCGGCGGCCGTGAAGCTGGCCACGGATCCGGCCTCGGTGATGCCCTCCTCGAGGACCTGTCCGTCGACCGCCTCGCGGTACTTCATAACGAGTTCGGAATCGACGGGCGAGTAGCGCTGGCCGCCCGAGGCGTAGATGCCGACCTCGTTGAAGAGCGGGTCCAGTCCGAAGGTTCGAGCTTCGTCCGGGATGATCGGGACGATCCGCGGACCGAGGTCCGGGTCCCGGATCAGGTTCCGAAGGAGCCGGGCGAAGACCATCGTCGTCGATACTGCGGTCGGGCTGCCGGTCGCGAACTCGGCATCGAATGAGGGCTTCGGCGACGGCAGCGGCGCGGCCCGGACCACGCGTTTCGGGAGGTCCCCGCCGAGCGCCTTGCGCCGTTCATGGAGGTACTCGACCTCCTCCGAGTCAGGGCCCGGGTGGTAGTACGGTGCGTCCTTGAGGTGGCTGTCCGGGATCGGCAGCTCCAGCCGATCGCGGAAGATCTTGAGCTCGGCCTCGGAGAGTTTCTTGGCCTGATGGGTGATGTTGCGCGCCTCGACGCCCGGACCGAGGGTCCAACCCTTGACCGTCTTGGCCAGGATCACGGTCGGAACGCCGCGATGCTCGGTCGCCTGCTTGTAGGCGGCGTAGACCTTGTGATAGTCGTGGCCGCCGCGCCGGAGCTTGGCCAGATCGTCGTCCGTCAGGTGCTCGACGAGCTGGCCGAGGCGCGGATCCGGGCCGAAGAAGTGCTCCCGGATGTAGGCACCGCCGGCGACCGAGTACTTCTGGAACTCACCGTCGACGGTGGTGTTCATCTTCTCTACGAGCGTGCCATCGACATCACGTGCCAGCAGGCTGTCCCACTCCCGGCCCCAGACCACCTTGATGACGTTCCAGCCGGAACCACGGAAGACCGCCTCCAGCTCCTGGATGATCTTGCCGTTGCCCCGGACCGGCCCATCGAGCCGCTGGAGGTTGCAGTTGACGACAAAGGTCAGGTTGTCGAGGCCCTCGCGGGCAGCGACGTGGAGTGCGCCGAGCGCTTCGGGCTCGTCAGTCTCGCCATCGCCGAGAAAAGCCCAGACGCGTGACTTCGAGGTATCGAGCAAACCGCGATTTTCGAGGTAGCGGTTGTAGCGGGCCTGATAGATCGCGCTGATCGGGCCGATGCCCATCGAGACCGTCGGAAACTCCCAGAAGTCCGGCATCAGCCTCGGGTGGGGGTATGACGACAGCCCGTCCTGAGGCGGCGTCTCGCGCCGGAACTGGTCCAGCTGCGCCTCGCTGATCCGGCCCTCGAGGAACGCTCGGGCATAGATCCCGGGCGCGGCGTGGCCCTGGTAGAAGATCTGGTCGCCACTCCCCTCCCCGTCCTTGCCCCGGAAGAAGTG
>JBDTOJ010000055.1:0-35710 GCA_039933295.1 Chloroflexota bacterium
ACGTCCTGCGTCTGGGTCGCCTCGTTGACGACCTTGATCGCGAGCGAACGCAAGGTGGCCAGCGCCGCATCCCATTGGGCGGACGGGATCCGGTAGGTGACCGAAGCCGTGAGGCCATCCCCGTCGCCAGTTTGCTGGGAGGCGCTGACGTAGCCGCCGACGGCCCTGATGGCGGTTGCTCCGGCTGCGGCTGCGGCTGGGACGTCCTTGACCTGAAGGTCCATGGTCCCGGTCTTGATGATCAGGAGATCTGGCCGCGCAGCGTCGTACAGCTGCGGGTCGTTGCCGTTGCCGGTTGGAGAGCCGGAGCCTGAGCCGCCATAGGCAGGGCCCGCGGACGCCGCGGGGACCGGAGCGGCGCCTTGGTCCACGGCGCTCCCGGTCGTACCCAGATTCGGACCTGCGGAGCCCGCCGATCCGCAACCAACCACGACCAGGCCGATGACAAGGAGGATCGCGAGACGGGACCTTGGTGAGGTTCGGAGAGATGTACGGGTCGCCTTCATGCGCTCGGCGCTCCATTCGAATTTGCAGGCCCGTGCGGGGCTGTACCCACGGGACGCCGCCCTACCGCTCACGGTTCCGTAGCCACCGGGACCGCCAATGGTTCAGGGGCGATATTCGACGCCCTTGGACGATGGCGCGGCAGCGCGCTTCGGGAGCGCGGTTCCCATGAACCCAAGGTGGGACCGGTGTCCATGGCGTCGGCACGCATCCTCGAGCTCACCCACCAGGCGGACCGGCAGCGTCGGGTCGGCGAAGATCGCCGTTCCCACCTGGACCGCGACCGCGCCGACGGCGAAGAAATCGAGGACATCGTCGAGCCCGGTGATCCCTCCGATCGCGATCACCGGTATGTCGACAACCTGGGCGACCTCGTACACGACCCGCAGCGCGACCGGCTTGATGGCCGGACCGCTCAGGCCGCCGTAGATATTGCCGAGGAGCGGCTTCGAGCGTGATCCGGCGACCGCGATGCCCGAGAGCGTGTTGACCGCGGTAAGGGCGTCGGCACCGGCATCGGCGATGGCGCGAGCGATCGGCCGGACATCGGCGACGTTCGGCGAAAGCTTCACGAGGAGCGGCAGGTCGGTAGCGCGCCGAACGGCGGCCGTGACGCCTGCGGCGGCTTCCGCATCGATCGCGAACTGGAGTCCGCCACGACCGACGTTCGGGCACGAGATGTTGAGCTCGATGCCGGCAACGCCTGGAATCCCGTCCAGGCGGCGGACCACCTCGACGTAATCCCCCACCGATTCGCCGGCGACGTTCACGATCACCGGAACGCGCCAACCCTCCCAGGTCGTCGCGTACTTCGCGATCACGGCGTCCACGCCCGGGTTCTGCAGACCGATCGAATTGAGCATCCCGCCCGGGGTCTCCGTCACCCGCGGCGTCGGATTGCCGACCCTCGCCCGGAGGGTCGTTCCCTTGCAGCAGATGCCCCCGAGTGCATCGACATCGACGACTTCGCCGTACTCGATCCCGTACCCGAACGTACCGGATGCGACGAGGATCGGGTTCGGGAGGATCAGTCCACGCCCGAGATCAACCGTCAGGTCGATGGTGCCGTCGAGCGGTGGCGCGATCACCGGAGGCCGAGGTGCGGCCGGCCGAGGCGGGGCCGCTCGCTCAGGGCCGCGCGACGCCGGCGAGCTCACGGCCCCCGGGCCGCGGCGCTGCTCGGGACCGCGTGCAGATGTCGGGCCCACCTTGCCGGTCACGACCCGTCGCTTCGCCTTCATCGACCCCACGACCCTTCCCAGTCGATCTCGTCCGAGGCGAAGACCGGCCCTTCGCGGCAGACGCGCTGAGGGATCCCCGAGGTCGCCATCACGACACAGCCGAGGCACGCCCCGACCGCACAGCCCATGCGCTGCTCCATGGAGACCTGGAGGAATGCCCGGCGCCGCGCGTTCGGCGAGCCGACGGGGATCGCCTTGCCGCTGCCCCGTTTGCGGCCGAGCTTGGCCACGCCCATGCGCTGGCTGCGTGTCGAGGCGAGGCGCGCGAGGGCCTGGAGCATCGGCTCCGGACCGCAGGCGAACGCCTGGTCCGCCCAGCCCTCGTAGGCCGGGATGAGGTCGGTCACGTAGCCGTGATGACCAACGGAGCCATCGTCGGTGGCGATGACGTACTCGACCTCATCGGGCAGGAGCGAGGTCGGATACACATCCCGCGCGCTCGAGGCCCCGAACAGGAGCGTGACCTGGCGCCCGTCGCGGATCGCCTCGTCGGCCAGGGACCGGACGCCGGCCATCCCGAGGCCGCCGGCGATCAGGAGCAGATGCTGGCTGCGCGGATCCACCTCGAACGGCCGACCGAGCGGCCCGAGCATGTCGATGGTGTCGCCGGGGCGAAGGTGCGTGAACCATTCGGTCCCGCGGCCGATCGTCCGGAAATGGATGCTGATCGTGCCCGTCGCACTATCGGCCGTGTTGATCGAGAACGGCCGGCGCAGGACGAAGCCGGAGAGATCGCCGGTCCGAACATGGACGAACTGGCCGGCCCGCGACCCCGTCGCGAGCGCCGGAGCGTGGTACGTCTGGAGCCACTGGCCGGGCAGGATCTCCCTCGCCTCAATCAGCTCGGCGCCGACGAGCCTCACCTCAGCTGCGCCGAATGCAGGCCGCTCCCCCGTGCGCCCAAAGGGCCTCGGGGATCACGCTTCGTCTTCGCCGGCTTCGTTGGCCACGACCTCGGGAAATGCCTCGGCAATGGCATCGGCGAGGTCGCCGAATACGTCGGTCGGATCGTAGAACCGGACGATCGACTCGGGCGTATCGAGGTCCGTCCAGCCCGAGTCGCCCTCGGGGATGACACGGCCCCGGAAGCCCGGCAAGCCGAACTCGAGGTGCTCGTCCAGGTCATCGACGATGACAACGCTGCCGACGGTCGACATCAGGGCGTTCGCGGCATTCTCGAACTGTTCGATGAGGCCCGCCTCGGCCCGTTGGCTGCGCTCCTGGAAGTCGAGGGCCAGTTCGTAGAGCATGACAGGCGCGCTTCGGCCGTCGGCCGGTGCGGCAACGTCAGGCTGACCCTCGGCCCAGCGATCAGCGGCGCCGGCATACGGGTCCGGGCCATCGACTGTCATGATCGGGCCGTCGTCCGTGGCCCCGTCCTTGGACGTTCCCTCAGACCAGACCCCGTCGCGGGCGGCATCGGCAAAGGCCGCGAAGACGTCGGCGGGGTTGTAGAGCTCCACCAGTTCGCCGCCGGTTTCGATGATCTCGGTCTCGGAATGCCATTCGCCGGTCGCGTCGTCGTACACGCGACTTCGACTTCGGAATGTCCCATCTGGCGCGATGGCGAGGTAGTCGGGATCGTCGTCGATCAGGGTCAGCCCGCCGATCGAGGCGAGACGCTCGGCCTGGTCCCGAAGGAATCGCTCAAGCTGCTCGCCGCTCCGGACCAGGAATTCGGATCGATCCAGGGCGGCGTCCCGGGCCATTTCCGCGAGGAGTTCGTTGCGTTGACCGTCCATCACATCTCCTACCCGTGGAATTCGAGGTCGGGACCCATGCGCTCCCGGAGGAACATCGAGTGGTGGCGCTCGAAGATCCACTCCCCGGCACGATGGCCGAGTGCGCGGATGCTCTCGTCCGCTTCAAGGAGGTCGAGGGTGGCGTAGCTGGGCAGGTCGAGCATGATCACGTTGTCAAAGTCCCAGCCATGCGCGACGTTGAACCAGCCGATGAGCTTGATGCCGTACTTGGCCTCGTATTCCTTCATCTGGCGCGGAAACAGCGTCTTCATGAAGAACTTGAAGAACGGATCGCGGCCGCGGCGGACGGAGAAGTACGTGGCGAGCACGGGCACGGGGTCGATGAGCCTCCTGGGACTGGGCGCCGATCGTTCGGTGCCGCGCCTATTCTCGCACGCCGTCGTTGTGCGCCCCGGTGGCAGCCGCGTCAAGGTTCGGATCCGGATCCGCTGCGATCTTCGGTTCCGCCGGGGTCGTGACGTCTTCGTCTGCTCCATTGGTCGCCGCATCGGCGTCCTCGATCTCGCCCACGGTCATGCTTCGGGACGCAAGCGGTCGTCGTCGGCCTTCGGCGCGGCGGTCGGCTGCGATCAACCGCAGCAGGAAGATGATGGTCTGACCGGCGACGAGGAGCAGAACGAGAACGCTGATCAGCAGGAACGCGCTCACCTGAAACGGCCAACTCCAGGCGACGCTCAACGGCGTCAGGATCAGGAACGTCACGAGGACGACGATCTGGGACCAGAAGCACCCGAGCCCAGGGCCCTTTTCCGAATCCAGGGGGGCTCCCTTGTACTGAACGTCGCGGGCGGTGGTCGGGTTTTCTGGGTCAGTCACGGGTGCATGGTACCGAGGCGCTGCGGGGACGGCGCGGCGTGCCCTGCAGCCGTACCTGCGGCCCTCGGCAAGCGGCGTCAACGGACTGGTGACCGACCCAACAAGGCGGCCAGCCCGGCGCGAGGCGCGTACAGCCAGGCTGGCAGGAACCGCGCCGCGTAGACGAGTTCGCCGAGCTCCTTCTCGACCTCGAGCGCCCGAAGGAGCGCTCGATCTGCCAGCCCATCTGGTTCACGGAGCTCGGACCCGTAGGCGGCAAGGAAGTCCTTTCGTCCGCCTTCGATCCACGCATCGACGGATGCATCGAGCGCAGGATCGATCGGCGTGGCGCCGAGAGCAAGCGCGCGGCGCCGTCCGCTCCGTGCCACGTGGTCGATGGACCGCAGGAGTCCTGCGATGTCACGGAGGCGTGGGCCCGGCTCACGACGGGTGAGCGGGTCCCGGGCGGGGTCGCCCTCGAAGTCCACGATCAGGACTTCATCCCCGGTTCGGAGCATCTGGCCGAGATGGAGATCGCCATGGATTCTCTGGACCGTTGTCCCGGGGACCGGTTTGCCGAGGGGAGCGAGCGCGCGACGGATCGCCGGAGCGGCATCCGTGACCTGTGTCGCGAGGTCCGGGTCAACCGTCCGGAGGGCCGCGATGGCCGCATCGAGGGTCAGCTCGGCAGCCTCCAACCAGGCGTGGCGCCCGATATCGGGTGGGACGCCCGGGGCCGCGGCACCGGACCGAGACATCCTGCCCATGGCGAGATGCAACCTGGCAGTCGCTCGGCCCGTCGCGCCAAGCACATCCGTCGCGGCGCGCGGCCCGGTCCCGGTGAGCCATGCCGCGAGCTCGTCGGCTACGGTCTCGAAGACATCGTCCGATCCCGTGACATAGTCCTGCTCGATGGCAATCGTCGTAGACGCGGAACCATCGCGGCTCATGTACTCGACCGCTCCGACCCAGTCCGGAACCGGCGCGCCGCCGATGACATCGAGGGCGGCGAGAATCTCGGCCTCGGGGTTCGTGCCCGGCGCGAGACGTCGATAGAGCTTGAGCATCGAGCGCTCATCGATGATCACGCTCGTGTGGGACTGATCGCCCGGCGAGAGGCGAGTGGTGATCCGATTCTCCGGGGTGCGCCGGGCTCCCTCAGCGGCAGCGCGCGCCGCGGCGGCGCGACCCGGATGTCCGATCAGGCGGCCGCCCATCAGGCCCGCAACTGAGCCTCCGTCCTGCGCGATCCGACTCAGGCCCGCCCACGGGTCGGGGCCGGCGAGCGGCACAGTCAGGCGAATTGCCCGGTCGGCAAGGCTTCCGGCTTCCGGGACGGCCTCGGGCCCGAAGCCGGCGATGGCGATGGCTCCGCCGTCATCGAATGTGAAGGCCTCGATGAGATGGACGTCCGGGCGCGACATGCCGGCAAGGCCCGTCCATCGGGCGGCTCCAAGCGTCGCCGGATCCAGATCGGCGAGCGCAATCAGTGCACGAGTCTTGAGCCTGCCCGGGTCCAGGCCATCCCCGCCGCTCAACCTCGTCGCCGCTCGGGTGTCGGCCTCATGTCCTCACCGGATCGCCGGTGCGCGCCACGCGGCCGATCAACTCGGCCGCCCGCTCGGTTCCGGAACTCGCCCGAACCCGGCTCGACATCGCGGCCAGGCGACTCCGGAGCGAGGAATCGTCGATCAGCCGGTCCACGGCTCCGGTCAGGTCGGCGTCCTCGAACGCATACGTTGCAAGGCGAGCGCCAAAGCCCGTTTCGGCGACACGCTGGGCGTTGTCTACCTGATCCCAGAACAGCGGCAGCACGACCATCGGCTTCCCGTGGTGGAAGGCCTCGGTCACGGTGTTGTTGCCGCCATGCGTGATGACGAGGTCAACGAGCGGCAGGATGACCGGTTGAGGCAGGAAGTCAGCTCCAGCCATGTTGTCGTGGAGGCGGATCTGGTCGGCCAGCGGCCCTTTGGACACGATCACCCGGTGACGAGTGGCACCCATGACATCGACCAGGCGCTGTAACAGCCCGACGTCGGCCGACCCGAGGCTCCCGAGCGACAGATAGATGAGGGCCCCGTCGCCGGACTGCAGGTGGGACGGCATCGACCAGGTCTCGGAGCTGGCGCGGACCGTCGATTCAAGGCGGTGCCAGGTCGGCCCGAGGGCCTGCTCTCGTTGGTAGTCCGCCTCGGCCGGGTACGAGTACAAGTTCAGCCATGGTGATTCGAGCATGAAGTCCGGGCCGTGGAGGCCCCACGTCAACGACGGTGCGCCACGCTCGACCATGAACGCCCGGAAGTCCTCCCACATCGGACGGTGGGTGCGCTCGACTTCATCCAGGAACGCCGGCCAGGCTCCGCGGTCGTTGACCGGATAGCCCGAGGACATCGGCGGAACGGCAGCATCGTGCATCTCGGCTGGCTGGCAGGACACGATCCGGACCCATGGGATGTTCGAGGCCGACAGTGCGGGAAAGGCAATGACGTTGTCCTCGACGAGGACGTCGGGTCGGACCTCATCGATGATCTCGCGGAGCCGATCGTCCACGTACCGCGATCCATCGATCAGGGCCTGCCAGGTCGGTGCCATGAACTCGCCGAGCTGCTCGATCGTGGTCTTCCGGAAGATCGGGGCAGTGTCCCGAATGAAGTCGATCCAGAATTGCCCGGGGACCTCCTCGGTCGCCGATGGTGGCCCGAGTCGCATCCGCCGCTCCTCGAAACCCTGAGCTTCGAGACGGCCGGCAAACGACTCCTCGACGATGAACAGGACGCGGTGTCCCTGGCGCTGCAGGACCTGTCCGATCCCGACGCAATTGTTCGTGGGGCCATAGGCGCCCTCGGGAAAGAACAGGATCGTTCGCCGGTCTGTCATCGGGCTCCCTGCCTGGCATTCCCTCAACCCTGCGTGGAGTATGCCAACTTCAGGGACGGCGGGGCAGCGCGCCGGCTGTCAGTGCGCATCGCTCTGGGTCCCTCGCTGCGGTCCGACACCGCGAAGCGCCCGGCGTCCCGTACCATCGGGCCATGCCCCCGCACGACCGTCCGTCTCGTCCGACGCGCCCCCCGGTGCCCGACGACTTCGATTCCCGCTTCGCGTGGCATCCGGAGCCCGAGCTCCTGGGCGTCCGCGAACCCGCGACCGCTCGCGAGGCACTGCGGACGCTCGGTGCCGCAACGTGGGAGGCAGGCCTCGACTACCTCTACGATCACGGCCTCGATCGTGCCATGGGCCCGGACACCGAATTCGCGGCCCTGCGCAGCCGGTACTTCGGCCCGTCGGGTGAGCCCGGACCGGCGCCGATGGAACCGACGGCCCTGCCCATCCTGCTCGACGAGTTTCGCGAGCGGATCGCCCCAAACACGGTCAGCGCCTGGCATCCTCGCTCGTACGGGTACTTCACGCCGCCGCCCCTCATCGCCTCGATCGTCGGTGAGGTCCTCAGTCAATTCGCGCAGCAGGGCGTGGACATCTTCCACGCGGGCCCCATCGCGGCGACGATGGAGGAGGAGGTCGTCCGCTGGCTGTGCGACCTGCTCGGCTACGACCGCTCGAGCTTCGGGCTGCTCACATCCGGCGGGGTCATGGCCAACTTCATCGGCATGACCCTGATGCGCGACGCGCACGTACCGAAGGTGATGGGCCTCGATCGGCCGCCACGCGGCGCTGCCCTCGAGGGCCTGCGGGTCTATACAGGCGACCAGAGCCACTTCTCGATCGGACGGGCGCTCGATGAGCTGGGGTTCCCGATCGAGACCCTCGTGACGGTACCGACGGACGATGATTTCCGGCTCCGAGCCGGCGGGGTCAGTGCCGCCATCGACGCGGACCGGGCGCGCGGGCTGACGCCCATCGCCATCGCTGCCGTCGCCGGTGCGACCAACACGGGAGCGGTCGATGCCATCGGTGAGCTCGCCGACCTGGCAGTCCGCGAGGGCCTGTGGCTCCACGTCGATGCGGCGTACGGCGCCGGCGCGCTCCTGTCAGCCCGCGACGCCGGCCGAGTGCCGGACCTCCATCGGGCGGACTCGGTCACGGTCGATCCCCACAAGTGGTTCTTCCAGGCCTACGACATCGGTGGGCTCATGGTCCGCGACGGGGCCGCCCTCGAGGTCGTTTTCGGTGAGCGTCGACCCGAGTACTACCGGGCGGGTCACGGATCGATGGCGCCCAGTCCCGGCACCGATGCGCGCGCGACACCAGATCCTCTCGCGACCCGCGATCCCAGCGCCGCCGGCCTGAACTTCTGGAAGCTCGGGTTCGAGGGCACGCGGCGCTGGCGAGCACTCAAGCTGTGGTTCTCATGGCGCCACCTGGGCACCCCCGGGTTCGGCCGGCTGATCGAGGCCAACAACGACATCGCGGCCCACCTCGCGGGGGTGATCGGGGCGAGCGACGACTTCGAGGCGCTCCCCGCCGTTCCGAACCTGTCGGTCGTCTGTTTCCGGCAGCTCGTCCAGGGGCTCGATGGGGAGGCGCTGGACGACCACCAGGACCGCCTCCAGCGTGATCTCGAGGCTTCCGGCGCGGGTTGGGTCTCCACGACGCGACTGCGCGGCTCGACCTGGCTACGGGCCGGGATCCTGAACACGCAGGCAACCGAGTCCGATGTCGAAGGTCTGCTCGACACGCTCCGGGAACTGGCCGCCGATCGAGGCTAAGCCTCGCGCGGGTCCTCGACGCCGCGGAGCGCCAGTCGATCCTGCATCCGGAAGAATTCGCCGATCACCGGCAGGAACCAGGGTCGGCCCTCGTATGGCGCCGGCACCATCTGGAAGCGCAGCCTGGACAGGGCAGGCGCAGCACCGCCACCAAGCCATTCTGCGGCGCGCGTTCCGAGATATGTAGACATGAGTACCCCCGTCCCCGCATACCCCGTTGCATGCATGATTCCGCCGAGCCGTCCGATGTGGGGCATCCGATCGAAGGTCATGGCGACCTTGCCGCCCCACGAGTAGTCGATGCGATGGCCGGCAACCTGGGGATGGATATCGAGCATGCGGCTGTGGAGCAGTTTCGCGGTCCGATCGGTGCTGGTCGGCATGAAACTGACCCGACCCCCGAAGATCAGGCGTCGATCGGCCGACACGTGCCAGTAGGACAGGAAGTTCTTCGTGTCGAAGTAGGCGCGACCGGTCGGTGACAGTTCGTGGGCAAGGTCCGCGGGCAGCGGCTCGGTTGCGATGATGTAGCTCCCGATCGGCACGATCCGGCGACGCACGCTCGGCGCCGCCCCATCCGTGTAGCCATTCATGGCCACGAGGACATCACGGGCGAGAATCGCGCCTCGGGACGTCTCGACGACGAATCGCCCATCGCCCTGGCGGCGGATCGACAGCACGGGCGTGGATTCATGCAGATCGGCGCCGGCCCGCTCGGCCATCCCCACCAAGCCCGCGAACCACTTGCCGGGATGGAGGACGCCACCGGGCTCGGTGGCCAGACCTCCGTGGTACGCGTCGGTCCCGATCTCGGTTCGCAGGTCCGCCTTCGCGAGCACCCGGGCCCGCATGCCGAAATCCTTGAGGGCTGCGGCCTCCGCTTCGAACGCGGCCGCGTGACTCGGTGCCCAGGCGAGTTCGAGCCAGCCGCTCGTCCGCAACTCGGCGTCGATGTCGTTGTCCCGGATCAGGCCGGTGACGAGATCCATCGCCTCCATGGATTCGCCATAGATGGCTCGAGCCAGTTCCGGGCCGTAGCGCTTGATGAGCGTCGGGACGCCCCACTTGTAACCCGGATGGACGATGCCCCCGTTCCTCGTCGATGCCCCCCAGCCGAGCGTGCGGGCCTCGAGGAGAACGGCCTTGGCCCCCTGGAGCGCGAGCTTGCGTGCCGCGGCGACTCCGGTATAGCCCCCACCCACGATCGCCACGTCCACGATGTCAGGGAGCTGGCGCCCACTCCGATCGTGGAGCGCCGGCATCGTCGCGTGCCAGTACGGGCGCCGTTCGTAGTCCCGATTGAGCGCGGGCTTGGTCATCGCACCCATCGTAGCGCGGTCATGCCGGGTCAGGCGTCCGGGGCTTGCCACGCGATACGGCCGTCCGCCACGGTTAACAGCACTCGACCTGCGAGCTCCCGGCCGAGCAGTGGCGAGTTCTTACCCTTCGATGCCATGGTCGCGCTGCTCACGCGCCAGATATCGGACCGATCGAAGACCACGAGATCAGCCGACTGGCCCTCGATCAGCCCGACTCCCCGGGCACCTCCCGGCGCCCGGTCACCAAGGACGCGGCATGGTCCGCTCGTGAGGGCCGCAATGGCCGTGGCGAGCTGCAACTGGCCCGCATCGACGGCAGCGAGCACCATGCCGAGGGCCGTTTCGATCCCACTGATCCCGTTGGCGGCCTGGCCGAATTCCACGGCCTTGTCGACTTCGGTATGGGGCGCGTGATCCGTGGCGATCGCATCGGCCGTGCCGTCGGCCAGAGCGGCCAGGCAGGCGAGCGCATCCTCGGCGCCACGCAGTGGCGGATTGACCCGCAGGGAGGTGTCGAATGGGAGCGCGCTGATGACGCCGTCACGCCACGGATCTCCCGGCACCCCGTCGGCGCTTGTGGCCTCCCAACTCCAGCGCCGTGCCCCCGCAAGCCACTCGTCGGTGAGGGCGAGGTGATGCGGCGTGACGTCGCAGGTGACCGGCAGGCCAGCAGCCTTGGCTCGACGAACGAGATCAAGGGCCATCGCCGTCGACAGGTGGGTCAGATGCAGGCGGGCTCCAGGCACGTCGCGCAGCACATCCGCGAGGAGTGACAGATCCCGACCCACGGCGGCCGCCTCCGCAGCAGCGGGCCAACCGCGGAGCCCGAGCACCGTTGCGACGAGGCCATCGTTCGCCTCGGCGCCGTCGGTGAGGGTCCGATCCTCGGGGTGATCCACGATCGGAAAGCCGAGCATTCCGGCATAGGCGAGGGCGTTGCGGAAGAGGGCCGCGGACTGGACCGGAGACCCATCGTCGCTGAATCCGACCACGCCCGCGTCCGCAAGCTCGCCGAGCAGCGCCAGTTGCTCCCCCGCTCGTCCTGCCGAAACGGCCCCGTGGGCCAGCAGCCGAACCGGGGAACCCGAGGCGGTCGCCGCGTCCCGGATTCGCGCCAGTACCGACGGTTCATCGAGGGCGGGCGTCGTATTGGGCATGACGCAGACCGTCGTGAATCCGCCGTGAGCAGCTGCCGCCAGGCCCGTGGCGATCGTCTCGGCATCCTCGTTCCCTGGTTCACGGAAATGCGCATGGAGATCGATGAATCCAGGCGTGATCACCACGCCGCGGGCGTCGATCCCCTCGGTTTCGGGGCCCTCGAGCCAGGTCACTGACTCCAGGATCCCGTTCGAGACGACGATCTCCCCCGGACCTTCCCGTCCCGAGGCAGGATCGACCAGCCACGCGCGGCTGATGTCGAGATCGGCCAATGCCGGCAGCGTCATTCCGCGGCTCCCCCGACGCCCCGCGCGCCGGCATCCCGCGCGCCGGCTTCTCGCGCCGCGGTGCCCTCACGAACCGCCGCGCCCTCGCGAGCCCCGGCCAGGAGATACAGCACGGCCATCCGCACTGCGACGCCGTTCGCAACCTGGTTCGTGATCAGGGACTGACTGCCCGCGGCCACATCGGCGGCAATCTCGACACCCTCGTTCATCGGCCCGGGATGCATGACCAGGGCATCGGGCTTCGCGAGTGCCAGTCGCTCGCGGGTCAATCCGAACCGGGCCGCGTACTCGCGGAGCGACGGCAGGAGGCCTGCGGCCATGCGCTCGCGCTGGATCCGGAGGGCCATCACGACGTCCGCGTCCCGGAGCGCTGCGTGGAGGTCAGAAGTCACGGTGAAACGGCGCGAACCACCGACCCCGGACGCAGCCCAGGCATCGAAGCCCCGCAGCAGCGTCGTCGGCCCGCAGACCCAGACATCGGCACCTGCCGCGGTCAATGCCCACAGGTTGCTGCGCGCGACGCGCGAGTGGAGGACATCGCCGAGAATCACGATCTTCCGGCCCCGGACGGAGCCCCCAGGCAGGCGGGACTGGAGCGTGTACAGGTCCAGGAGCGCCTGCGTTGGATGGGCGTGCCAGCCGTCGCCCCCGTTGAGGACGCTGCCCGAGAAGTGCTGCGCCGCAAGGTACGGTGCGCCGGACGTGGCGTGCCGCAGCACCAACATGCGGGCACCGAGGGCCTCAACGGTGCGGATGGTGTCGATCAGCGACTCGCCCTTCGTGACCGATGAGCTCCCTGCCGCGATGTTGACGACATCGGCCGACAGGTTCTTGGCGGCGACCTCGAAGCTCACCCGGGTACGCGTCGAGGCCTCGTAGAACAGGATCGTGACGCCCCATCCGCGGAGCACCGGAACCTTCGGGATCTCGCGGGTCAGGATCTCCGCCATCGTCACGGATGTCTGCATCACGAGATCGAGGTCGTCCGCCGACAGCACATCGACATCGAGGAGGTGCCGGTGCGGCCAGCGCCCGGCCGGGGCGGCGTTCGGGCCTCCCGGCGGAACCGGAATCGCGAGGTCCGCCGTTTCCTCCGGCGCCATCAGCGCGGGATCGGCGGAGGGATTCACTGGATCGGGACCGCCGCGTCACTGGGTTCCGGCGCTCGATCGATATCCACGGCGTCCTCGCCGTCGACCTCCTCGATCCGGACTCGAACCAACTCCTCACGCGACGTCGGCACGTTCTTGCCGACGTGGTCGGCCCGGATCGGGAGCTCCCGATGCCCGCGATCGACGAGGACGGCCAGGCGGATGGCCTGGGGCCGACCGAATTCCATCAGCGCGTCCATTGCGGCTCGAATGGTTCGGCCGGTATAGAGGACATCGTCAACCAGGACGACGGTGGATCCGGTTACATCGAATGGCAGATCCGTGCCCTTGACCACCGGCTGCTGGGCAAGCATCGAAAGATCATCGCGATAAAAGGTGATGTCGAGGGCACCGACGAGGAGTGTCGCGTTTTCATGCTCGAGGATCGCCTCGGCGATGCGATGGGCAATCGGAACGCCGCGCCTCTGGATGCCGACGAGGACGAGGCCGTCCGTTCCGGCGTGCTTCTCGACGATCTCATGGGAGATTCGAATCACCGCCCGGCGGATCTCCTCCGCGGTCATGATTCGGCGACCTGTCACCGGGAACCCCCGGATCGGTGGAGCGTCGCGGCGCTGCGAGGTGGCACTGGCGGCTCCTCTCCTTCCGGCCTCTCCGGGCCCGTCGTCCGGCTCTCATGGCCGGTCCTCGAAGGTTCCTGTGGAGTCTACCGCGCAAGGCGGTCGGCGGTCAGTAGATGGAGACGGTCACCGTGGTCGTGCCGGACCACCAGCCGCAGCCGCAAATCGCGAAGAAGTCGGGGCGGTACATGTCGATGATCCGGCCCGTGCCGGCGACCGGCCCGTAGTCGTTGACCACGCGATCGATACACCCCTTCGCTCCGCAGATCACGATGATCGTGCCGCGCGGCAACCGCATCGCTGTCGTCCCGTTGTCGTAGAAGCTCGCATAGCCGGTGACCTTGTGACGCGGCGCCTTCCAGTCCCACGCCGTGGGCACGACCGGAACTTTCGGGGCAACGCGATCGTTCGGCTGCTCAGTGGTATCGGAGACCGGCTCGTAGAAGGTCGAGCTGGCATCGAGCCGACTGGCCGACGCGTACGCCGGATCGGCGGCTGCGATCACTGGGGTCGCGTTACCGCCGTTCGCCACGAGAATGACTTCTCGAAATGCTGCCGGTGTTATCGGCTGATCGGGACTCGGTTCATGAGATCCGACCAAGCCGGGCAGCGATCCGAGCGCGAGTACGGCGGTGAGCGCCGCGATCGCGACCGTTCTGCTAGGTCGCATATCCCGAATCTACGGCATTCGGGCCGGTGTTGTCAGGGGGCAACGAGAATCGGCGGAATGGGACCTTCAGCGAACCACGTACAACTTGTCGGCCTGGATCGTCCGGACCTGACCGAACGAGCGACCATGCCAGCCGAGCACCTGGACGTGGGAGCCTTCGCCATCCTGGCCGGGCGGCGTGACCCACGCCAGGCGGCCCTTGTCCATGGACACGCCGCGAAGGGCAGCCACGCCGGGCAGCGGATCCGAACTCGGATCGATCTGGAGCGTCTCCGGGTCGAGGACGATGAGTCGAAGGGTGCCGACGGTCTGATCCGTTGGATCGGCGATCCAGATCGCCAGCCGAAGCCCGGTCGGGTCGAACCAACTGTCGAACGCCACGGCGGAGCCCTCGGCAATGGTCACCGGATGACCGGCCGGCCCAACGGTCGGGACGACAGTCGGGGTTCCGGGTGAGCTCGTCGGGTCCGGCGTCGGCGATGACTTCCCGTGTGCGGTGGGCTTCGGCTTGGGCGAGGCGCTCGGCGATGCCGCGGGCTTCGGTGACGCGGCAAGGCCACCGGCGCTCACCCAGCCATCGAGGACCAGACGACCCTCGCCCAGGGACCATTCCGTCCCGGCTGCATTCGGGATCAAGGTCCCCTCCCAATACACGACGGAGCGCCCCGTGGGATCGACCGTCGGCAGCCACATGTTCTCGGCGGCGATGACGGTAACGTCGCGGGTCGCGGGATCCAGGGTGAATGCCAACGGATGTTCCTCGACGAGTGGCGCAGAGGCATCCGGCGATGTACTTGCGTCGGGCGAAACGTCGGGCGACGCCTTGTGCTCGTCGGACGACCCGGGCGCCGATGCGGGCTCGATGGAGGCAAGTGGCGGCATCAGGTGGAAGGAACCGTCAGCGAGCACGACGTTCGCGAGGATCTGGTCGCCGATCCAGCCCGCGAAGAAGGTTCGATGGTTCGCGCTGATCTGTGTCGCAAGCTCATCGCCGACATGCCACAGATACAGGTCGGGCCCGGCGGATCCATCGGCCTGGCGAGCCGAGAAGGCGAGCCACTTGCCGTCCGGCGAATACGCGGTATCGCCGACAACGGCGACACCCGACACGATCGAGTGGCCGACGGTGGGCTCGATGGAGCCGGATGGAAGAACCGTGGGTGAAGGTGGAGCCGTCTCGGGGCTCGCGGCAGCTGACGGCGTTGTCTGAGGGACGGGAGGCGCGGTCGGGACGGAGACGACGAGGATGTCCGTGCCGCCAACAGACGCCGGCGAGGTGACGACGACAATCTCCGAGCCGGTCGGCGATTCGACGACGGCCTGTGGTGGCTGCTCCAGGCTGATCCGGGTCGTTGATCCCAGATCGAGGGTCGCGCATCCCGACTTCGAGTCCGGACAGACCGAGTCGACGACCGCGCGACGGAACTCATACGAGCCATCCGGCCCTGACTGGATCCAGGCGAGATTGCCGGCGGTGACGCCGATCGGCGTTGCCTCAGCCTTCGGAGTTCCGACTGCGACGTCCTGGCTCGAACCAGGGGTAGAGGCCAGCGGAATACCGCCACGAGGGGCAAGGCTCACGCCCAGGACAACGACAACCACCAGCAAGCCCGACGCCACGCCGACCGGGATCCTGCCGATCCGCCAGGATCCGGTTGCCCGAAGCGCGCGCGCGCCGCGCCCTCGACGCGCATGATCCTGTTCGATGGCTGCGGCCGTTCGGGCCCACAGATCGCGCGGGGGCTCGGGCGCATGGTCCCGAAGCGCCCGGAGCAGTTCCCGGTCCGCGGCGTACGCCGCAAGGTCGGCGGCGCACTCGGCGCAGCCGGCGATGTGGTCATCGAGCCACGTGACGTCAATCGGCTCGTTGGGCGTCGTGAACCCGTTCGCGATGAGGGCCCGAGCGCGGTCATGCGACGCCTCCGCGTCATTGTGGCGGCGCCGGAATGGCAATGTCATCGGCCGTGACTCCGCGGCTGGGCGTAGGCGATATCCCGCTCAGCCTCCGCGGCCGCCTCGGCGGCCCGTTCAGCGGCGAGTGCCTGGCGCAGGGATTCGCGCCCACGTGTCAGGAGGGCTCGCGCTGCAACGTGACTGACCCCCAGTGCCGCGGCGAGCTCGAGGCCCGTCAGATCGTGGACCTCGGCCAACAGCAGCGCCGCCCGTTGTCGTTCCGGGATCCGGGCCATTGCGCGTTCAAGCGGCCCTGACAGCTGGACGTCGAGCGCCACGCGCTCCGCCGACGGCGCTGATCCGGGCGCTTCTTCCCCGATGAACGGCACGAAGCGGACGATCTTGCGGCGACGAATGTAGTCAAGGGCCACGCGGTGCGCGATCTGATACAGCCACGCACGGGCGTTCTCGCCCTTCTCGAGCGTGTCATAGGCCCGGTACGCCTTGATGAACGCGTCCTGCTCGAGATCGGCGGCGAGCTCAGGGTCCCGCATCATGCGTAGGAGATAGGCGTAGATCTCGCCCTGGTGCTTGGCGAACAGGGTCTCGACGAAGGCTCCGGCCGATTCGCGGTTCCAGGTATCGCTCACGGCCATACCCGGCCGGGTTCGCTCGCGAATGCGCGTCGTGATTGCGATGCCCCCCCGCTCGCCGTTGCTGAGCATCCACATCCTTCCGTGACCGGCCGCAACGCGGGCAGAGAGCGTCGCGCAGCGCCAAGCCGAGGGACGAGGCGCCGTGCGCATGTGTGACGGGCCGAACTCACGGTACCGCTTCCCCGCCTCCGACACCGGCCCGTGCCAGGAGCTCCTCGACAGCATCCTCGGGTGACACCGGGTTGACGGGCAGGCCTGTTCCCAGCTCCAGCCCGGCGATGTCCCGCAGCCGCGGATGGATCTGCCAGTGCCAGTGATAGGTGGCGTCCACGCGCTCGCGGAGCGGCGCCGTGTGAAGGATCAGGTTGTATGGCGGCCCGTCCAGGGTCTTTGCCAGGGTGGTCAGCACGTGGCGGAGTGCGCTCGCAGTTGCCTTGATATCGGGCTCCGTGGCGCGCCCGAAGTCAGCGTCGTGGCGGCGGGGAACGATCCACAACTCGAACGGCGAGCGCGAGGCCCAAGGGGCGAAGGCCACGCTGTCGGCATCCTCCCAGATGAGCCGGTTCCTGGTCTGCGTCGTTTCCCGAACGAGGCGGCAGTACGGACACTCCCCTTCCCGGATCACAAACCGGGCCGCTCCGCCGAGCTCTTCGGCGATCCGGTGCGGGATCTGGGGGAGATCGTAGAACTCGAAGCACAGGTGGTTGGTCCGCGCGCCGGCCTGCGCTCCCCAGTTCTGGATGACCTGGAGGTGATCGGTCTGGTTGGCGGCGCGGGCGGCGGCAATCGCATCCCGGGCCGTGGTGACCATCGCCTCGACGACCGCGGCTCCCACCTGGTGCAGCGCCCGATGCTCCTGGGGCGGCGCGACCACGGTGCGCCAGCTCCCGGCCGCACCGGCGCTGGCAATCGCGACCTGCGCGACGCTCTGGTCCAGCTCCCGAGCTGCCGCCTCGGTGCCAACGACGTGAAACGCATAGTCCTTCAGCACCCGCAGGCGGACGCCATCTCCCTCGGGTAGGCGGCAGTTCTGGCAGTCGTCCGCGTCGTCGATCGGTTCGGCATGCCGCGCGAATCGGTCCCGGTGAAACGCCCGATCGACGATGGTTGCGACCCACCAACCGGTGATCGGGTCCTTGCGCAGTTCGAACAGTCCAGCTGCCATGTCAGGCGACTCCGCTGCCGACGGGCTGGTCGGCGGTCGCGGAGCGCAGGCCTTCGTCCTGTGCCTGCACCGACAGGACGCCCTCGAGCGCGGCCCGATCGATCGCCGTGATCGGAGCGCCGATGGCGTGCCCAAACGCCGCGCTGAACAACTCGCCTGCCCGGCGGACGGCCTCGGTCGAGGGTGGCTCAGCCGTGCGCCCGAGTTCCTCGGCGATCGAGGTCGAGATGACCCCCGGCATCCCGCACGGATCGATCAGTTCGAAGTCGCGCAGGTCGGGGTTCACGTTGAGCGCGATCCCGTGGTAGCTGACGCCCCGCTCCACGCGGATCCCGAGTGCACCGATCTTCCGAGGTGGCCGATGGACGACGTCATCGACGATCCAGGAGCCTGGATGACCGTCCCTCCGGACGGCGCCGACGCCGAGCGCAGCAGCGGTTTCGATCATCGATTCTTCGAGCGCCCGGACGAGTGGACGGAGCAGGATCCCGCGATCGCCGAGGCGCAGGATCGGATAGGCCACGAGTTGTCCTGGGCCGTGGTACGTCACCTCGCCACCACGTTCGACACGGATGGCCTCGATGCCCCGGCGACGGAGCTCGCGTGGCGAGGCCAGGACATGGGCATCGTCCGCCTGGCGACCGAGGGTCAACACGGCATCGTGCTCGAGGAGCAGGAGGTGGTCGCCTATCGACCCGCTCGCGCGCAGGTCGACGAGGCGCTTCTGGAGCGCCCACGCATCGCGATAGACGATCCGCCCGAGCCACACAGCATCGAGCGGCACGTTGGTTGCAGATCCGCTGACTCCGCGTCCCCCTCCGTCCATGCGCGGACGATAGCAGGGGCCGCACGACGGGCCGTTCGGCGGCGATGCGCCGGCGAGGGGGCACAACGTCACAAGACTGGTGCGGTGTGGCCCCCCAGCCAGTGCCGGATGGCACATCGGAATATGGCCCTGCGACCCGGACCATTGAGACAGTCGCGGGCACTCCCGTCCGCGGCAAGAGTCCCACAGAGGTTTAGCAAGTGAATACCTTTCGTAAGCGGCACGTCCTGATCCTGATGGCGTGCGTCGGACTGATTGCCGGCGCCTGCAGCAGTGGCGCCGCGAACCCACCCATCGAGACCATCCGGCCCGTCACCACGGCGGCGCCCACGGTTGCTGCAACCCCGGTACCGTCAACCGTCGTAGCCGCGGCGAATGTCCCGGTCAGCCTGACCGAGTGGAAGGTTGCCGTTCCCGAGACGCTGAAGGCCGGCCAGGTGACGTTCGATATCACCAACGACGGATCGATGCAGCATGAGATGCTGGTCTTCAAGAGCGACCTCGCCCCAGCGGACTATCCAGTCGACGCGAATGGCGACATCATCGAAGAAGGCGCCGGCGTGACGCTCGTCAGTGACGGCGACAACCTTGATCCCAAGGGCACCCAGTCGAGGACCGTCGATCTCAGCGAGCCGGGAGCCTACCTGTTCGTGTGCAACCTGCCGGGCCACTTCAAGGCCGGGATGTTCACGGTCGTGACCGTCGTGCCTGCGACGACCGCGGAGGTGCCGATCACCCTGAGCGAATGGAAGGTCGGCGCCGCACCGTCGATCAAGGCCGGCGAAGTCCTGCTTGCCATGATGAACAGCGGATCCATCGAGCACGAATTGCTCGTCTTCAAGAGCGACCTTCCACTCGCGAGCTACCCGACTGATGCGAATGGCGACATCATCGAGGACGGCCCGGGCGTAACCCTCATCAGCGATGGCGAGAACATCGATCCGAGCGGATCTCAGGCTCGAGCACTCGACCTGTCCCAGCCCGGAACGTATCTCTTCGTCTGCAATATCGCCGGTCACTTCAAGGCCGGCATGTTCCAGCTTGAGAACGTCGTGAACTAGGGAGGCCCACGATCAGGCGCCGTGGAGCTCCGCAAGCGCCAGGCGCTCGGCTCGCGACAGCAGGGTGACGCGAGCCGCCTCGCGCAGCAGGTCTGCGAGGCGGTCCTCAGGGAGCATCGTCGCCGGTATCAGGGTGACCCAGCGAACCTGCTTCGTGATCCCGCGGCCCTGTAGCAGACGGTGCGGGTCAGCCATCGAAACGCCGTGCTCGAAGCCGAGGTGGATGTGGATCGGCTCGGGCGCGATGTAGGCGAAGTAGGCGTCCCGACGGGTTCCCGTCGGGACGTCGAAGCCAATCAACCGCCAGCCCGGTCGGACCCGCTCGACTGACGCAGGGATGGCCCGGTGAACGACGCCGCGCAACCACTCCCCGATCTCGGCCATCGGGCCTGGGAAATCGGCTAGCAGGTCCGAAGGCGAGGTTGGAACCATCGCCACATGATGGCTGACTGGCAGCGAACGAGATCTGCGCGTGCTCAGGGGATGGGCGCGACGTCGAGCAGGGTGCCGCGGAGGATCGGGTCGGCGCTGGGCCGGTAGGCGTTGAAGACGGCGACGAAGATGCTCCCGGAGACCGTCTTCGTTCCACTCGAGCCGATGATCGCGACGCTGATGAGGCGACCCGATACTCCCCGATTTCGGAAATCGAACGCGGTGATCGTGCCGACGTTCGTGCGCGAGTCCCTGCCGAAATAGCTCGACAACTGGGCGATGCTGTAGGCACCCGTCTGCCACATGGCAAACGGCGCGGCGGCATCGTACGAAACGCCCGACGGGTCGCGATCCGACGATCCCCGCAGGTAGCTGTAGACGCCCGCAGTCTTGGCGCCCGTGGCCGAGACGTAGACGTTCTCGTTGTTCTCGGTCCAGCCACCAGCGGTCGAGTGGAACAGGGTGTTGGCGATCAATGAACCGCTCCGTACGACCTGGCCGGCCGTCGCGAGGATGACCTCGTCGGCATCGGGATGTTCGCGCCGAACCCCGAGATAGACCTGCGATCTCGTGTCGTCGAAGACGTCGTAGGTCCCGCCGGCAACGAGGTGGTAGGCGGCATATCCGCGGGCGACGATCGTCTGTGCGATCCGGGCCTCAAGCGGCCAGGAGCTCGGCATTTCCGACGGAACCACGCCCCGAAGGTATGACTCGATCGGCAGCAGGTTGATTGCATCGAGGGTCAAGCCCGAAATCTTGATTCGGATCCTGCCGCGATAGAGGTCGTTTATGGAGGGCTTCGAGAAGAGCTGAATGGTCGTGGCGTCGGTCGCGGGTGTGACCTGGAAGTCAGGGGCCGCCGGGCCATCGAACAGGACCTGGCCGGCGACCGTATCGACGACCGCGCGCCAACCAGTGGTGCTCGTGGGCGGGTAGACACGAAGTCGGGCATCGGCCGGGAACTCGAGGTCGATCCCGCCGATGGCCCAGGTCCCGCCCCGGCCGTAGATCGTGAGGGGCGCGTTCGCGGTCGGTACGAAGTTGTCGAGAAGGAGCACGCGGATCGGCATGTCCGTGGAGATCGTGCCGATCGTCGTGCCCGCGTAGTAGTGGGCGAGGATCTCGGCCGCAGTCTGGCCCGCCAGCGCCCGGCCGCGAGCGCCGTACTGGGACAGGCCGACGCCGTGCCCGTAGCCGCGCCCGTAGAAGATCGTCGAGATGCCGAGCGTGGTGACGCCGCCCGACGATGACGAGGTCGGGGCGCTCAGGATCCCGGTTGCGGCATACAGCGCCGCGACGCCGTACAGGGTCGAAACCGTCTGGCCGTTGACCTGGCTGATCACGTACCAGCCTGTTCCGGACTTGCTGGTCGGGCATGAGGCCGACCAGGCGCCACCCGACGCGGTGCCCGTGACGGTCAGCGTGTTGTTGATGCCGAGCTTGACCTTCGCCGTCGCGCTGGTCGTCGCGCCGGTTCGTAGGTTGATGCCGTCACAGCCCGGGACAAGCACGGTGCCGGCGGGAGACGCGGTCGGAGCCGGCGTCGGACTCGGCGCGACTTGTGTTGGTGCCGCCGTGGGCGTCGCGACCGGGCTGGGAACCGGAGTTGGCGTGGGATCAGGCGTCGGCGAGACCGTCGGCGTCGGCGCCACTGTCGGTGGGGCCGGCGTCGGGGGTGCGGGGGCCACGGCGCTTGCCTTGAGGACGCCGGTGGCCGCATAGAGCGCTGACACGCCGTACAGGGTCGAAACCGACTGGCCGTTGACCTGACTGATCCGATACCAGCTGGATCCCGATTTCCAGCCCGGACAGCTGGTGCCCCAGGCTGAACCCGCGACGGTCGACGTGACGGTCACGGAGTTGGCGAGCGAGAGGGAGGTCTTGATGGTCGCGCCGGTCGAAGTGCTGGTCCGGAGGTTGACACCTGAACACGCGGGGACAAAGGCGGCACCGGCCGGTTCCGTGGCGGGCGTGGCCGTCGGGACCGGCGTCGGCAGCACCGTCGGTGCGGGCGTTGGGGTGGGCGCCGCGGTCGCGCGTGGGGTGGGTTCCGGGGTTCGCGTTGGAGTGGTATCCGGGGTTGGCGTGGCGGTGGGCGCCGGCGCGGCCGCCGGAACCAGCACGCCGATCGCCGCGTAGAGGACCGTGACCCCGTACAACGAGGTGACCGACGACCCATTGACGTGGGTCACGCTGTACCAGCTCGATCCCGACTTCCAACCGGGACAGGACGTGCCCCACGACGAGCCGCTTACCGATCCGGAGACGGTGAGGGTATTGGCCAGCGCCAGTGATGTCTTGATCGGTGCGCTCGTCGTTGGACTCGTTCGCAGGTTCACGCCCGAACAGGCCGGGGCCATCGTCTGCGACGACGCGGAGATCGGCGCGACGGCCATCAGTACGAGCATCGCCGCCCCGAGGACCGCGGTCAGCCACCGGCCACGCGGCGCGCGCCGTCGGATCCGGGATTCGACGTGCCATGCGGCGGGTCGCGAGATCTGGGTGTTGATGTCCATTGGGGAACCAATCGTGATCGGCCATGCCTCGCCGAACCACGACCCAACAGGACCAACGCGGAACCCGCCCTAAGGTCCTACGGCCGCCGCCGAATGCCGAAACGTCCGTCGCACCCCCAACCCATACGTTCGTGTCCCGGAGCGCGACGGGCGCCTTGCGTGCGTAATGCCTGACTTGCGTGCGTAATGACTGAAGGGCTACATTGGGTCGTTCGACGCGAGTCCAACGACGTGGCCCTGCGGATCGGCGAACAGCCCGAAGGTCACGCCGGGCACGCTCGTCGCAGGCTGGACAATCCGACCACCAAGCTCCACCGCGCGCTCGAGCGACTCCGCTACGTTCGCGACGCCGGCGAAGATCGTGACCATTGCGTCGCCTCCCTGGAGCGGACTGATCCCGCCTGGGATCGTGCCGCTCGGAACGCCGCTATCGACATAGGTGTACCCAGGAAATCCGCCGGGCGGGTAGGTCCAGCCGAAGAGTTTGCCGTAGAAGGCCCGGCTGGCGTCCGGATCTACAGACCGAATTTCGAAGTGCACGATCGGGCTGCCCATGGTGCGTTCCTCCTTGTGCGGCCGGTGGCCGCTCGTCAAAGCGACGAAGGGGATCGTCGGAAATCGACATCGGGTCACGACGCATGTGCGAAACCGCGGAGGCCCCGTTGGCGTCTCCGGAGAGCGCGGCCCATTTTCGCCGCATTGCATCCGACAGGAGACTTCAATGGCACCCACGGCAATCACCTTTTCGATCCCGGTCCCGAGCACACGAGTTCGCTGGGCAGGCGTCGGTATGGCCACGGGCCTGGTCGTCGCCCTGATCGCGGGTCCGGCCCTCGCCCCACGATCGATTCTCGCGGCTGACCCGGCAACGACCCCGGAGCACACGATTGCCGTCAGTGGCACGGGCCGGGTGGTCATCAGCCCGGACATCGCGGACCTCCGCCTCGGCGTCTCGATCACTGCCAAGACCGTCAAGGCTGCAAGGACGGCCAACGCGACGGCAATGACCGCCGTCATCGCGAGCCTCAAGAAGCTCGGGATCGCAGGCAAGGACATCCAGACCACGACCCTGTCCCTGCAACCGGTCTACGACTACTCCGCGAACTCGAGCGCGCCGCGCCTGACCGGCTACAGCCTGTCCAATGGCATCGCCGTGACGATCCGCAATCTCGATCTGGTCGGCGATGCGATCGACGGCGCGCTTGGCGCGGGCGCAACCACCATGGACGGCGTCTCGTTCCGTGTCGACGATCAGGTAGCCGCCGAACGACAGGCCCGCGAGGCCGCGATGGCGGAGGCGAAGTCCAAGGCCCAGACGCTCGCTACGGCGGCCGGCGTTTCGATCAAGGGTGTCGCCTCGATCAACGAGACCAGCGCCCCGATCCCCTATCCGATGTACTACGGTGCTCAGGCCGGCGCGGCCGTTCGTGACATGGCGACGCCGGTCGAGCCCGGCACGAACGAGGTGACCGTCACCGTCGCGGTGGTCTACCTGATCGGCTGACGGTCCGCGTTTCCGGCGCCAGGACGGAGCACATCGGCGGCACCGATCAGCGCCACCAGCATCCCGATCGCGAAGATCGGCCAGGGGTACGATCCGGGCAGGTTGCCATCGAGGAGCCTGCCCGAATCGATCGTCCAGGACAGGATCACCAGGAATCCGCCAACCAGTCCCGCGGCCCAGTGGCGTGACCTCGCCACGAGTGGACGGTCGCTCCGCAGCCGTTGGGCCGCGGCCAGTCCGGCAACGACCAGGGCCACGCTGACGAGAACTGGGGACCAGACGGGGCCGACCCACGGAAGGGGGATCAGGAACAACAGGTCCGTCGTCCCCAACGACCCCGGCCAGCCGCTGAATACCTGAAGCCAGGCGTAGTAGCCGCTGTCCCAGACGCCGAATACGACGGCGGCCCAGGCGAGGCGCTCGAGGCCAGAGCGACCGACAAGCAATCCAACGGCCCCGATCATGACGATCGTCGCCACCTCGCGGCCGACCTCGATCAGGATGTAGTCCCCGACCGCCAGTTCCGGGCGCAGCGGAAAGATCTCGCCGACCTGGCCGTCGAGGGCTCCCTGCAGATAGACGACGACCGCCGACTCGAGATAGGCCATCGCAATGGCGAAGGCGATCACGGCCGCGGCGGTAGCCCGGAACGACATTCCGTTGCGCATCATCGCGACGCTAGCACGGCGTCGCGGAAAGCTGCCATCTGGGCCGGAAGCCGCTTTGCGCGCAGAACCCCTTACGCTTCGGGCTCTGATTCGGACTCGGCGTCGGCCGGGTCTGCTTCCTCGATACCGAGGGCCACGCGCTCGGTCCGGCTCAGGTGACTTGCCTCGACGACCGTCAGCGTGCCGTCGCGGTCCTTCCAGCGGGTACTGATCAGCACTTCTTCGGTCTCGCCGACGAGTCGCAGAACGACCGTTGCGCTGGATCCGCCGCCCGTGCCCTCGAAGGATTCGATCGTTGCCTCGCTGGCCGGCAGCGGCAGCAATGCGATCACCTCGCCGAGGTTGCGCCGAAGTTCCTCGCTGAAGTCCTCCGTGGCTCGTTCAATATCGCCGTCAACCAGGGCGGCGCATATGGCGTCGGCGCGGTCTCGAATTTCCTGCTCATCCATGTGCCCACCATACCTGTCCTAGCCGTTGCGGCGCTCGAAGTCGCGCATGAAGTCGACCAACTGTTCGATCCCGGACTCAGGGAACGCGTTGTAGATCGACGCACGCATCCCGCCGACCGAGCGATGGCCCTTGAGGCCATCGAAACCGGCAGCTGTCGATTCCTTGATGAACGCCTTCTCGAGTTCCTCGGTCGCGAGGCGGAAGGTCACGTTCATCCGACTTCGGCTTGCCTTCTCGGCGGTCGGCCGCCAGAAACCCGTCCGATCGAGTTCCGCGTACAGCTTGGCGGCCTTGCGCTCGTTGATCTCGTCGATGGCGGGAAGCCCGCCGAGCTCGATCAGCCACTCGACGACCAGCCCGAGCACGTACACCCCGAATGCCGGCGGCGTGTTGTAGAGCGATCCGTTCTCCGCATGAACGGCGTAGCTGAGCATCGAGTGGAGGTCTTTGCTCGACCGGGCCAGCAGGTCCTCGCGGATGATGACGAGGGTCACGCCGGACGGGCCGAGATTCTTCTGCGCGCCCCCGTAGATGACGCCGAATTTCGAGACATCGATCGGACGGCTGAAGATGTCGGACGAGGCGTCATTCACCAGCGGCGTGTCGCCACTCGCCGGCAGCCGGTGCCACTCGGTGCCCTCGATTGTGTTGTTCGCGGTCATGTGGACATACGCCGCGCCAGCCGTGAATTCGCACTCGGCGTCGGTCGGGATCCGGCTGAAGTTGTCGGCCGCGGTCGAGCCCGTCTCATGGACCGTGCCGACGCGGCGGGCCTCCTTGACGGCCTTGTCGGCCCACGTCCCGGTCATGAGGTAGTCCGCCGTCATCCCCTCGGTCAGGAGATTCATGGGCAGCATCGAGAACTGGAGGCTGGCGCCACCCTGGAGGAACAAGATCTTGTAGTTGTCGGGGATGCTAGCGAGGGATCGGATGTCGGCATCGGCCTTGCCGATGATCGCCTCGAAGGTCGAGGAGCGATGGCTGATTTCCATGACCGACATGCCGACGCCGGGAAGTGCCACGAGGTCGCGCTGAACCCGCTTCAGCACGGGCACCGGAAGGACGGCAGGGCCGCTCGAGAAGTTGAGGATCCGGTCAGTCATGGTGGCCTCCTTTGAGCGCGCGACGATCGTCACAGCGCAACGAGCTGGACACTCAGGATGTGCTCATTGCCCGCCGCTATGTCGGCGATTCGTGATCTGGCCGGCGCTCCGTCCATGTTGATTCGGGCGACGGCAGCGCCAGCGTCCTCGAAGATGACATTCTCGGTCTCGAGGACGTTGATCCCCTCGGCACGCAGATGCTCAAACACATGCGCCAGCACGCCCGGCCGGTTGTGGTGCCGAACGATGAGGAGGTGCGTCGCCGGTGTCCGACGGGCGAGGTTGACGCAGTTGGGGACCTGGCCGGTCTCCTTGAACGACCGGATGATCCGGACCGTCTCGCCGGCGATCGCCTCCTGAGCCTGCTCGGTCGAGGCACCGATGTGATGCGTCCCGTAGACGCCGGGCAGCGCGAGCAGCGGGAGCGAGTACTCGCCGGTTCCGCTCGTCGGTTCGTCGGGATAGACGTCGAGACCGACGCGGATTCCCTGATCGCGGACCGCTGCCGCCAGTGCGTCGTGATCGACCACTTCGGCGCGAGACGTGTTGATGACCATGGAACCCGGCTTGAGTGCACCGAGAAGCTCTGCATTGACGAGGCCGCGCGTCTCGGGGCCAAGCGCCACGTGAATGCTGAGGACGTCGGCCACGGACGCAACGTCGCGGGGCGTCGGGAGGATGCTGACGCGCGAGTCCCGGCTCGCGGGATCGAGGCCGTAGCGTCGGAGATCCGCTTCTGCGCCGGCACCCGCCTCGAAGCGACGGGACCAGATCGCGATATCCATGCCGAATGCCTGCGCCCGTCGCGCGAGTTCCTGGGCGATGTTCCCGAAACCGAGCAGCCCGAGGGTTCGGCCGTGGAGGCCCTTGGCCTTCGAGAACTCCTTCTTGTTCCAGCGTCCGTCGCGCAACTCCGCGACGTTGTCCGGAATTCGCCGGTCGAGCGCGAGGATGAGGCCGAATGCCAGCTCAGCGACCGCGGTCGAGTTCTTGCCCGGGCAGTTCGAGACGTAGATCCCGCGAGCGGAGGCGGCGGCGACATCGATCGTGTTGTAGCCAGCCCCGGCTCGCACGATCAGGGCCAGATCCCCGGCGTCCATCATCGCCGCGGTCACCTTGGTGGAACGGACGATGAGCACTTCTGCCCGGGTCTCCTGGAGCGCGCTGACAAGCTCGTCGTCCTTGAGGGCGGGATCGATCACGACCTCGCAGCCGGCGGCCGCAAGGCCCTCGAGGCCGGATGTCTCGAAAGGATCCGCGATCAGGATCTTCATGCGCTGGCTCCTGCTGTGAGGCGTCGGCTTGGCGAGGGTGGGAGCGGTGCGGCCGGGTGGCCGCGTTGGTCAAATGAGGTGGCTGAGCAGGCCGTCGCGGAGCTTCGGTTCGAACCAGGTGGACTTGGGCGGCATGATCTCGTCCGCATCGGCGATCCGCATCAGGTCCTCGACGCTGACCGGGTGCATCACGAAGGCCACGGCGACCGCACCGCTGTCGACCAGCGCGGCGAGCGCCTTCGGGCCGCGAATGCCGCCGACGAAATCGATCCGCTTGTCCGTCCGCGGATCCCCGATCCCGAGGAGCGGTTCCAGGACTTGACTGTGGAGCAACGAGACATCGAGTCGGTCGGCTTCCGGGGCGTCGTTCGGAGCCACCGCAAGGCGGACCGTGTGCCACTGACGGTCGAGGTACATCGAGACCTCGCCTTTCCCGGCCGGGGTATCGCTTCCGGGGCTGACGTCCAGCTGGGCGGAGACTGCTTCGAGGAAGGCGCTGGGCGTCTGCCCGGCGAGGTCCTTCACGGCGCGGTGGTATGGCAGGACCTGCATCTGGTCATGGGGGAAGGCCGCGGCGAGGAAGGCATCGGCCTCGGTACCGCCGGCGGATTGCCCGGCCGACGGCGCGGTTCCCGGGGCTGCTGCCGTCGCCGACCCCGCGAGCGCCTCGCGCGCCCGCATCGCGCTTGCCGCCCGGTGGTGACCGTCGGCGATGTAGAGGAGCGGGATCCGCTCAAAGGCATCGATGAGCTCGTCGCAATCCGCCTGGGCGACGAGCCACACCGTGTGCGTGATCCCGTCTGGGGCAGTGAAATCGAAGATCGGCGGAGCATCGGTGGCACGGTTGACGATCTCGCCGATCTCCTCGGAGGCCGGATAGGTGAGCAGGACCGGCCCGGTCTGTGCCCGAAGGCTGAGGATGTGCCGGGTTCGGTCGTCTTCCTTGTCCTTGCGCGTCCTCTCGTGCTTGCGGATCAGGTTCCGCTCGTACTCGTCGACCGAGAAACACGCAGCAACGCCGGTCTGCTCGTGCATGCCCATGCGAAGCCGATAGACATAGATGCTCGGCGACATCTCCTCCACCAGGGGTGCAGCGTCGCGCAGCCGGGCGAAGTTGGCCGCCGCGGCCGCATAGACCGCGTCGGCGTAGGGATCCGTGTCAGCCGGCAGCTCGAGCTCGGGTCGGGAGACACGAAGGAAGCTGAGCGGGTTGTCCGCGGCGAGGTCTCGCGCTTCGGCCGTGTTCACGACGTCGTACGGCACTGCCGCGACAGCCGCGGCCTGGTCGGGCTGCGGGCGGAGTGCGCGGAACGGCCGGAGGATCGCCATGGGCTCCAAATACTACCCGTGTTCAGGCGCGGAAATTCACGGCAAGAGTCCCGGGTAACAACTCCGGCTGCGTGGCAAGGCTGCGCCGGCGCTCGCACGTTCCTACTACGCCGGCTATTCCATCGAGGCCCAGCCCGCATGCTCATTCGCTGTGCGAGCCTGGCGCGGCGGTTGACACGTCGCTCCGAAGCATTCGGCTCGGCCACTGGTTGATCCGCGCCTTGATCGGCGATTCCGTCAGGGCGCAGGGGCCACCGTGATCGAATTCTCCAGAAGGTACTCGGCTCCCTCCGTGTCAACAAAGGAGATGCGGAGCTTCCACTCGCCAGGACCCGGCGCGCGTTCAGTGCCGGCATAGGGGCCGAGGAGCTGAGCCGGGACCGTGTACGCCAGATCCCATGTCGAGTCACGGTCCCTGGAGAGCGAGACCGGGCTGTCGGCCCCGACGGCGAGATCGAGCGGAGGGACGCCCATCACCACGACCTGGAATCGCGGATTGTCGATCTTCAAGCCCGACTGGAAGGCGATATCCCGGTCGGTATGAATCGTTGCGTGCAGGTGAGCGACGCCGATCGCGACGCCGTCGCTCGCGAGTGAGGCGGTGACGTCGCTGACCGTCAAGGTCAGGCCTCGCGAGCGGTCGGCGATGGTTGCCGCGTCGGACTCCTGCTGGCTCCGATAGGCCGCATTCGAAAGGTTGGCACTGACGAACATCGCGCCGATCGAAACACCGATGAGCAACACCGGGCCGAGCACCGACCCAAGAAGCGCGATGCCAGATGCGCGGCGCGCCAGGAGCACGTAGCCCGCCAACCCGGACAGGCCGGTAAGCCCGGCAACGATCGCCCCGTAGGCCGCCGCCGGCCCAAGCGCCTCGGGTCGTGGTCCCGAGTCAAAGCCACTCAAGGAGTAGATCGTCAGGCCCGCAAATGCGCCGAGTCCAAGGGCAACAAGGACTGTCAGGCCGATACCCGACCGCAGGTCAGTCCGGGAGCGGATCGGTTCACGTCGCATCGCCCACAGCGCGTACAGGCCGCCGACGAAGGCAACGAGCGCGGGTACAAACGGCGTCACCGTGGTCAGGAGCTCTAGAGGCGAGGACATGGAACCTCCCGTCAGGAGAAGACGCAGGCATGGCATCTCGATCGCCCATGACGCTCAGCCGGTTGCGGGTGTTACCCCCGAATGACCGATACGACGCGGGGGTTGCGCCGCGCCGTGTGACCTGCAACACGAGACCGGTGCCGAGCGTCTCTCGACATCCGGCGCGGCATAGTCCGTGCCGTCGAACAAGACACGCGGACCGCGCGAGGAGAACCGTGCGAACAAGACTTGCGATCTGGCTGGCCGTTGTAGCCATGCTGGTTGGCGGATGTGGCTCGACGAAATCGACCGGATCGCCCACGCTTCCGGCCTCGCCGACAGCGTCAGCAGGGACGCCCGACACGACTCCGATCGTCAGCCCAATGCCGTCCACTTCAGGCGCACTCGCCGGAACGATCTGGGAACACCGTGCGGTCTGGTTCGAGAACGCGGACGGCCTCGAGCCGAGCGTGAACCGGGTGATCCACACCAGTTCCGGGTTCGTGGCCTGGGGGCCGACGGAGTTCGGGTCCGCCGTTATGACATCGGACGGGATCGGATGGACTCGGTCCGCCGACGATCAGGCAACGTTCGACGGCCTCGCGATCAACGCGATGGCTGAATCTTCGGCCGGGATCGTTGCGATCGGGATACGCGACAGCCGGTTCGGGCCTGACCCGACCGCACCGGTCGGATCTGACCTTCGAGGTTTTGCGCACGTGTGGCGCTCCCCGGACGGCGGTGCGACCTGGATGGCCGGGCCCCTGGAAAGTGGCATCGACGGCGTTGTCGAGGATGTGGTGGGCTATAAAGGCGGGTTCGTGGCTGTTGGATCAGCCAAGGGCGGGTGCGATGTAGCGGTCTGGTTGTCCGACGACGGCTTCCGCTGGCGCCCGGCGCATGCCCCGCCTGGAGCAGCCGGCACCTGCGTCAGGGGCGAAGTAATGGTGAGTCCGGGGATTGCCCGGGTGCGTGTCGGGCCAACCGGCCTCGTTGCGTTTGGATCGATCCCTGGGGTTGGTGGCGCATTCTGGACGTCGGCCGATGGGGTGGGCTGGACGTTCCACCCTCAGGCTTCAATGGGCGGGGGGCCTGGCGCTGCGACACTGTTGGAATTCACCACGGGCGGACCGGGCTATGTGGCGGTCGGGACTTCGGGCTGGCCTGACGCAGCCGTCGTGTGGACATCGACCGACGGTGCTGCCTGGATGCGAGTCCCCGATCAGCCGACACTTGCTGGGGCCTACATGGCCGCGGTTGCCTCGCTTGATGACAAGCGACTCGTGGCCATCGGCCAGGACGCAGCCGGCCAGTTCGCGAGCTGGACGTCTGACGATGGACTGCAATGGCGACGCGAACGCCCGAGCCTGCCTCCGGGCGAAGTCCCGGCTTGGGGCGTGCAAGTCACTGGGCTCGCCACGGATGGACAGCGAGCCATTGCCGTCAGTGGCGGATCGTGGGAATGGACCAGCCCGCCGGTCACATCGGGTCTCCGGTCCGCCCAGATCCTGCTCACCCTCTCGGGACCCGTGACCTTCCGACCGAACAGCGTCAGCGGCACCTGTAGTGCGGCAGAGGACGGAGGCGCCGATACGCACGTGGAGGCGGCTTTCTCGAATCCTCCACCATATGGGCCCAACGACCTGAACGCCTGGATCGAAGTATCGCCTGCTGGAGCGCTCACGGCATTCACCCTCAGCGCGGACGGTCTCCTGGTTGCGTTGGGTCAGGGGTCCCCGATAGATCCGGCGATGTTCGCCGTCAAATCAGGCTCTACGGCGGGCCACGGCCGGGTCGACTTCCGAGGTGTCGTCAACGAGCTCGATCCAACCTGGCCGAAGGCTCTTGCTGGGTCGTTCGAGTGGACCTGCGATGGCTAGCAAGACTGCCCAATTCGGCGCACTCCCAGCCTTGCCAGATAGGAGACTTCGATGAGATCCCGGAGCGTACTCGTGGCAATTTCCCTCACGACGATCGTCGCGGTGGGATGCGGCGCGGCAAGTTCCCCGGCGCCCAGTGTGACGCCGCGGCCGTCGACTGCGGCCACTGCTTCGGGCCTGGTCAGTCCGTCGCCTACCTCCCTCACGATGACCCTGGGTTCGGGCGGCGTGGTTCCGTTGGAGGCAGCGGGCATCCAAAGCCTCGTGCCGACGCCAGGCGGCTTCGCGTTGCTCGGCAACGAATTCAAGGGCGATGGGACCACCCCCGCCTTCCTCGTTTCGGGCACCGCCGACGGCGGGACATGGACCCGGCTCGCTGCGAGCCCGGGCGGCCAACTGTTCGGCGCCATGGCTGGGGGCTCTCTGGGCTGGGTCGCCGCAACGGAAGACCGGAGCGGCCCGTTGGTCGCGACGGCCTTGTGGTTCTCCAGCGACGGCATCACCTGGGAGGCCCTCCCGGACCAGGCAGGCATCGGAACCTCCAGCCTTGACGGCCTCGGCTCGCTGGCCCCCATTGCTGCCGGCCCGCACGGCTTCGCGATCGCAGGTTACAAGACTGTTGCCGGGAGCTCAGTGGCTGGCGTCTGGGTGTCGCGAGATGGGCGCACATGGGCGGAAGCGACCGCGCTGAGCGACATGGGATTCGATCAGGTCCTCGTCCTGCCGGACGGGTTCCTGGCCATCGCCAACGGCTGCTGCGCCGGGCTCCGTGGCGCAGCGTTCTCGACTGACGGCATCTCCTGGCGCGACCTGTCGGTCGATTCGGGTTCGGCGTTCGGCTCCGGTTACGAGGGTGGGGCGATGATCGCGGGGACAGGGTCCACCGTTGTCAGCCTTGGTCTGGGCGCGAGCGGGAACATCGAAGTCGTGACCGGCACCTTCGCCAACAACGCAGGCCAGACCGGCATCTCCTGGAAGCACGATGTGGAGGCCGACAAGGCCTTCGCGGGCGACAACGTGTCGGCGATGACCAGTTCGGAGGGCAATCTCGCCGTGGTCGGCTACGACCGAATGACGCTTGCTCCGATCACGTGGACGAGCACGGACGCCAGGACGTGGCACCGCACAAACCTCGATGCGAGCACATTTGGTGGCGGCGTCCCGTTTCGGGTGGCCGTTTCCGGCGCGACTGGCTCGACATCGATGGCGGCGGTCGGTTATCGAGTGAACAGCGCCGGTGACATTCGCGACGAGCTCTGGCGCTCAGACGACGGGTCGACCTGGTCGGCGGTCGGCGGTGACCTGCTGGGCGTGCTTCCGGTCGCGCCGACTGGGCCGTGCCCGGCGACGACGCCGACGGCGATCGAGGATTTCCTCGCGATGGCCCCGCCGCTCTGGCCGATCTGTTTCGGCAGCCACACGCTCAGGATTCGTGGCGTTGTCAGTGACTGCGGGGGGTGCGGCGGTGCGACCGACGAGCTGGGCTCGCCGTCATGGTTGATCGATCCCCTCGGCTACTCGGAGGTCTATCTGGTCCCGCGCATCGTCCCCGCGGACACCAACCGCGCTGCCTTCACGATCGTGATCAACCCGGCCCATCAGGTCACGGTTCCGGTGGCCGGGACGTATGTCGAACTGACGGGCCACTTCGCCGACCCAGCGGCCGCGACGTGCCGCATCTACTCGAGTCCGGGTGCCTTCGGACCGGTCGTGCCAAGGGGACGAACCGTCGCCGTCTGCGAACAATCGTTCGTTCTGACGGGGATCCGGACCCTGCCGGGCTGAACCCGGGACGCTAGGCCGGGCCCTGGCCCGAGAGCCGAGGCAGCAAGGTACGTTTGCAAGAAACGGTCCATCCGGCGCGTACTAGAGCCATGACGGACCTTGAGGAACGCCGCGCGGCTGTCGACCGGGCCTACCGCGATCACGCCGACGATATGTACCGGGTGGCGTTCGCGATTCTCCACGACCGAGAGGCCGCAGTGGATGCGACCCACGAATGCTTCGTGCGCGCATTCGATCGATGGGAGCAGTACGACGACCATCGCCCGATCCGGGCGTGGCTCCACGGCATCGTCAGCCACGCGGCCCTCGACGACCTCAGGAAACGGCGAGTCCGTCGACTCGCGGCCAGCGTGATCGGGCGGCTCGCCGAGCCGGGAACCCCGGATCCATCGGCCGAAGTCGCCATGCGGGAACTCATCGAAACCGGACTGGCCGGCCTCGAGCCGCGGGCCCGTGCCGCGCTCGTCCTGCGCCACTACTACGGCTACGAGTATGCCGAGATCGCGGAGTACCTGGGAACGAGCGCCGGCAATGTCGGTTCGATCCTTAGTCGATCCCATGCCACGCTGCGCGGTCGTCTTGCCGCCGCATCCGACCTCACCGAACCGCCGGCCAGCCGGCGCGTCGCCCGCTGACGAGGAGACTCTCATGACCACACGACGCAATCCCCCGGCGACTCCCGAGAGCGACCCGGAAACGGCGCAACTCGGGACACTGATCCAGTCCGTTGCCGATGACTGGCACATGCCGCCTCAGCAGCTGGGCGAGATCACTTGGCGCGATCGGACCAGCGCGGGCCGGGCCTGGCGGCCACGGCGCCGTACCGGAGACCGGCTCATCGCGCCCATCGCGGCCGCGCTTGTCGCGTCTGTCGGCCTGGCCTTTGTGGCTGTCTGGCTGCAGCAGGACGTGGGCATCGTCGGTTCGAGTCCGACGCCTGGCCACTCGAACCGACCGACCGCAGCTGGCCCGTCGGCGAGCCCGCTGCCCAACTTCCTCCTGAACGGAGAGCTCCCCAGCGTCACCAGCGTCGTCGTGAACGCCGCCGGCACCTATCGGATCGCCGACCTGACCATCGGCACGGTCGGCAAGGCATTGTTTGCCGGCCCGTCGGGACCTTCGAAGGTCGTCGCACGGCCCGGAGGCGGATGGGTATGCGTTTGCTCGGACTGGACGGCATCCTCCGCCAATGGCCCGACCGAGGCCCGGATCACCTTGCGTCCAACGTCCGCCGACGGCTCAGCACTCCCGATGGTCGATGTTCGGACCATCGCCGGCCGGGCCGATCCCAAGGATCCGGCAAGCGGCACGAGCCAACTCATCGATGTCGGTGTCACGGGATCCGATGACGGCCGCTGGGCGTTTGTGGGCTGGTCCGCTCGTGATGGAGCGCAATGGACCGCGGGCATCGACGTCGTGGACGTCGCATCGCTACGGGTCGTCGCCTCGACGCGGCTCCCGCTCGTGAAGCCGTCGGTGACTGGATCTCGACCCGTGGTGCGCGCCGCACCGGTTGCGTCCCTGTCTCCCGACGGTAGCGCGATCGTCGTCGCGAGCTTCTGGTACATGGACGACTCGACCGCCAGCCACCCGCCCCAGGCCACTGATCACTGGATCGCGTCGTTCAACGGATCGACCATCGGCCCCTTGTCCGTCGCAGGCACCACTCCCGACACGGTGACGTGGGAATACAGCGTCGGGATGATCGACGCCAGCCGCTACTACGCTCTGCGCTCGTACGCCTCTGGCGGATTCACCTTCGATCGTTTGCAACCGGATGGGACGATCATCGGTCAGTCGGACGTATCTGCCATCGGCGGGGGGGTCGACGGCGGCACGTTGATGACGCGTATCGCCAATGCCCTGTTCATCTGGAATCCGCAGGCGACCACGTTGGTCCGGGTCGACCTCGCGTCGGGAACTGTCTCGTCGAGCAAAGCGAGCGCCGCGGC
>JBDTOJ010000056.1:0-9360 GCA_039933295.1 Chloroflexota bacterium
TCCGGGTCGACCTCGCGTCGGGAACTGTCTCGTCGAGCAAAGCGAGCGCCGCGGCGGTGCCGTTGGGACCCGTCGGGGTCGTGGCCACCTTCGGTCGCGCCCTCGGCAACTGGATCGCCCCCAGCGCGATGGCCAAGAACTTCCTCGAGCCGGGCGTCGTAGCCTCGCCCGACGGGACGCGGATCTACGCCATCGGCGTCGTCCCGTCGAATCGGACCGACAGTGGTTCCGCGGGTGTCTTCGTCTTCGATGCCGCGACGCTGAGCGTCATCGGCCACTGGAACCCCACGGCCGACTTTGCCTCGATCGCGATCAGCGCCGATGGACGGTACCTGTACGCCGCGGCGCGAGCTGGGGTGGACGCCGATGGACATGCGGCGCCGACGTCCGCCTCGATCACGGTCTACGACACGACCGATGGGTCGATCCGGCTCATTGCCGGCGACCTCGGGTCGGCCGACCTCTCGATGGTCGACCGAACGGTGCGATGAGGGCGGCCGAAGTTGGTGAGCAGCGCCCTCAACGTCCTCACTGGGCCCACCCTCAGTCGACCCAGCTGACGGCGCTGGATCTCGCCGGCCGCTGCCGGGTTTCACCCGTCGAGTTCGACGTCGATCCTTGGTGGAGCCACGTCGAGGGCGCAGGATCGGAGTGCGACCTGAACGGAAGTGGGGTCAGGTCGCCGCACCACATCGGGCGTTTCGGGCTCGTAGGGGGGCATATGCCGAGATCTGGGACGTGCCCGAGCTCAGGCAAGGTCGCCATGCTGCCGCTAGACTTCGGGCCTGCCGAGCGGGAGTAGCTCAGTTGGCAGAGCGTCTGCTTCCCAAGCAGAAGGTCGAGGGTTCGAGACCCTTCTCCCGCTCCATTCCTCGGTTTCCGCCGCTGCGACGACACCCCCCAAGCTTCTCGCCTCACATCGCTTCTGCCGCTGACTCATCGAGGAACTCCCGCGATCGAGAAGCCGCCAATGACCGTTCCCGAACTGAACCAGCCCGTCCCGACGAGCACCACGCGTTCACCGAGGACGGCGAGGTCGACATTGTCCAGATGGGTCACATCTGCGGGCTGGGGCACTCCGGACAGCATTGACCAGGTCTCGCCATCAGGCGATTCCCACAGCGAGATTCGCTCGTTGGCTATCGCTGCCGCGATGAACCCTTGGCCGAAGGCGACAATGCGCTCCAGCCTGGGCAAGCCGGCAGGCTCGATGACTCGCCATCCCGCCCCGTCGCCGATCAGGACGTGGGCCGGCGCATCGGGGAGTTCGACGTTCCCCTTTGGCGGTGGGCCGCCGACAGCCACAACACGGCCACTCGAGGTGGCGACGGAAGCAAACCAGGTCGCGGAGACGGCGTCCTCGAACTGGATCGTGGTCCAGACCTCCCCGTTAGCGGATCGCCATACCTGTTGCAGACAGGTCACATTCGTATCGCCGCGCAAGTCTTCACGAGTCGTTGGATCGAATACGCCTTCGGTTCCCGAGCATTTTTGGCCGATCGCGTACACCGCCCCGTCCGGTGAAGTCGCGACGTCGGTCGGACCACCCCAGCTGTGCAAAGACATCGTGGCGATGTAGCGGCCGACATCGAACATGATGCCGTCCGCCGCGTGCCACGACCGACCATCCGCAGACCACCAGACTCCGGCAAGGGGGGCAGCCTTGGCCTCGACAACCCCGACGGCGATGTAGCGCGACCCATTCCAGGTCACCGACGTCGGCCGAGCCTGCGACTCCATCGGCAGGTGGGTCCGGATCCAGTCCCGGCCATCTTTCGAGTACCACGCTCCTCCCATCCTCCCCGACGACTCGAACGACTCGAACGACTCGAGTGTGCTGCCCACGGCTACGAATCCCGCCGGTCCATAGGCAACGTCGACCATCCCGCCTGATTGCCCCTCGAGCGGTATGACGTCGCCGACCGCGAGATCCACACTGGCCGTTGCCGGCTCCCAGTTCAGGCCATCGACCGATCGCCAGACGCCCGCGATCCCACCGCTCGGTGTCTCGTTGTCACGGAACACCCGGCCACCGACAGTCACGAGCTCGATCTCGCCGGCGGTTACCGCGGCGGGGTACGAGATACCCGGGACGAGCATCGGCGGGATCGAGGACGATCGCCAGACCGACTCAGGTGTCGGGGCGACTGTCGAAGCGTGGCTCGGGGTCTCGCGCGGCGGGGTCCGGGTAGCACTCGCCATCGGCGATGGCGCCGCGGGCATGGCGGCTGCGCAGGCAGCCACGCAGACGGCCGTGAGGAACATCGCGACTATGGCCGACGCGTCCGCTCGCCGCTGAGATTCCCTCATGTTCACGTCACCCACCTTCGGGTCGGACCAGGCCATCTTGCGAACCGGATGTCGCGACCAGCTCGTGGTTCTGAGACGCACCCGACCGTCTGGTGTTACAGGCTCGGTCAACAGCCCGGATGGTGGCGCGTTTCGAGCGCCGCTATGCCAACGCGCTAGCTGTCGCGAAGCGCTGGGCGAACAAGCTCCATGCGGAGTCCAAGCCAGCGAGCGGCGAGCTGAGCGGATACCTGGCGATGATCGGCTATCCGGTGCCGCCCGGCGCCGGCCCCGGCCACGTCGGCGATACGATCAGGGCGCTGCGCCCGGCTCTCGCCGCTTGTCGCCCGTTGACCCGGCGTCAGAAGGCTCGATGGAGCCGCCTCCTCAGCCACAACCGGCACGACTGCGCCGGCATGCGGGCCGTCGGCCTGCTCGCGACCGGCGAGACCGAGGCCGCTGGACCGGCTGCGTAATAGGTGGGCAGTCAGCGGCTCAGGCGTGTTGGCAGATGAGCGAAACCACGTACGGGAGGTCCCAGCCGTTACCGATCCCGTGCAGGTCGATCAGGTCACTGTTCGGGCCGGCTCCATACGTGCCCGCGAGACCCAGCATCCCTCCGGATTCGAAGGAGATCCCGCTGGTGGCAGGATCGATGCCGTAGGTCCCGTGGTCGGCCCCGTAGAACGACGCATATGTCGAGGCGTCTTCGATATGGAATGACCCAAGAAGGGAATTCCCGCCGACGATGCCAGACACGTTCACTGCGTCGGTGCCGACACCAGCCTGGTAGCTGTAGCAGAACCACTCGCCGCCAAGGGCCGAGGCGGACTGGTCGGCCGTGGCCGATGGGGTCTGGGCGGCAGTCGGCCCGGCCGTCGCGGATCCTGCCGTCGGCGCGATCGATGGAGCATATGGGCTGGGCGATGGTTTGAAGACCGGGGAGCAAGCCCCCAGGACGATGACGGCAAGAAGCAGGAGCGGACGTCGGGGAAAGGTCATGGAATCTCTCGTGACAAGTTGGACAAGATGGCCGCCAACAAGAAACAACCTCTGCCGTCCGGGAGTTCGTCGGCGAGGTTGGAGCTTCTTGGGACCGCCCGAGGATAGGCGTTCAGGCCTGATCGCGCCCCGAAATGCCTTTCCGGTCCCTAGAGAGCGAGCTGAACGTCCGGCGTGTCCTGCGCATCGGGGGCCGAGAAGAACGGCCGAGCGGTCCAGCCGAAGAGGCGGGTCAGCGTGTTCGCCGGAAACTGGCCGATCCGCGTGTTGAAGCGGAACACCGTGTCGTTGTAGAGCTCCCGACGGTCGGCAATGATCTCCTCGAGGCGCTGGATCTCGCGCTGGAGATCGAGGACGTTCGCCTGTGACTTGATGTCCGGGTAGCGCTCGACGACCGCGAACAGCTGGCGGACAGCTGAACTCGTGGCCTCGGACGTCGCGGCCTGCGCAGGGATGGGCGCCGAGGACGAATAGGCCGCACGGAGCTGAGTCACCCGCATCAGCGTTGCCTGCTCGAACGCCATTAGGCCCTTGACCGCCTCGACCAGGTTCGGCAGCTCATCGTGGCGCTGCTTGAGCGCGACGTCGATGTTGGCCCAGGCCTTCGAGGCCTGCTGTGCGAGCGTAACGACGCTGTTGTAGGTGGCCACGAGCAGAAAGCCCACGACCACGAGGACGAGCAGCAACGAGAACAGGGCGGCGAATGACTGAGGGCTCATGCGCCGATTGTGCCGCTCATGGCCATCGCCAGCACGACGGCGGAGCCGATGGCCAGGATCGCGCCGAGCAGGCCGACGAGGAACTGGTCCTGGCCACGCGCGACGGCCGCGGATGGCGCCCCCACCGACACGAGCATCGGGCGGCCGGGATTGATCGCGAGCACCAGCTCGCCGGGCGCAATCTCGAACGTTCGGGTGAAGCGCTCCGCGGTTTCGTGGCCGGCGACGACTGGCGGCGTCGCTTCCGGATCCAGGTGGGGTGCTCGAACCGGCTCATCGATCCCGAACCCGGGGATCGAGGCATTGCCCCAGGCGTCTTCCGGGTTCGCTGCCAGCGTCCCGGTAGCCCGCGCCGCATCGAGATCCGCGGCGATCTCAAGATCGCCCATCGCGGACAACGGCCCGCCGACCGCCGACCCTTCGGCCAGATCCGCCTCATCCGGGTCAGCCAGCTGATCAAAGGGGAGTGCGGTCCCGATGATCGTGACCGTGTCCCCCACCTCGATTCTTGCCTCCTCGTATTCGCGCCGGCCACTTCCGGTCGCGGTGATGATGCCCGCACGACTCCCGCCAAGCGGGCTGAGATCGGACCCATCGAACGATGGGCGAACGGTCAGCAACTGCTCGATCAGATCATCGCGATCGAGCGCGCCCGGTCCGATCGCGGATCCCGACCGGAGGGCGAGTCCCGGCGGCCGATCCCCTGAGAATCCGTCGCCTTCCTTGAAGACCGGCGGCGCATCCCAGTTGGCGCCACGCGGAAAGACCCGGATCGCACCGCTGTCGTCGCGGACGCGGAACCCGACGGCGCGCTCTTCGTCCAGCACTGTCCGCGTCGTTCGTCCCTGCTGCTGCCGAACCTGGGATCGGAAGTAGACGCATCGGCGGCTCTGGAGCAGTGAGATCAGGGCGAGTTCGGCCGGCTCAACGCGTCCGGTGATGCGGACCTCGCCGACGGCGAGGGTCGCAATGCGGGACGTCCCCGTATCGTCGAGACGCCCGGCGCGCCGATAGCCGCCGAACCCACGGATGAGCAGCCACAATCCACCGGCAATTCCGGCGATGGACCCGCTGACCAGTAGGGACGCAACGTCGGACATCGGCCCAATCGTACGAGATGACAAACGCGTCGCGGTCGCGAGCCTGCGCATGACCCCCGCGGTTGCATGTCGTGGTGACCGAAATACGGGAGCCGGGCGTACGGAGCGTCGTCGGTCGCGCCGCCGTTGGAACTAGAGCTAGCGGCCACCCTCGATGGCTCGCAGCACGATCCGAACGAGGATCGAGCCGAGCGTCGCGAAGATCAGGGCCCCGACGAAGCCCTCGACGCTACCAAATCCGAGCTCCCGTGAGAGCCAGCCGCCGACCACGCCGCCCACAATGCCGACGACAACGGTCGGCAGGCAGCCCTGGACGCTGCGCGTACCGACGAACCAGCCGGACACGGAACCGGCGATGAGCCCAAGGATGATCCAGCCGAACAGGTCCATCGCGAGATTGTCGCGGGTCGGTGCACTCGTTGGCAACCGCAAATCGCCGCTTCCGGGATCGGCTCACGCCCGGTCAAATCGAGACGATTGACCGGCATGGCCGCCGGGGATGCTTGGGACGACGCGACGGCCCTGGGCCTCCCCGCGCGCCGGGCTCGCCCGCCGCTGTGGCCTGGCGGTGGCGCGATGATGTCGATCATGGCGCCGTAGCTGCGTCCCATCAAACCTTAAACCGGTACATGCTGTACCGGCCCTGCCGTTGACGGCGTGTCCCGCGGCGTCGTTGCTAGGCGAGGAGGTGGCATGTCGAATGATCACTCGGAGGCGGAGGTGACCGGGGGTCCGAATCCCTCGCCCCACACCGCCCCCGTGGCGACGGATCCGGCCTCGTGGAACGACCTGATCCGGATCGAACGACGGCGTCTGAGAATCACCCAGACCGAGCTGGCCGAACGCGCCGGCCTGTCGCCCGAGACGATCCGCAAATACGAAGCTGGGTCGCGCACCCCTTCGCGCGCGAGCATTGACCGCGTCCTCGCCGCCCTCCAGGCGCCCCACACGACGGTCCGGCGCGTGCTCCTGGACCTTGGCATGGCAGCGCCGGGTAGCCTGTATGGCCTCGGCGGGATCGAGGACTACCGATTCACGATCCCGGAGCTGCGGGCGTTCGTCGAACAGACGCCCTGGCCGCAGTTCGTGATCAACAACACCCTCGAGATCGTTGTCGCCAACGCGGCGACGCAGGCGCTCTGGGAGATGGACCTCTCCCGCCAGGTACTCGAACGGACCCGCGCCCGAGTGAACCTGCTGGCGATCCTCGCCCATCATCGGATGCGTCAGAGCCTCAAGAACCGCTTCGAGATCATGGCAATCGTCGTGAGCGTCCTCAAGGTCTTCCCCGAAAGTCGGACCCTCCTCGATGCACCGGGGCCCCTCTTCGCCGAAGTCTTCGATGCCTTCGCGGGCAGCGATCCCAAAGCGATCAACAAGCTCTACGCGCTGTGGGATCGGACGCCACCTGCCAGCCAGAAGCTGCGCTGGAACTTTCCGGTGATCTGGACGGAACCGGAGATCGGCGAGATCCGGATGATCGGGACGGTCACCGCGGCCAGCCACGTCAACTCCCTCGTGTTCGTGGACTGGATTCCGAGCGATGGCCAGTCCCACGCTCTCCTCGAAACGCTGCTCGCATCACGCACGCTTCGACCAGGGGATGGGGCCCGCTCCGGTGGCGCAGCAGCGCACCGACCACGGCCAACTGGGAAACCCTGAATTGGTCGCGAATCCGGTACTAGCGGTACCGCTCGTACCGGTAATGCCATTGACGGCCGGAGGCGCCGGATTCAGGCTCGACGCAAGACAGGGCGGGTTCTGCCCGCAGCGTGATTTCTGGGGGCCCACGGGGGGCGGTGGGGCTCGCTCTGTCTCCTTGGGACCGCGGCCGCATGATGACGTGAGGCCCATCCCAGCTGCCAGACGGGCAGCTGCTCCGGAACTCCCCGAGGTGAGCCCTGGGCTGCGGGCTCAGTCGATCCGGACGAGCGGATCCATCCCCGCGAGCGGACCGTTTGGCTTGGGTGCGCTCAGCGCGGGCTCCGGACCGCGATCGGCCTCGCGGGCCTCCGCTTCGGCGTTGAGCTGGGCCAGGAGATTCGGCAGCCTCGACTCGAGAGCCTGGCCATAGGCCTCACCGACCTGTTTTGCGAGCGCCAGATCCTTGCGAACCTTCGGTGGCGCGAACCGGAAATGAATGATGGTGCCGTTGGTCACGGGCTCGAGCTCGATGGTATGGAGCAACTTCAGCGGGCCGGCCGGAGTATCGAGGATGGTGCGGTCGGTCACGTAGTCGTAGGGTCGCCAGTCGAGGATCTCCTCGATCACGGCGTCCTTGCCGTGTTTGCAATGGTTGGCCGAGCCGAGGCCCCGGCGACCGCCTGCGGCGCCCTCGATCCGAACCTCGGTCACCCACGGCTGCCAGGTCATCCGCTGACCCGGCTTGGTGAGGAATTCCCATGCAACCTGGGGTGGCACGGTCGTCGGTAAGGTGATGGTCAGGATTGAATCGCCGGGCGGAACGAAGACGCGCTCGCGCTCCTCTTCCTCTCGCCAGCGGCGTTCGAGATCGTGCACCCAGCCGAGTACCTCGCCGATCCGATCGTAGGTTTCGCCGTGGGGCCGCATCCCGAGATCCGCCGGATCGATGTCGCTGGCATCGATACACGCCTGGGTGATCAGGGCATAGGCCTCGATGCCGGTCCCCTCGACGACCTCGTTCTTTAGCAGCCGATGGACGACGATGACGTCGGATCCGAGGAGTTCCTGTCGGCCGGCGACCTTCTGGATGATCGTCTCGCCGTAGTGAACGACGAACTTCAGGTCGAGATCCGGGATCCGCGTGCACGCATTGCATTCGCAGGTGGTCGCCTGGCGTACGTCCCGTCGTCGGCGCCGGAAGCCGAAGTAGCAACGCTCGATGGTGTCAAGGAGCATTGAGCCGTCGATCAGCTCGGTCGTCATGAACGTGAAGGCGGCATCACCCTCGAGCTTGGCGAGGCGGAAGTTGGGCCGCAGCGCCGAGACGACTGCGCCGACGAGGTCGGCCAGGATGTCCTGCGCGTGGTCGAGTTCGACATCGGCGAGGTAGCCGGTGTAGCCCGAGATGTCGGCGATCAGGAAGCATGCAGGCTGCGGAGTTCCGAGCATGAATCCCCCGGCGGGATTAGTGGCTTCCTGGATGGGCGGCATCTGCTGGATCGACCTTACCGCACATCTCGTAGGACCGATGCCTGGCGGATGCTCGAGATCGCCTCAGGCGGTTTCGACCGCGACGTCCTCGCCCTGGAGATGATCAGACCGACGCTCGCGGTCTAGGTTCTCCTGGCTGAGTTGCATCGCACCCACGACCCCGAGCGCGGACGTCATGGCGCTGTGGCCGATGGCCACGCGGAGTGCGATTGAACCTGTCTGCAACCATCGATCGCAGATGTCTCGCACTCGTTCCGTGAAGTTGATGGCGACGATCTCATTGGTTTCCGGCATCAGGATCCCGAACCGCGCGGGTCCAAGACGAGCGACCGTGTCCGTGGAACGGGCCTCTGTGCGGATCGTCGCGGCGGTGGCTTCGACCACGCGCTCGCCCGCTGACGGGCCGAGAGCGGTGATCAGGCGATTGAGCCCGTCGACCTCCACCAGCACGATGGTCGCGGGATGGTTGTAGCGAGCCATCCGCACGATCTCCGCGTCTGTGACCCGCTTCCAGGTGACGGCGTCATCGATGCCGGCAAGCAGCCGTGAGATGGGGCTCGTCCGCGATCCGTTCAGGGATGTCGAATCGCCGACGGTGAAGCCCGGCGTGGCCGTAGGTGCATCGGTGGCCATCGGCGAGACATCGACCCGGTATGGGACCGACCCGGGCCGCGCGACCGAGATCGCCGGGGCGGCACTCGCGGTGGCAAGGCGGGCGCGTTCGCGGCGTCGCCGGAGTGACGACAAGGCGAAGCTGATGAAGAACAGGCCAACGAGAACGCCTAGGCCAAGGATCGAGAGCAGTTGTTCTTGGGTCACGATCGTGAATTCGACTCCGTGCGGACAGGCCTCTTGGGCGATGAGCCGAGCATAGGGCGCGGACGTCGATGCTGACGACGGTACTAATGTCCCACGGAGAATTCCTGTTGTCCCATGGCAACAGGCGGTGTGGTTCAGCGCGGTCGTGGGTGATTAGCCGACGATCGAGCGGGTCAAGTCCTGGACGGGCCCGGGGCGCCGAGCCTCACTGGCCCACGGCGTACGGTTTCAGCGAATCGAGGACCGCATCGCTGATGACCCCGGTCCCACCGAGCACGATGATCTTGACGGGGTTC
>JBDTOJ010000057.1:0-3818 GCA_039933295.1 Chloroflexota bacterium
GGAGCCTCGAGGAGCGCGCGCATGCCTGAAGGATACGCGGCCCGTACGGCCGAGCCCTGCCGTACGGCCGAGCAGCGGTCCGCCGCTGTTGCCGGGTTGATCGCGGCATCGGTCCGGATGAGCTCGGTCAACGTCCTCGGACGGCCCGTGAGCTCGTCGGCCACCGTGATCTCACGGCCGACGGCCGAGATGATCCCCCGGGTCACCGTTTCGGTGAACGTTCCGACTTCATCTGAGACCCGCCAGGCGGGTGTGGTGGAGATGGGGGAGAGTCGAACTCCCCGTCCAGAGCCCTTCGGCAGCAACCACTACGAGCGTGTCCGATCGTTTTCGTCAACCATCCAGGCGGGGATCGGCACTCTCCCGGTTGGTCCAGCCACGTGTCTCTAGATCGAGCTTGGTCCCGGACTACGCAACACTCATCCGGTCTGCAGCTCCGCTTAATGACGCTTCCACGACCCGCGGAACTGAGGTCGCTTCCACGCTCACCTTACCGCCTAAGCGGCGAGGGCGAGAGTCGACTGCTTGTTGGCAGTTACTTCGTTTTGCCGCCTGTTTAACGAGGCCTGACGGCACCTCGGCTCGCGTTCACTGTCAGCTAGACCCTGTCGAAACCACGCATCCCCACAGGATCGAACGCACGCTGGCGTCCGGCGGAGAGTCTAGCCGAGGTGACGGGATCGGCCAAGCGGCCGGTCGAGGAGCCCGGCAGCGGCCTCGGCCACGGCCGCGCGCCGCCGAGCGTACCGACACCCCTGCCCTACCAGATATCGCCGACCGTGAAGCCGTCGGGAAAAGGATCGGTGGGATCGACGACGTAAGTGGCCATGCCGGTGATCCAGGCCGTGCCGGTGATCGTCGGCACGACGGCTCGGTAGGCGCCAACCGTGGTCTCCTCGACCACCAGCCCGGTGAAGACCGTGCCGAGAATGCCCTCGTGGCGGAACGGCTCGCCGACTCGCAGCCGGCCCTTCGCGTGCAGGACGGCCATCCGCGCCGATGTGCCGGTACCACATGGCGAACGGTCGATGGCGCCAGTCCACGTCGACGGTCGGTCGAAATCGAGCTTGCCGGTGGACACCGTGACCACGTTCCGCATCGAGTTCGCGGGATCGTGGGCCGGGCCCGACAACTGGCCGATGGTGATGCCAGCGAACCCGGGCTGCTCCGGATGGACCACGGGCAGCTGTTCGTTCGCCGCCGCCTTGATCAGTTCGGTGATCCGGGTGATGTCGCGCCCCTCGTCCGGCGTGAGTCGCAGACCGAACTGCTCGGCCTGGGCGATGACGTAGAACATGCCGCCGTAGCCAACGTCGACCACAACCGTTCCGAGCGTCGGCACTTCGACCGCCGCGTCGAGGTGCGTCGCGAAGGCGGGCACGTTGCGGAACGTGACGGCGGTGACCTTGCCGTCGCGGCATTCACAGCGGAGCCGGATCAGGCCGGCCGGCGCCTCGAGGACGAGCTCCGTGACCGGCTCGATCATCGGGATCATGCCCGTCTCGAGGAGGACGGTCGCGGTGCAGATGGTGTTCGTCCCGGACATCCCGGGATACTCGACGTGCTCCATGATCACGTAGCCGGCGGCGGCCTCGGGGTTGTTCGAAGGGAGAACGAGATTGCAGTTCGCGGCCGGGTACCCGCGCGGCTCCTGGAGCATCCGCTTCCGCAGGTCATCGCCGTTCGCCTGGAGCCAGTTCATCTTGTCGAACATGGTCTCGCCGGGGACATCGAGCACGCCACCGACGATGACCCGCCCAGGCTCGCCCGCGGCGTGGGCATCGACGGCCTGGATCGTGCGTGACAGGCGCATCTCGTCTCCTATCGGCCCCGCCGCGTCTCGGCGACGTCGCGTTCCATCTGGCGGCGGGCATCCCGCTCGGCAATATCCCGGCGTTTGTCGTGGAGCTGCTTGCCGCGACCCAGGCCGAGTTCCAGCTTGGCCCTGCCGCGTCCCGTGATGTACAGCCGGAGCGGCACGAGCGTCAGGCCCTTGGCCTTCGTCTTGCCGAGGAGCTGGTCGATCTCGGACCGATGGAGCAGCAGCTTGCGCTCGCGCTTCGCCTCGTGGTTGTTCCGGCTCGCGCTCTCCCAAGGCGCGATATGGGCACCGACCAGCCACGCCTCGCCGCGATTGATTCGGGCGAAGGCGTCGGTCAGGTTGACCTGGCCGGCACGGATGCTCTTGATCTCGGTTCCGAACAATGCGATGCCGGCCTCCACGGTGTCCTCGATCGAGTACTCGTGGCGGGCCCGTCGGTTCTGGGCAATGGTCTGCTCAGCCATCAGGGAAGGATGCTCCAGTCAGGGGCTGCGGGTGGGGCGGGCGGGGCCGGTGGCCAAGAGGGCGGTGTCACCGGTTGCGGCCGTGTGGCGGTTGAGGGCCGCCGTCGACCAAGAAGGGGGCGTGACTGCCGCGGGCGGCCTGGCCAGAAGCGTTCGCGGCCACCCCCGGACGCGCGAACGCCGGTCCTCGCGGACCGGCGTTCATTGCGGCTGACCACCCGCTCGGAGAGGCCGGTTAGACGGACTGCTCCGGCGAGGTGGTGCAGCTACTGAGATACGACACTGCACATCACCTCCTTTCGTTCGCGGGTACCGTACCGGATGGAGCCGGCGATGGCAACCCGCTACGCCGCGTGCGGCAAAATGACGCGCAGCGCGCCCGTTCCGGACAGGAACTCGATGGCCCGATCGAGCACGGGATCCTTGCCCGCGGGATTGTCGGCAGGGACCGTGACCTCGATATCCGGCGTCAGGCCGATCTTGTGGATCCAACGCTTGTTCGGGGTCAGCCACTTCGCCACGGTCAGCTTCACGCCACCCGAGTCGTTGTTGAGCTCGATCCATGTCTGGACCGTCCCCTTGCCGTACGAGGTCTCGCCGATGAGCGTCCCGCGGCCTGTGTCCTGGAGGGCACCGGCCACGATCTCGCTGGCCGAGGCGCTGCCCTTGTCGATGAGAACGGCGACCTGGATCTTCGAATCCGTCGCGACGCCCTTGCCGAGCGACTCCGTGGGGCTGACCGCGCCCTGGGCGTCTTCCTCCCAGAACACCGGGCCGTCCTTGATGAACGTGCTGGCGACCGTCCTGGCTGCCGTCACGAACCCGCCCGGATTACCGCGCAGATCCAGGATGATCTTCGTCTGGCCCTTGTCCACGGCGGCCTTGACCGCGTCCACGAACGCCGTCGCGCCGTTGTCCGAGAACCCGGTCAAGCGAACATAGGCGATGGTGCCGTTCGCGTATTCGTCGGTGATCACTTCGCGCTGGCGCACGACGTCGCGCGTCACGGTCACCTCGAAGGCGGCGACGCTGGCGCGTTCGATCGTGAGGACGACATCGGTTCCCTTGGGTCCACGAATGCGGTCTCGTGCCTGATTCGGGGTCAGTCCGTCGAGTGTCGAGCCATCGACCTTGGCGATCACGTCGCCGGGCTTGAGGCCCGCCTTGAGCGCGGGGCTCCCGTCGAGAGGAGCCACGATCACCAGCCGGCAATCTGCCCCAAAGGTCGCGCAGTCAACGGTCGCGCCCTTGGCGTCCACCGTTCCGATCTCGGCGCCGATGCCTTCGAACTCGCCGGAGATGTCCTGAAGCGTATTGCGGAACTCCTCGGCCGTGAGATAGGTGGAGTACGGGTCACCAACTGCCTCGACCATGCCCTTGATCGCGCCTTCGACGAGAGTCTTCTGATCCACCGGACCGAGGGCGTATCGATCCCGGATGGCCGCGTAGACATCCCAGAACGGCTGAAAGACGGTCGCGTCGGTCGCGGCGGTTCCGGGTTGCGTCGCCTGTCGCCCTCCGAGGATGTAGCC
>JBDTOJ010000058.1:0-5065 GCA_039933295.1 Chloroflexota bacterium
ATCATGACCGGCGCGCAGGCCCGCAAGGCCGAGCTCGGCGGCGAAGTCCTCGCGTACGTCTGGTAGGCGAGACATGTCACGAATTGGTCGTCTCCCCGTCCCCGTGCCTTCAGGTGTCGATGTCGTCATCGACGGCCAGAATGTCACCGTCAACGGGCCGAAGGGCACGCTCCATCGGGCCCTGCATGCGGACATGCTGATCAGCCGGGAGGACGGGACGATCCTGGTCTCCCGACCGAGCGAGCAGAAGACCCACAAGCAGCTGCATGGACTGACCCGAACGCTCGTCAATAACATGGTCGTTGGCGTGACGACGGGGTACCGCAAGGGCCTCGAGATCACCGGTGTCGGCTATCGTGCGGTGCTGGTTGGGCGCAAGCTCCAGCTCAGCCTCGGGTACAGCCATCTCGTCGAGATCGATCCGCCGGAAGGTGTCAGTTTCGAACTCGAAACACCAACGAAGCTCGCCGTGGTGGGCATCGACAAGGAACTCGTCGGGCAGGTGGCGGCCAAGGTCCGCGCCAGCCGCAAGCCGGAGCCCTACAAGGGCAAGGGCGTGCGCTACGCCGGCGAGGTGATCCGCCGCAAGGCCGGCAAGGCCGGCAAGGTCGGCGGCAAGAAGTAGACATCAGAGGACGATAGGTATGACGCAGGTCGCCAGCCGAGGCGCCGCACGACAGAAGCGCCATGAGCGGATCCGCCTTCATCTGGAGGGGGGTCCGGCGAGGCCGCGTCTCGCGGTCTTCCGCAGTCTCAACCACATCTACGCCCAGGTCATCGATGACACATCGGGCACGACACTCGCCGCGGCATCGTCCCTCGAGCAGGAGCTGCGCTCCAGCAAGGGGAACAAGTCGCAGGACGCCGCTGTTGTCGGTCGTATCCTCGCCAATCGGGCGAAGACGGCCGGTGTCGAGCGTGTCGTCTTCGACCGCGGCGGCTATCGATATCACGGGCGCGTCAAATCGCTCGCCGAAGCGGCCCGCGAGGCCGGACTCGACTTCTAAGGAGCTGACGTGGCACGAATCGACCCCAACAAGCTGGCGCTCGAAGAGCGCGTCGTCCAGATCAACCGAGTGGCCAAGGTCGTCAAGGGCGGCCGACGCTTCAGTTTCAGCGCGGTCATCGTCGTCGGTGACGGTGCCGGTCACGTTGGCGTCGGGCTGGGCAAGGCCGGCGAGGTCCCGGAGTCGATCCGCAAGGGCGTCGAGGATGCCAAGAAGAATCTGATCAAGATCCCCATGGTCGGGACGACCATTCCGCACGAAGTCCGCGTTGAGTTCGGGGCGAGCAGCGTGCTGCTCAAGCCGGCATCACAGGGAACGGGCGTCATCGCCGGCGGCTCGGTTCGCGCCGTCGTCGAGTCGGCCGGCATCCGGGACATCCTCTCGAAAGTCCACGGCTCGACCAACCCCGTCAACGTCACCCGCGCCACGATGGAGGCGCTCCGGAGCCTGCACTCCGCCGAGGAGCTCGGCGCCCGACGCGGCGTGGTCCTCCGAAGCCGGATCGCCGGGCAGCCCGCGGGGGAGGTCAATCGTGGCCGGTAACATCAGGATCACCCAGATCAAGAGCACGATCGGGCACATTGCCCGCAATCGGGCCACGATCAAGGCTCTCGGTCTCCATGGCATCGGCAGCAGCGTCGAGGTCGTGGATAACGAAGCGACTCGAGGGATGGCCCGTCAGGTCCGCTTCCTGGTGACCGTTGATGAGGTCGCGTCGAACGGCAGGGTCGCCCGCGCCGGCGACGTCGAGGAGAAGGCATGAAACTCCACGATCTCCGGCCAGCGCCGGGTTCGCACAAGAAGAAGACACGCGTCGGACGCGGTATCGCAGCCGGCAAGGGCAAGACGGCCGGTCGCGGTACCAAAGGTCAGAAGGCCCGGGCCGGCGGCAAGATCCCCGCGTGGTTCGAAGGCGGCCAGACGCCGCTCCACGTCCGGATCCCGAAGCTGCGCGGCTTCCGCAACCCGTTCAAGATCGAGTACGAGATCGTGAACGTTGGCGGTATCACGCACCTCATTGAGGCGGGAATCCTGGAGTCCGGTGACATGCCGGGCGCCAAGAAGTCCAAGGACGCCCCGGCGCCGATCACCGTCAACCAGGAAATCCTCCGTGCGGCCGGCCTGGTCCGAAACCTCAACAAGCCGATGAAGGTCCTCGGTCACGGGGACCTGTCCGTCGCCATCTTCCTTGTCGCGGACGCGGTCAGCGCTTCGGCGCGGGCCAAGATCGAAACCGCCGGCGGCACCGTGTCGCTGCTCGAGATTCCGACCCGCCCATTGCAGGCGCTCGGCGTGACCGAAGATGCGGACGTGGCCGAGGTCGCATCGCCAGACGCGAAGCCCGAGGCTAAGCCCGCCGCCAAGCCCCGAGCCAAGAAGTCGGCCAAGGTCGCAGCGGCCGACCCGGCCGTCACCGACCAGGCGCCTGCGGACGAGTCACCGGCCGAGCCGATCTCGGCTACTGAGTCCCAGACGGATGTGGCCGAGGCTGCCGCGAACGACGACCTGGCGAGCGACTCGACGGACGCCTGACCGTGTTTGAGTCCCTGCTCAACGCCTTTCGGGCGCCGGACATCCGGCGCCGTCTGCTATTCGTTCTCGGGATCCTGATCGTCTACCGGCTTCTGGCCCAGGTGCCGCTTCCGGGCGTGGATCGAACGGCGCTCGCCGCCTTCTTCGAGAAGAACACGGCCTTCGGGATCATTGACCTGTTCGCCGGCGGTGGGTTGTCCCAACTATCGGTCGTTGGTCTCGCGATGAACCCGTACATCAACGCGTCGATCATCATGCAGTTGATGCAGGGAGTCATCCCGTCCCTCCAGGCCCTGAGCCGGGAAGGGGAGTACGGCCGCCAGAAGCTGAACCAGTACACCCGCTACCTGACGATCCCGATGGCATTCCTCCAGGCGTTCGGCATCCTGTCCGCCCTCAACGCGTCGGGGATCATCCTCGGCGGCTTCGGACTGGGCAACGCGATGTCGTGGGTCCAGATGGTCTCGATGGTCGCGGGCGCCGTGGTGCTCATGTGGCTCGGCGAGCTCATCACCGAGAAGGGGATTGGCAACGGCATCAGCTTCATCATTTTTGCCGGCATTGTCAGCCGCGCCCCGGCGGCCGTTTCCGGCCTGCTGGGTGGCGGCAACCAGATCCGCGACATCGTCCTGTTCGCGCTGCTCGCCGTGGTCGCGGTCGCGGTGATCATCTACATCCAGGAAGGCCAGCGCCGCATCCCGGTCCAATATGCGAGTCGCGTCCGTGGCCGGCGGATGTACCAGGGCGGCCAGACGTTCCTGCCGCTGCGGGTCAATCTCGCCGGCGTCATCCCGATCATCTTCGCCGTCTCGATCCTCCAGTTCCCCGCGCAGCTGGCCCTGTACTTCTCGTACTCGACAGTCCAGGGAGTGAAGGACGTGGCAACCGCGATTGCCAGCTTCCTGTCGTCCACGTCGCCCCAGTACGCGATCATGTACTTCCTGCTGACCATCGGATTCACGTACTTCTACACGGCGTTCACGTTCAAGCCGGACGAAACCGCCGAGCAGCTTCGGAAGAACGGCGGATTCATCCCCGGTATTCGACCGGGCCGCCCGACGCAGGACTACCTCGCTCGGGTCGTCTCGCGGATCACGATCGCCGGTGCGCTGTTCCTCGGGACTGTCGCCGTTGCGCCAGTCCTGGCCGGCGTCCTCGACCCGTCCCTGCAGGGCTTTGCCCTCGGCGGCACCGGGCTCCTGATCGTCGTCTCGGTCGTCGTGGAGACGATGAAGCAGATCGAGGCGCAGCTCATGATGCGTAACTACGAGGGCTTCATCCGGTGATCATCGTCGTGCTTCTCGGCGCCCCCGGCGCCGGGAAAGGCACGCAGGCGGCCCTGCTTAGCGACCGCCTCGGGATCCCGCACATCGCGACCGGCGACCTCTTCCGGGCCGCGATCCGTGCCGCGACGCCGGTCGGGCTGGAGGCCAAGAGCTATATCGACGCCGGACAGCTCGTGCCCGACGACGTGACCATCCGGATGCTCGAGGAGCGGTTGCAGCTTCCGGATGCTGCGGACGGTGCAATCCTCGACGGCTTTCCTCGAACGGCGGTCCAGGCGGCCGCACTGGACGAGTTCCTCGGCGATCTTGGGACCGGCGTGAGCGCCGCCCTGCTCATCGACGTGCCTCCGGAAGACCTCGTCGAACGCCTGTCGGGCCGGCGCGTCTGCGACGCGGCCGGGCACGTGTTCCACGTGAATCTCAATCCGCCGCAGATCCCGGGCCTCTGTGACGTCGATGGATCGCCCCTCATCCAGCGCGCCGATGACACGCCGGAGACGATTCGTGCCCGCTTGAGCGGCACCCTCGACGACCTTTCCGATGTCGAGACCCATTACCGACACACGGCCGCACTGCGGATCGTGGATGGGCGGAGGCCGATCCGCGAGGTGGCCGCCGGCCTTCTTGCCGCGCTGGGCTTCGGCGACCTCGATCCGGCCCCTGCCGGCTCGGTCTGACCGGATATGGTGTCCCGCAAGTCGCAGCGTGAAGTCGAGAAGATGCGGCAGGCTGGCCGCATTGTTGCCGAGGTCCTGGCTCTCGTTGAATCCGAACTGAAGCCGGGCGTGTCAACGGGCCATCTGGATCGCCTCGCCGAGCAGCACATCCGGGCAGCTGGCGCGATCCCGTCCTTCAAGGGCTATCTCGGTGGCGGCAAGTACGGACGCGGCCCAAATGCCTTCCCGGCAAGCACCTGCATTTCACTCGATGCTGAAGTGGTTCACGGGATCCCGGGCGACCGCGCCGTCCGGGAGGGGCAGATCGTGTCCATCGACGTCGGGGCGATCCTCGACGGCTGGCATGGCGATGCCGCCCGGACGTTCATCGTGGGCGAGGCCGCAACCGAAGTCCAGGATCTCGTTGCCGCGACCAGGCTCGCCATGATGGCCGGCATCGCCGCTGCCGTTTCCGGCGCGCGGGTCGGGGACATCTCGGCGGCGGTCGAGGATGTCGGCCGGAAGGCGGGCTACGGGATCGTCCGCCAGTTCGTCGGCCACGGCATCGGGACCGAGATGCACC
>JBDTOJ010000059.1:0-9541 GCA_039933295.1 Chloroflexota bacterium
GCACGGATCCTGTGACTGGCGGCCGACCTCGGTGTTGTTCAGGCTGGCAATAGCGCAGTTGTCCGACATCAGACCGACCGTGATGGTCGGGCTTGAATAGCTCGGCGGCAGGACGAACGAGATGGCGTAGATCGCAGTCTTTGTCGGTCCATCGACGACACCCGATGCGGCATCCGGCAGGCCTGTCCCCGATGAATTGATCCAACGGGTTCCTGTGATCGGTGCGGCATAGGCGGGGCATCCAGGATCCGCCGAGCCTCCGCAGACCGGATAGGCGTGCTGAGGCATGATTCGGGCGCCACCAGACGCTGGGATCGTGGGGATCGAGTACGTAACTGCGGGGTCGACCGACCCGTCGTCGCCCGAGCCACCGCCGCTGACGAGGGTGATCGTGACGGGGGGAATTGGATCGTTCTGGGCAGCCCGTGGCGCATGCGCAGGCGCAGATTCCGCCGCAGTGACGGGCGTGGCGAAGCCAAGCATCTGGAATCCGAGGGTGGCGATGACGAACAGAGCGCCGGCGCGGTTCCGCGTGGCAGTACGGGGCGAAAAGGAAACGGACGAAGCCATGCGACGTTGGGACGCCGAGGCCTCGCGTGCGGGCACTGACACGCTCAGAATCCTCCAAGCCCGCGCATAGGGACACTGGGGCACGCGAGCCGATCAAGCGTACCGTCGGCCCCGGGTCGGCGCAAGTTACCGGGGGTGCAAGGCCGGTGCACGGACGCAACGGTCGCCGCCCACCGCACGCGTGAACCATTCCAGCCGAACCAGGGACTCGCGACGCTCAGGCAGCGCCGGCCTGGACCCCCGCGGTACGCAGCGCCAGCTCGATGGCGGATGCGACATTCAACGCCGCTCCCGACGCTCGCGCGGCTTGCGCGGCCGCTGCGCCAAGCGCAGCCCGTGAAGCCTCGAGTCGGGCCTCGATGGCGGTCTCGGCCGCAGGTGTCCGCAACGACCCGAGCGCCTTTCTCAGCGAATCGGCCGCACCGAGGAGCCGGAACGCCTCCTGATGCTGGAGCCGCCGCGTCGCCAGGATCGCAACATCCTCGAGAAGGGCCATCAACGGCCCGGTGTCGCCGAGATCGCGATAGGCCTCCACGGCCGCACCGTAGGCTCCCCCGGCCTCGTCGAGGCGATTGAGATCCCGGAGCGCGTCGCCGATGTTGTTCTGTGCAATCGCGAGGTTGAGCCTGTCACCCACCTCGCGAGCAAGGCGCACGGCCTCATTGCCATGGAGGAGGGCATCCTCGTTGCGTCCTGCCTGAGCATCCATCCAGGCGAGGTTGATCAGGCAGGAGCAGATCCAGCGGCGCTCGCCGAGGCCGGTGTACAGATCGAGTGCCCTGAGCCCGAGCTCACGAGCCCGATCCATGTCCCCTTCGTGCTGGGCCACGATCCCGAGATTGTTCGTCAGCGCGGCAACACCGGAGACATCGCCGAGTTGTTCACGGATCTCGAGGCTCGCCGTATAGCTCGTCTTCGCCGCCGCCAGGTTCCCCCGCTGGGCATTGACGGTCCCCATGACCCGGAGCGACGTTGCGAGCCCGGCCTCGTCGCCGATAGCCTCGAATCGACGCCGCGCGTCGTCCAGTCGCGTGGCGGCATCGTCGAAGCGCCCCTGGCGGCGAGCCGACTCTGCGAGCGAGTGGTCGGAGCGCGCGACGATCCTGTCATCGCCGGCCTCAACCGCGAGGCCCCGAGCATCCTCGGCCATCGCCTCGGCCCGCGGAATCTCGCCGGTCAGCTGGAGGATCTCGGCGAGCCTGAGGGCTGCTCCGGCCCGCTCGATTCCACCGAGCAATGGAACAAGCCGATCGTAGTAGCCGATCGCGGCGGCGTTCGCGAACTCGGCGCCCGCGGCGTCGCCGGCTCGGCGCAGGAACTCGATCTTCTTCGTTTCGATGTCGCTCAGCCAGTAATGGTGCGCGAGCAGGTCGAGATGGCGGTCGATCTCATCGGGCCCATGTGCCTCGATAAAGGCGGCGACTCGGCCGTGAAGGTTGGACCGAACGGAGAACGGCATGCTGTCGTAGGCGACCTCCTGGGTCACCGCATGTTTGAAGAGATAGGCGAGGTCGGCCGCCCGGTCGAGGCCCACGAGATCGGCGGTCCGCAGGGTCTCGAGATGGCCGAGGACATCATCCAGGGACCCGAGCTCCGGGTACGCCCCGGGCAGCATTGGCGCTTCGAAGACACGGCCGACCACGCTGGCGACCTTCATGGAGCGCCGGGCATCCTCGGCGATGGCGTCCATCCGGCTCAGGATCAGGGTCTGGAGGCTCTCCGGCAGGTGGAGATCGGCCATCGCGGCGCGGTCGTGGAGGTCGATCTGCTGGCTCGCGATGAAGCTCACGAGCTCCTCGACGTAGAGCGGGTTTCCGCCAGCCCGCTCCGTCACGATCCCGACAAGCTCGTCGGAGGGCGCCTCGCCCTGACCGAGGACCTGCTCGAGCTTCGATCGAACGACTTCGGCCGCTTCGGCATCGTCGAGGTGATCGAGCGCGATCTCGGCGAAGTTCTGCTGCCGCTCGAGGCCCAGCCCTCCGCCCTGCGCGGCTGCTGGTCGATAGGCCAGAACGAACAGGAGTCTGAGGTCCTCCGCTGCGCGAGCCAGGACCTGCAACAGGTCCCGCGACAGCTCGTCGATCCAGTGACAGTCCTCCAGGACCACCACGATCGGTTCGGTCGCCGCACGAGCCCGCATGCAGCCCGTCAGGAGATCCTCGAGGGAGGCCTTGCGGAGCTTGGGATCGAAGTTTCGCGTGAGATCGTTGTCTTGGATCGGGAGGTCGAGGAGGTCGCCGAGCAGCGGCGCGCGTGCGGCATAGCCGGGATCGATGGCCGCGAGCTCAGCCTCGACTTGAGCGATCTGGGCAGCTTCGGAGTCGCCGTCCTCCAATCGGAACAACCGCCGCCAGATCTCCCGCCAGACGAAGTAGCCGGTATTGGTGCCGAAGGCCTGGCACTCGCCGAAGGCCACGAAGATCCCGCGTCGCCGAGCGGCCCGAACGAACTCCGCGACCAGGCGGGATTTGCCGAGGCCGGCCTCGGCGGCGATGCCGATGATCTGGCCGCGATTCTGCAGCGAGGTCTCGAGGCCCGTCGTCAGTTGGTCGAGCTCCGCCTTCCGCCCGACGAGTCGAAGCTCGAACCGCGTCTTGCGGCGGGACGAGCGCTCCAGGGATCCACTGAGCGAGAAGACCGGCACGGGCTGGGCCTTGCCCTTGACCGTCATATCCGGGAGCTGCTCCCAGATGAAACCGTCGCCGGCCCCCTCCCGGATCCGTTGGCTGACGTAGATCTGACCCGGCGGTGCCGCGGACATGAGCCGGGCCGAGAGGTTGACTTCGTCGCCCAGGCAGACAAACGTTCGCCGCATGACGTGGCCGTAGGTGCCGCTCCGCAGCGTCCCGCGAGTCAGGCCGATCTGGATTTCTCTGGCCGCGCTGGACTTCTCCAGGTCCCGCAGCTCGAGGGCCGCGCCCGCCGCCCTCGCCTCGTCGTCCTCGTGCGCGATCGGCGAGCCGAAGACGCCATACAGGTACGCGCCCTTATCGCCCAGCGTGAGCTGGAGCACGTTGCCGCCGTAGCCGGACATGATCTTCTGAGCACCCCGTACGAACTCGTCGAGTTGAGGAATCGCGTCGGGATCGTTGTCGTAGTCGATCCCGGTGAAACGCAGGAACACCGGGATCGCCGGTCGGAGCTCGGTCAGGAACTCACCGCGTCCCGCGCGGATTCGTTCGAAGACGGGCGGCAGCAGCCAGGATCGGACGAGGTCTTCGGAGAGTGGTGGGGGCTCCTCAACAGGTGTTCTTACGACCTCGACGTGGAGCTGATCGAGGACCGCATAGGTCCGATCGGTCTCCTCGTCATGACGCAGCTCGCCCAGAGAGACCCGGTTTCCGAGGCGCCGGATTGCTGACGGCTCCAGGACGACTTCGCCCTTCTGGGCGAAGTGCTCGGCTGCGGCGAGATCGTCGATGAGGCGCCCGGCGAGGACGTCGATGAGCTGGCTCTCGGGATCACCGACGATGAACCGCCGGGCATCACCGACCGCGATCGCAACCTTCATCGCGAGCTTGACCTCGGCCCCACCCGGGGTCACGACGGTACCGGTTCGACCGATCGCCTCCTGCATCGCCATCGCCGCGGCGCATGCCAGCGTCCCGTCGTCCCCATCGATCCAGCACGTGATCGCGTCGCCCGAGAAGTAGATGACGTCTCCGCCGAAGGCATCCAGCTCACCGATGACCGCTTGGAAGACGCGGCCGATGTTGACCGTGAGCTCCTCGGCGCCGCGCTGGGGACCGAGTTCCTTCGCGAGTGCCTCGGTCAGTGGCGTAAATCCGCTGATGTCGGCGAACAGCGCCGCCCCGGACACGCGATTCGGCAGGTTCATCCCGGCCGACAGGGCGCGCCGCCGATCCCGGGCGATGTAGGCCTCCGGATTGTCGACGGGCACGGCCGGACCGGCGTCGGTCGACAGTCGTGCGTCTGCCTCGCGGGCTTCCTGGTGCGTCATCCAGCTCCTTAGGCGGGCACGTTCCGTACCCGCGTGCTGGACCCATTCTGCCGTGCCGACGCGCGCCACGTGCTGGTCCGGGCCGTTCGGCCCACCCACGTTGCGCGGATGGCCCCGCGGATGGGGACGGTCGGCACTCATGCACGCATGCGCATACGAGCGATGCTTCGAGCATGGATGAGATCACGATCCTTCAGGCGCAGATCCTGAAGGTTCTCGCGAGCCCGCGGCGCCTGGAGATCCTTCACAAGCTATCCCTCGGATCGATGGAAGTCGGGCAATTGGCGGCCGAGATCGAGGCCAGCCAGCCCAACGTCTCGCAACACCTTGCGGTGCTGCGCGCGGCCGGGCTCGTCGAATTCGAACGAGAGGGACGGGAAGTCCGTTACCGCCTCGCCGATCCCGACGTGATTCGGGCCTGCGACCTGATGCGTCAGGTCCTCGGTCGTCGTCTCGCGCGGCTCGGCGAGCTCGCGACGCCAAACCCGAGCCTCAGCGCACCTCGCCGAGCGGCCGGACGGCCGTTTGCCGGACCACGAACCCAAGGAGCCACTCATGGATGAATCGATGAACCTCGTGCTGTTCTCGGGAACGGACGACAAGCTTCAGGCCGCCGCGATCCTCGCGGCCGGAGCAGCTGCGCTCGGGAAGCCGGTCAATGTCTTCCTGCAGTACTGGGCGCTCGATGCCTTCCGCGCCGAGCGGATCAGCTCCGATCACGGCCTCGCCCCTGAGGCGGGTGCCGAGGGACGCGGGCACGTCGATGCGCTGCGGACCGCCGGTCAGGCGAGTTGGGCAGAGACCCTCCGCCAGGCCAAAGACCTCGGCGGCGTGGATATCCAGGCTTGCTCGCTGTCAATGGATCTCCTCGGCATCGACGAGGGCGACCTCGACCCACTCGTCGACGGCGTCGAAGGCGTCACTGCCTTCTACCTCAACGCCGGCGAGGGCCAGATGGTCTTCATCTAGACGTATTGCCGACCGGATGACCGGTCGGGGAAGGAGTTGAACCATGGACCTGATCGAGATCACCACCAAGGTCGACGCCCGCGGGCTGTCGTGTCCGATGCCGATCGTCCGAACCGCCCAGGCCGTCAAGCCGATGGCCTCGGGGGCGCACCTCGAAGTCCTTGCCACCGACCCGGGGTCCATCAAGGACTTCGCAGCCTGGTGCCGCTCCACGGGCAACACGCTCGTCGAGCAGACCTCGGATGGCGCCGTCTACCGCTTCGTCATCCGCCGGAAGTGAGGTACGCACCCATGACCATGACCACCGAGCGTCCCGCTCCCGATCCAGTCGCAGCAGCGATCGCCGACGTCGAGGGCCTCACGGCTCCGGACCCGTCATTGGAATCCGATCAGCCCGCGAAGCTCCACGACATCCTGCTCATCAATTACAGCGGCGAGCTCGAGAAGGTGTGGGCGACGATGCTCCTCGCCTCGACCGCCGGCGCGATGCAGGTTCCGTGCCGCGTCTTTGTCACGTTCTGGGGCCTCCAGAACTTCGTGAAGGACGAGAAGCGGATCACTGGCAAGAACTGGATGCAGAAGATGATGTCGATGATGTCGCGACCCGGCATCAGCCATCGACCGCTCTCGAAGATGAACTTCATGGGTATGGGTCCCTGGATGATGGGCTCGCTGGCCCGTCAGCAGAAGAACCTCAGCCCCAAGGAGCTCCTCGTCATTGCGCAGGAGATGGGCGTCGAGTTCATTCCATGCCAGATGACGATGGACATGTTCGGGTTGACCCGTGACGACCTCATCGAGGGCATGGGCGAGCCGGTCGGCGCCGCGACGGTCATCGGACTGATGTCCGAGGGCTCGTCGCCGCTCTTCATCTGACCACTGAGCAAGCCGGCCCGAAAGGGCCGGCACCAGCGAGTCGTGCTGCGACTCGGGAAGGGAACCATCAAATGCTTGAGACCACCCCAACCATCACTCGGACGATCGACGCCCGAGGCAGTTTCTGCCCAGGACCGCTGATGGAGCTCATCCGCGGCATCCGCGAGTCCCAGGTCGGTGACGTCCTCGCCGTGCTGTCCTCGGACAAGGGTTCCAAGGTCGACATTCCCAAGTGGATCGAGAAGGCCGGCCATCGGCTGATCACGGTTGAGACGCTCGACGGCTACGACCAGATCCTCGTCGAAAAGGTTAGGTGACCCGGATGGACCGCATTCTCATCCTGGGTGGCGGGGTCGGAGGGACGCTGACCGCGAATCTTCTCGCCCGCAAGCTCCGCAAGCGCATCGATCGCGGCGAGGTCGAGGTAGCGGTGGTCGATGCGACCGGCGCCCATGTCTACCAGCCTGGCTTCATGTACATCGCCATGGGTGGCGAGCGGGCCGAGAAGCTCGAGAAGCGCGAACGAGCGCTCCTCGACGACCGCGTCCGGCTCTTCATCGGCACCGTCGACCGCGTCGACGAAGTCGCCAGGACAGTCCACATCGAGGGTGGCGCGGCCCTGCCGTACGACCACCTCGTCCTGGCCACCGGAGCCCGGATCCTGCCGGAGGCGATCGAGCACTTCACGACCGAAGCGCATCACTTCTACACCGCCGACGCGGCCTTGAAGCTGCGCAAGGCTCTGGACGCGTTCCAGGGCGGCAAGATCGTCATCGGCATCGCTTCGATGCCGTACAAGTGCCCGCCGGCTCCGCTCGAGGTTGCCTTCCTCATCGAAGCAGAACTTCGTGATCGCGGGCTTCGTGAGAAGACGGAGATGCACTACGCGTCGCCGATCGGACGTGCATTCACGATCGAGTCGGTCAGTGAGATGGCGACGCCGATCCTCGAGGAGAAGCGGATCGAGCTCCACACGTTCTTCAACGTCGAGACGATCGATCCGGTACGGAAGATGGTCCTGAGCCTCGAAGGCGAGGAGCTGCCGTACGACCTGTTGATCCTGGTGCCGCCGCACAAGGGGCAGCAGTTCCTCATGGACTCGGGCCTCGCGCCCGCACCGGGCGGCTGGTTGCCGACCGACCGGTTCACGCTCCGAGTGGGGGGTCGACCGAACGTCTACGCCCTCGGTGACGCCACGGACCTGCCGCTCTCGAAGGCCGGATCGACGGCGCACTTCGAGGCCCCGGTGGTTGTCGAAGCCATCGCCGCCGCGGTCGAGGGACGCGCTCCGCATGGCAAGCACGCCACCTACGAAGGCAACGTGATGTGCTTCTTCGAGGTCGGTGACGGCAAAGGCACGATCCTCCAGTTCGACTACGACCACCCGCCGAAGCCCCCGAAGCCGAACCAGCTCTGGCATCTCGGGAAGATCGTCTTCAACAAGACGTACTTCCACACCGTGCCGAAGGGTCGCGTCTGACCGCCGCATGTTTCCGGGCCGGCGCGATCGTCACCCGAGCGCGCCGATCGCGCCGGCCTTCCACGCCTTCGCCGTCTCCAACGCGGCCGACAGCGCCCCGGGTCCCTTCCCCCGGGGCGCTGTGACGCCTGAGTTCCTTCCCCCCGGGGTGCTGTCACCTCCGCGCCGCCCCTACAATCAGCAGGTGTACATGACCCTCAGCGCTCCCACCCGACCATGACGGGTCGCATCTTCGGACGTGCGCATGATCCGTCGCCGCCTGTGGCGGTGAGGGCCGAGGGCAGCACGATCTGGGACGCTGATGGGCGGGCGTACCTCGACGCCGCAGGTGGCGCGATCGTGGTCGGGGTCGGCCACGGCCGCCGGTCCATCGCCGACGTCATGGCCGACCAGGCAGCCCGCCTGAGCTACGCCCATGGCAGCGCATTCACGACCGAGACGACCGAGGCCTACGCCGCGGCCATCGGGCCGCACCTCCCGGTTGACGACCCGCGCGTGTACCCGGTGAGCGGCGGATCCGAGGCCATTGAGACGGCGCTCAAGATGGCCCGTGCCTACCACCTGGCCCGGGGCGAGAAGGACCGTTGGATCGTCTTCGGGCGATGGTCGAGCTATCACGGCAACACGCTTGGGGCGCTCGACCTGTCGGGTCGCAAGTCGCTCCGCCGGCCCTATGAAGGTTGGCTTGGTCGCTTCCGTCACGTGTCGGCCGCGTACCCGTACCGCGCGGGCCTCCCGGGTTCGAATGCCCTGGGCGATGTAGATGAGCTCGCCGGGGAGCTCGAGCGTGCCATTGTCGCCGCGGAACCGGGAACCGTGGCCGCGTTCGTGGCCGAGCCGATCGTCGGCGCCACGCTGGCCGCGGCGGTTCCACCGGATGGGTACTGGCCCGCGATCGCCGAGGTCTGTCGACGGCACGGCGTGCTCCTGATCGCCGACGAGGTCATGACCGGGTTCGGCCGAACCGGTCGATGGTTCGGAGTCGATCACTGGGGAGTCCGCCCCGACATCCTGGTCGCCGCGAAAGGTGCGACATCGGGCTATTGGCCGTTCGGTTTCGCGGCAGCCAGCGGCGAGATCAGCGACACCATCACTCAGGCCGGCGGCTTCGTCCATGGGTTCACCTATTCCCATCACGTGGTCGCGGCCGCGGTGGCGGGCGAGGTGCTCCGGATCCTGGAAACCGAATCGCTCGTGGAAGCCAGCGCCACCAAGGGCGACCGCCTGATGGGCCTGCTCACCAACCGGCTGGGCGATCATCCCCACGTCGGCGACATCCGCGGTCGCGGGTTGATGGTCGGCCTCGAGTTCGTGGCGGATCGCGAGGCGAAAGCGCCGTTCCCGCGGGCGGCCCGCGTCACAGAGCGGCTGGTCATCGACGCCCGCGCCCGCGGCGTCCTCGTCTACCCCGGCACCGGGCTCGCCGACGGGACCGACGGTGACGCGATCCTGCTCGGACCGCCGTTCGTCGTGACCGACGACGAGCTGCGCCGGATCGCCGACATCGTCGCGGAATCGATCGATGCTACGGCGGCGGCTTCTGCCTGAGGCGACCGGTGCCCGCCTCTGAGGCGGCTATCGCGCCACTGAGCCGCGCCGCCGACCCGCGCCACCGACCCGCGCCACCGACCCGCGCCGCCGACCCGCGCCACCGACCCGCGCCACCGACCCGCGCCACCGACCCG
>JBDTOJ010000060.1:0-19588 GCA_039933295.1 Chloroflexota bacterium
ACCGGCGCGTCCGGATGTGCCCGGAGCCCGGAGCGGTCGATCCCGAGAACATTGGCCAGCAGGACCTCGGCATCGAGTCGGGGCGATTCGGAACCAGCATCGCGGAAGCGGACAACCGCGTCGCGGAGGAGTTGATCGACGGTGGCCACAACCGGTTCAGGCGTCCGCGGATGTCGATTCGACGAGGTCGGCCAGTCGCTCCGCTTGATCTGTGGTGATAAGCGTGTCGATCAGGCGGTCGAGATCGCCGTCCATCACCCGCGGCAGGCTGGACAGATCGACGTTGACCCGGTGATCCGTGACCCGATCCTGGGGAAAGTTGTAGGTCCGGATCTTGTCGGCGCGATCCCCGGATCCGATCATCGACTTGCGGGCAACGGAGTCTGCTTCACGCTGCCGACGCTGTTCGGCATCCTTGAGTCGGGCGCGCAGGACGGCCATAGCCTTGGCCTTGTTCTTGTGCTGGCTCTTCTCGTCCTGTATCTCGACGACCAGGCCCGATGGCAGGTGCGTGATCCGGACCGCCGAGTCGGTCGTGTTCACAGACTGTCCGCCGGGACCCGACGAGCGCTTGACGTCGATGCGCAGGTCGCGCTCCTCGTCGATCTCGATCTCGGTCTCCTCGACCTCGGGCATCACGACGACCGTGGCAGTCGAGGTATGGGTTCGGCCCGACGATTCGGTGGCCGGGACGCGCTGGACCCGGTGCGTGCCACCTTCGAACTTGAGCCGGGAGTAGGCCCCGTCGCCCGCGATCTGGACGATCGCTTCCTTGATCCCGCCGATCCCGGTTTCGTTGGTGCTCATGACCTCGGGCGTCCAGCGATGCCGTTCGGCGTAGCGGAGGTACATCCGGAGCAGCTCCGCCGCGAACAGGGCCGCTTCCTCGCCACCGGCTCCCGCCCGGATCTCGAGGATCACGTTGCCGTCGTCGGCTGGGTCCCGGGGCAGGAGGAGCAGCTTGAGTTCCTCGATCTGGCGCGTTTCGTCCGCCTCGAGGTGGTCGATCTCCTCGCGGGCCATCTGGCGAAGGTCCTCATCGGGTTCGCCCTCGCGCATCTCACGAGCCCCGGCCAGTTCGGTGCGGGTGTCGAGCAATCGCCGATAGGCAGCGACGACGGGCTCCATCCGCGCGAACTCGCGTCCGAGGCGTCGAATGGCGTCTGGATCCGTGCTCGTCTCCGGCAGCGCCAGCTGGGCCTGGAGTTCGTCGAACTGGTGCGCGAGTTCCGCGAGCCTCGCGTCGAGTTCGCTCATCCGGGGATAGCGGCCGGAACGAGCGGATCCAGCGGGGTGCGGTCCGGCTCGTCCGAACCCGCCGGCACGATCTCCCCATCCGCCTGGAGTGCCTGCTCCATCGAGACGATCGCGACTTCGATCTGATCATCGGAGGGCTGCTTGGTCGTGATCATCTGGACGAGGATCCCGGGCCACATGACGATCCGGATGAGCGGATTGCCCCGATGGCGCGCGCCCCAGCGCAGGACCTCGTAGCCGATGGCGGCCAGGACCGGGATCAGCAGGATCCGGCTGGCGATCATGACCAGCGGCTCCTGGCGTCCGACGAGGGTGAACGCAATGATCGACAGGATGATCAGGACGACGAGGAATTCGGTCCCGCAGCGCGGATGGGCCGTCGGATGGCCCCGAACGTTGTCGGTCGTCAGCGGCTGACCCGCTTCGAGCGCGTGAATGGTCATGTGCTCGGCACCGTGGTACTCGAACACCCGCCGAATGTCAGGCGCCCGCGAAATCAGGGTGAGGTAGCCGAGGAAGATCGCGACGCGGACCAGTCCTTCGACCAGATGCTGCGCGAAGCCCTGCTTGATGTTCGCGGTCGCCACGCTCGCGATGACCAGCGGGAGCAGGAAGAACACGCCGATCCCGAGGACCAGGGTCAGCCCGAGCATCAGCGCAACCGAACCTCGCCCGAGCTCGACGCCATCCTCGTTGGCCTGGATGTTGGCGCTCCGAATCAGCCAGCGCGTGCCGATCACCAGCGTCTCGTAGAGGAGGACCAGGCCGCGGATGAGGGGGGCGGTGGCGAGTCGCCACGCATGCGGCCCGGTGTTGAGTGGCTCCGATGCCCAGACGATGTGTCCGTTCGGGTGGCGGAAGGCAACCGCGATGGCATTGCGCCCGCGCATGAGAACGCCCTCAATGAGGGCCTGACCACCGTAACTGAATCGTGCCATGGCCGGAAGTCTACCGGCGGGACCCGAGAATCACGACGGCGGGCCGTTCTGGCCCGCCGCAGCGTTGGATGTTTCGACCTCGGGCCGCATGGCTCGACCTGGTCGAGCCATCCCGAAGGCGGGTCAGCCGGCGCGCGCCTGGCGCTCGAGACGCTTGGTGAATCGCTCGACCTGACCGGCGGTGTCGATGATGGTCTGCTTGCCGGTGAAGAACGGATGGCAGTTGCCACAGACGTCGACGCGGAGTTCCTTTCGAGTGGAACCCACGGTCCATTCGGTCCCGCAGGACCCGCAATGAACCGCCGACTGGTGGTACTCAGGATGAATATCGGGCTTCACTGCTGTTCTCCTCGGTGCCGTCCGATCAGGGTCACGTTACCCTGCCGGTGGTCGCCGCTGCGATTGCGTAGGTTGCTGGTCAGGCCTCGGCCGCGGCCGTGGCTGCGAGCTCGACGACTCGAACGCGCTTCTTGGTCTTGGTGGCGTGCTCGAACTTCACGTGGCCCGGCACGGTTGCGAAGACGGTGTAATCGCCGCCGAGGCCCGTTCCATTGCCGGCCAGGAAGGTCATGCCGCGCTGCCGGACGATGATCGTCCCGGCGGTCACGAGCTGGCCGTCGCCGGCCTTGATCCCGAGCCGTTGGCCGACGCTGTCGCGGCCGTTTTTGGATGTGCCGCCGGCCTTCTTGTGGGCCATATCGACTACTCGTCCTTCTTCGTTGCGCGAGCGCGCTTGGGCTTGTCCGCCGGAGTCGCCGCTGCCTTGGGGGCCTTCGCGGGCGTCGTGGATTTGGTGGCGGTCTTGGATGCCTTCGACTTCGCAGTCGGTGTGGCTGACTTCCTGGTGGCGGATGTGGATGCCTTATCGGCCTTCGTGCCAGATTCGGCCTTCGGCTTCGTGGCGGGCGCGAGCTTGGCGGCCAGTTCGGCGTCGGCCGCGGCCTGGCGCTTGGCCGCAGCCTCGAGGCGCTGTCGCTCGGTCACCTTCGCCTCGACCAGCTTGGCGGCATCGGCTGCTGCACTGCGTCCACCGAGAACGATGTCGCTGATCCGGAGGACGGTCAGTTCCTGGCGATGGCCCTTCTTGACCCTGCGACGAGCCTTGGGCCGGTACTTGAAGCTGATTGTCTTTTCGCCGCGGATCTGGCGCAGGACCTCGGCCGCGACGGTCGCGTTCGGCACGATCGGGCGCCCGATCTCGGCAGAGTCGCCGTCGGCGATGAGCAGGACTCGATCAAGGGTGATGGCGTCGCCGGGGGCGACTTCCAGAAGCTCGACCTCGAGCTCCGTGCCGACCTCGACGCGATACTGCTTCCCGCCGGTCTCAATGACTGCGTACATGGATCCTCTGCGGACTGGCTTGGCGGTCGCGCGGCGAACGGACCGCGGCCTGTGGGGACAAGGGTAGGCACCTCGACAGCTCGAGGCGCGAACGGAAAGTGTACGGCGAATGGGCCTCGAGCGTCAATGGTCGGTGGCGAGGACCACACGCTCACGAACGAGTGCTTCGAGCGAGAGTTCCATGCCGGCCCATTCCGCCAGCGCCGCGAAGACTTCCTCGGGACGTCCGACGCCCCGCTGCGGATCGTAGCGAACGCGGATTCGGAGCTGAATCACGTCTGCTGCGCTGGTGGCCGGTCGGCCGACACTCGGGGACGAACCAGCGCCCTCGATCACGCTGATGTCCGTGAGCAAGGGCCGAAGGTCGTAGGCGACTGGCAATCCGCCCTTGTCCCTCGTTCGAAGGAGTGAAGGCTCCAGCAGCAACCGACGGGCGGCGTCCGCCAGAGCCGCTGAGGCGTCCGCCAGAGCCGCTGCGGCTTCCGCCCCGGGCGTGAGCATCGCCGACGCACGCGCGACCTCGGCACCAACCCGAACATCAGCTCGATAATCGGCGGCTATGACCTGGCCGGGCAGCGCGGCTTCGCCGAGCCAGACATCCAGTAGCTCGACGAGTTGGTGGCCATCGGGCAGATGTGCCTCGAGCGCGTCGCGAACGATCGCGACCGGCAGACGCTCCGAGAGAAGCAGGTCAGCAAGTTCGCGCTCCGCCGGCAGGCCGACCCCGAGCGGCGCGGCGAACGCAATTCGCGGCCGCGGCGGCATTGCCTCCAGCCCGACCACGGGCAGGCCGCTCGCACGGAGCCCGGCCTCCCAGGCGGCACCCTGGTCCCGCTGGGCGAGCTGCGGCGCCGATGGCAGGCGCGCATAGACCAGCCGCCAGCGCTGGCGAGGCTCGGCGGGTGTGGTCGGGGTGGGGGCCTCCATGGCTCTGCTAGTCTGCCGGAAGGATGGCCATGACCGCCCGCACCCTCCCACCGATGTCGCCTCGTGTGGCGTTGCTCGCCGTGACACTGACGATCGTGGCGATCCTGCTGTACATCGGCCGCGAGTCACTCGGCCCGTTCATCGTCGGCCTCCTGGTCGTGTACCTGCTGGCACCACCCGTCGAATGGCTCGCCCGGCTCCACGTTCCCCGACCCATCGCGATCCTCGCGGTCTACGCCGCGGCGATCACGTTGGTCGTCGAGGGCCTCAACGTGATGCTCCAGCCCCTGGTCGATCAGATTCGCCAGTTCGCTGCGGACCTGCCGGGCCTCGTCGCTCGCCTTCAGGTGCAGCTCACCCAGTTCGGAGCCGTGTATCGGGGACTCGAACTGCCACCGGCCATCCGGCAGGCGATCGACGATCGGCTCGCGAAGCTGGCGGCCGGCGATTTCGGCGTCGATCCCACCGTACTGCTGCCCGTCCTGCAGGCCACCACCGCGATCGTCGTCTCCGTCCTGACCCTCCTGATCGTGCCGGTCTTCGCATTCTTCGTGCTCAAGGACCGTCCCGCACTTGGGCGAGCCTTCGCGTCTGCAGTTCCGCGCGAGTGGTTGCCGGATATCGAGGCGATCACGGCGATCATCAGTCGCGTCTTCGGCTCATGGGTGCGCGGACAACTCCTGCTCGGCCTCGTGGTAGGAATCGCCACCTTCATCGGGCTGATCTTCCTCGGAGAAGCGGTCAATCCGATCTTCACGCGTTTCGCGGTCCTGCTGTCGGTGATCGCCGGGGTCCTGGAACTCCTGCCGATCATCGGGCCGATCCTCGCGGCGATTCCGGCAATCCTGCTCGCGGCTACCGCCGGCGTCGAGGCGACCACCGCGGCGTTCATCCTCTACTTCGGGATTCAGCAGCTCGAGAACAACCTCCTGGTGCCGAAGATCCAGGGCGATGCGACGAATCTCCACCCGAGCATCGTCATGCTCGCCCTGATCCTGGGTGCGACGATCGGCGGATTACTCGGCGCGATCCTCGCGCTCCCGATCACGGCTGCCGGACGCGATGTCTACATGCACCTGTTCGCTCGTCTCAGCCTGCCGGGCGAAGCGGCCGGCCCCGGCGTCGTGCCCGGTTCAGGCGGGTCAGGCGAGGTAGCGGAGCCAGACGTAGACCGTCGCGATCACGAGGGACTCGAAGACGACGAGCACCCCATACGGCAGGAACGCGCTGAAGGTGATCTTCTGACCGGCCTTGGCTGACAGGTTCGCGACGACGACATTGGCGGACGCGCCGATGAGGGTGGCATTCCCCCCGAGGCAGGCCCCGAGCGCGAGAGCCCACCAGAGCGGTTCGATCGCGAGACCGGCGGCTCCGAGATCCCGGACAACGGGGATCATCGTGGCGGTATAGGGGATGTTGTCGACGATCCCCGAGGCAATGCCGCTGAGCCAGAGCAGCCCGATGGTCGTGATCGTCTCGTCTCCCCCGGTCAGATTGATCAGCCGGTCCGCGATCGCCTGGATGATCCCGACGTGGACCACGCCCTCGACCAGGATGAACAGGCCGATGAAGAAGAACAGGGTCGGCCACTCGACCTCGTGATAGGCGGCCTCGGGATCCATCCCGGCGATCAGCATGAGAATCGTGGCGCCCAGGAGGGCGACGGTCGCTGGTTCGTACCCGAGTGGGCCGTGGAGCAGGAAGCCGATGAGCGTCAGCGTGATGACCACGAGACTGCGGCGCAGGAGTCGCGGGTCGGAAATGACTTTTGTGTCGTCGAGTCCGAGGGCCGCCTCGCGCGCCTCGGGGGTGACGCTCAACTTGCCCCCGAACAGGACTCGCAACGTGACGAGGAAGACGATGAAGACGATCAGGGCAACGGGACCCATGTTCGTCAGGAACGCGACGAAGTCGAGGCCCGACGCCGACCCGACGAGGATGTTGGGCGGGTCCCCGATCAGGGTCGCGGTCCCGCCGATGTTCGAGGCAAGGATCTCGGCGACGAGGAACGGAATGGGATTGACGCCGAGGATCGACGCGATCGACAGCGTCACCGGCGCGATGAGGACGACGGTCGTGACGTTGTCGAGCAGCGCGGACAGGACCGCGGTCACGAAGCTCAGTACGATCATGAGGCGGAACGGGTGGCCGCCGGCGATCTTGATCGAGCGGATCGCGACCCACTGGAAGAAGCCGGTGCGCCGCAGGATTCCGGCCATGACCATCATCCCGGCGAGCAGGAAGATGACATTGAAATCGACCGCGTGGAACCCTTCCTCCTGATCGACAACCTTGAACACGATCATCGCCAGGCCGCCGAGCAGGGCCGCGATGGTCTTGTTGATCCGATCGGACGCGATCACGGCATAGGTGATCAGGAAGATGACGGCCGCGATCACGACCGGGTCGGTCATGCCGGATCTCCGGACTCGCCCATCAGCCGTACGTAGACCAGGGCGAGCTCGAGGAGATCGAGGTAGCCGGTAGGCCGGTCCTGGTCATCGATGATGGAGACACCTCCGGGGCCACGCTTGTGCATCAGGCGGAAGACTTCGCCGGGGTGACCCCGACGAGCCGGCCAGACCCATCGATCACGCCGATCAGGCGCGTCGCCGCTTGCCGCGCGGCATCGCGGACAACATCGCGAAGATCGGCGGTTTCAGAGACGAGGAGCGGGCCAATATCGAGGAGTGCCTCGCAGGCCTCGACGGTCGTATAGCGGGCAAGCCGTGGTCGGTCGGTCACGAGGGAAGTCTATCCGGTCATGTTGCGAGGTCAGGCCACGGGTCCGGGCAGATCGCGGATCGACGCCCTCAGACGCGCGTCACCACTCGGCGCGACCCTGTCTGATGTTGATGCTTTCGAGGATTCCCAGACCCGCGGCCATGCTGATCAGCGAGGCCCCGCCGTGGGTGATGAACGGCAACGGGATTCCGGTGATCGGCATGATCCCGATGACCATCCCGACGTTGACGAAGAGCTGGAACACGATCATCGAGCCGAGCCCCGCCGCAAACATCGTGCCGAACGGATCCCTCGATCGCCAGCCGCCGGCGATGACGCGCCAGATCAAGGCGATGAACAGCCCGATGACGACCAGGCCGCCGATGAACCCGAGTTCCTCGGCGAGAATCGCAAAGACGAAGTCCGTGGTCTGGACGGGCAGGAAGTCCAGCTGGTTCTGGGTGCTGTTGGTCAGGCCCTTGCCGAACCAGCCACCCGATCCCACGGCGATCTGTGATTGGTATAGCTGGTAGCCCGCTCCGCGGATGTCGGCGAGGGGGTTCAGGAACGATGTCAGCCGCTCCTTCTGGTAGTCGCGGAGCACGTATGTCCAGACGAAGGGGAGAGCGGACATGACCCCGAGCCCGAGCGCACCCAGCCATCGAAGGCTCGCGCCGCTGAGGAAGAGCATCCCGACCAGGATCGCGCCAAAGACGAGCGACGTGCCGAGATCGGGTTGCAGCAACACGAGGACCCACGGTGGCCCGGCCAATACGCAGGCGCCGAGGATGCTCCAGACCGAGTTCATCCGCCCACGTCGTGCGGCGAGGTAGGTTGCGAGGATCACGATCATGAGGATCTTGGCGAGTTCCGAGAACTGGAACTGGAGTCCCAGCAGCGGGATCCAGCGTGAGGAGCCGCCAACGCCGGTCCCGACCGCAAGCGTCAACACGAGCAGGCCGATCTGGAGGCCGTAGAGCGGCCAGACGAGCGTCTTGAGCCATCTGTAGTCGAAGGCCGTCGCCGCGACGAAGACCGCGAGCGCCATGGATGTCCAGAGCAGTCCACGAAGGAACACGGAGCCACTCGCCAGGGCGCCGTTGCCGCTGGCGACGCTGTTGCTGTAGGCCATCGCCAGGCCGAAACAGGTCAGCAGCACCGCGTAGGTGGCGATCTGAAGATCAAAGGCGCGCCAGATCGTCCCGATCGAGCGTGAGCCCCAATCGGAGACCGAAGCTTCGCGTGCGTCGATCGCGCCCATCGCGCCTCTCAGTTCGACTGGTAGAAGTTGCCGCGCGCCAGGAGATCGAAGTTCCGGTAGTCCTTCTTGATCCCGTAGTGCAGCTGGAGGTAGTACTTGACGATCTCGGTCGCCGCGTTGCCCTTGGTCCGCGAGTCGTACGCGAATGCGAGGACCACGAGTTCCGAGTCCGTCCGGGTTGCGGCTTTGAAGCCGTGGGGATCCTTGGCGGTCAGCGCGGGGTCCTTCGGAACGAAGGCGACGAACCAGGAGTGGAACGGCAGGCGACCCTGGGAGTCACGCGTCCCGAACTCCGCGGTGCCGGACTTCCCCGCGACGACGATCGGCAGGTCGACGAGGTTGTACGTGTGGCGGAGCACGACGACGTTCCGGGCTGCCTGGCGCATCGTCTCCAGGACGGACGCGGGGACATCGAGCTTGCGAATGACCTCGGGCTGGAACTCGCGGACGATCTTGCCGGTCGCATCCTTGATGTCGCGCACGACCTGCGGCTTGTACAGCGTCCCGCCGTTGGCGAGGGCGGCGTAGGCGTTGATCAACTGGATCGGCGTGCTCACGTCGTAGCCCTGTCCGATCCCTGCCTGATAGACCTCGCCCGGAAAGATCTCGGATCCGAGGGTGTCGAGCTTCCACTGATTGGACGGAACCGTGCCCTTGACCTCGCCGGGCAGGTCAATCCCGGTCTGGTCTCCGAACCCGAACTGGTTTGCCCAGTAGGCCAGCCGGTCGATGCCGAGCATTGCCGCGACCTGGTAGAAGAACGTGTCGCTCGAGTGGGCGAAGCCGCACATGATGTTGCACTTGCCCCAGCCGCGCCTGTTCCACTCGAAGTACTTCGTGGCCCCGATCGTCAGGAACCCCTGGGTGAGCAACTGGGTCGACTTCGTGATCTTCCCATCGGCCAGGGCTCCCGTTCCGCCAACAAGCTTGTACGTGGAGCCGGGTGGAAAATGCTCGGCGATCGCGTGGTTCGTCAAGGGCTTGTCCGGGTTATCCAGCAATTTCGTGTAGTCCGCGGTGCTGATCCCATGCGCGAACAGGTTGTCGTCGTAGGTCGGGAGGCTGACCATCGCGAGCACTTCGCCGGTCTGTGGGTTCATGACGATGACCACACCGCGCTTCAGGCCGGCGAGGGACATACCCCACTTCAGGGCCTTTTCGGCGTATTCCTGCTCCTTGACGTCGATCGTGAGGTCGAGGGAGCTCCCAGCCACAGGCTCCTTGACCGTTTGGAGGACCTGGAGCTTCCTGCCTGAGGCATCCTTCTCCACCAACTCGACGCCGTAACTGCCGCGGAGTGCCGATTCGTACTGCGATTCGACGCCGGCTTTTCCGATGAGATCGTCCGGGAGGTAGCCGGAAGCTGCGAGTGCATCGAGTTGCGTCCGATTGATCGGCGCCGTATAGCCGACGATCTGGCCGAGCAGTGCGCCCTCGGTGTACTCGCGCCGCGATTCGACAACGATCTCGGTCCCGGGCAGGTCCAGACGAGACTCGGCGATGAAGTTCGCGATCTTCTCGTCGACATCGGTTGCGATGCGCACGAGATCGAACCGCGAGCCCGGGTTCGAGTCGATCGCGATGTTGATGTCGGCGGCATCGATCCCGAGCAGGGAGGCGAGGCGCTGAACGACATCGGCTCGTTGGCCGTCGGGAAGATCGGCGGGGCGGATTTTGACGGTGTATGAGGGCACGTTGGTAACGAGAGGCGCCCCGTTTCGATCGTAGATGACCCCTCGAATGGATTCGATCGCTTGCGAGACGGACCGATTCGCCTCCGCGAGCGTCACGAACTGACCGTTGCTGGCCACCTGCAGCATGAACAGCCGCACGCCGAGCACGGTCGCGAGGATGGCCACGACCAGCCCGAACACCATGAACCGGATCGGGGATCGAGAATCGGCGGTCGGCCTCTCGCCCATGCCGACCGAGTCGGCGCTCACCAGTCCACCCGTTCTTCAGTGCGATACCGATCCCGGATCGAAAGCGCGAGGGGCCCGAAGATCAAGCCGAGCACGGCGTCGTAGGCCGCCCCGGGCATGAACGATGCGATCGGATCGGCCACGGAGACCGGCGGTCGTATGGCGGAAATGAGGCCGAGGAGGGTCATTGAATACACGAGACTCACGATAGGCACGGCGATCACGGGCGCGAGTGGGCGGATACGGATGAACGTTCGAGCGATCAGGACCGACAGGGCGACCGCCACGAGCAGCGCGAAGACCGACGTCCCGAGAGGTCGCGCTGCAAGGCTGTCGAGCATCACGCCGCCGATCAGTGCCCATGCCAACCCCGCTTCAAGCCGGGTGGCGATGGTCCAGATGACTCCGAACACGAGCACGGGATGAGGGTGAGCATCTCCGACCCGGAGGTACGGAACGACACTCAATTCGATAAGCGCGGCGACCGTCGCTCCGATCGCGGCGAGTAGCAGGGTCATCGGGCGACGTCGATCCTCGGCGTGCCGGCCAGGATTCGAAGCGGAAGGCTGAACCCGCGTTCACCACAGACGGACGGCCGGGCCGCGTCCGGACCGCAGTATCCCACGGGTGTGCTGGGTCAGCAACGGACGTCGATTTCGTGCACAAGCGTGCGGGCGCGACCACGGGATCCAGAACCGTCTTCGGAGTTGAATGTTTCACGTGAAACACCTTCACGAGGTCCGAGGCGTCCTTGCAGCCGCGATGAACCGTGCGGTAAGCCGTTCGGTCCAGCATGTACCGCATGGTGCGGGATCCGCGAGCAGGCGACTGTCGCCAGTCTCGCGTCGGTGCTCGCCGAAGCCGTGGAAGGCCCGGAAATGCTAGAATCTGTGCTTGTGAAGCACTTTCTCCAGAGGGCCTCGTGGGCCGCGTGATCGCCTGCACGAATCAGAAGGGCGGCGTCGGCAAGACCACCACGGTCGTGAATCTCGCGAGCTATCTGGCCCTGGCTGGGGACCGGGTTCTCGTGATCGATCTCGACCCGCAGGGCAACGCCACGAGCGGCCTCGGGATCGACCGATCCGAAGGTGCATCGGTCTATGACGCGGTCGTTGACGAAGCCGAACTTGCCCACCTCGTTCGCACGAGCGCGATCCCCGGGCTCTCCGTCGTTCCATCGTCGATCGCGCTTGCCGGCGCCGAGGTGGAGCTGGCGCCCCTGGAACAGCGCGAGCGGCGTCTGGCGCGGCTGCTCGTGCCCATTCGTGATCAATACGACTACATCCTGCTCGACTGTCCACCCTCGCTCGGGCTCCTGACCGTCAATGCCCTCACGGCTGCCGACGGCGCGCTGATCCCGATCCAGTGCGAGTACTACGCGCTCGAAGGGCTCTCCCAACTGCTCGCGACGGTTGCTCTGGTTCGTGATCACCTCAATCCCCGACTGGAGATCGATGGCGTGGTCCTGACCATGTTCGACGGGCGCACCAATCTCTCGGCGGAGGTGGCCAGCGAAGTGCGGGCGCACCTCGCCGACCGCGTCTATGAGACCGTGATCCCCAGGAACGTGAAGTTGTCCGAAGCCCCGAGCCACAGCCTCCCGATCCACGTCTACGCCCCGGAGTCGCGCGGGGCGGCGGCGTATCAGGCGCTGGCCGTCGAATTTCGCTCGCGCTTCCCGCGCGGTCCGGTGAGCGATCTGGCAACACCGGGCACCCCGGCCCTGGTCGCATGATGAACAGCCGAACTGAACGACCATCGGGCCTCGGCCGTGGCCTCGCGGCCCTCATCCCGCAGCGCCCCGCGCAGGGAGCTGGGTCGACAGATATTCCGCTTGACCGCATCCGCGCCAATCCGCGGCAACCTCGCGTCCGCATGGACGACGCCGCCCTGGCGACCCTGACGGCGAGCATCCGCGAGCACGGCGTGATCCAGCCGGTCCTGGTGATCGAGCTGGTGGATGGCTACCAGCTGGTTGCCGGCGAGCGCCGGGTGCGGGCTGCGCGGGCAGCGGGCCTCGAGCGCATTCCAGCCGTGATCCGGCAGCTCGCCGACCGAGAGCAGCTCGAGCTCGCCCTGGTCGAGAACCTTCAGCGCGAGGACCTGGATCCGCTCGAATCGGCGCGCGCCTACCGGCAGTTGATCGACGAGTTCGGGTTCTCCCAGGAGGCGCTGGCCACTCGGGTGGGCCGTGCCCGATCAACGGTGGCGAATACGCTTCGACTCCTCGACCTCCACAGCAGCGTTCAGGCGGCGGTGGCTGACGGGATCATCACCGAGGGCCATGGGCGGGCGATCGGCGGACTCCCGATCGAACACCAGCCGACGATCGTGGCCACGGTCATGGCGCAGGACCTGTCCGTGCGCCAGACCGAGGAGTTCGTTCGGCGCCTGCGAGAGCCGAAAGCAGCACAACCGGCCCCGTCCGTGCGTGACGGGGAGACCGAGCGCGTCGAGGAAGACCTGCGGCGCGCCCTCGGGACCAAGGTTCGACTGGCCCGCTCCCGTCGCGGGGGACGCATCGTCATCGATTACTACACCGAGGAAGAGCTCGGGCGCCTCTACGAGCGCCTGATGGGAGGAACTGCGTGACGGAGCCCACGGTCGGACCGAACGGCGGCAAGGAGGCGGGCACCACCCGTCGCAAGAAGGCCGCGGGTTCGGATTACACCGCCGCGAGCATCCAGGTCCTGGAGGGCCTTGAGGCCGTTCGCCGACGGCCCGGCATGTACATCGGCTCAACCGATGTGCGGGGATTGCATCACCTCGTCTGGGAGGTCGTGGACAACTCGATCGACGAGGCGATGGCCGGCCACGCCACCACGATCCAGGTCACGATCACCAAGGACGGGATGGTCGAAGTCATCGACGACGGTCGCGGCGTGCCCGTCGGAAAGCACGCCACCGGCAAGGACGCCCTCGAGGTCGTCCATACCGTCCTCCACGCCGGTGGCAAGTTCGGCGGAGGCGGCTACAAGGTCTCCGGCGGACTTCACGGTGTCGGCGTGAGCGTCGTCAACGCGCTGTCGGACCATCTGCGGGTCGAGACCGCTCGCGATGGATTCATCTGGTCTCAGGAATACATTCGCGGCAAGCCGACGGGGTCGGTGAAGAAGGGCGGGCCCCAGGGGACGCGTCGGGGCACGAAAACCATCTTCCGTGCCGACCCCGAGATCTTCGAAACGACCGAGTATTCCTTCGATACCGTGTCACAACGGCTGCGCGAATCGGCGTACCTCACCAAGGGTGTCTGGATCACGCTCATCGACGAGCGGATCGATCGAGAGCGGTCCTTCTATTTCGAGGGCGGCCTCCAGTCGTTCGTGCGGCATCTCAATCGGAACAAGGAAGCGCTCCACACACGTCCGATCTACGTCGATCGACGCGAGGGCTCGACCGCCGTCGAAGTCGCCTTTCAGTACAACGACACCTACACGGAGAACGTGCTGGCATTCGCGAACAACATCAACACGGTCGACGGTGGGACGCACATCACCGGATTCCGTGCTGCGCTCACCAGCTCCCTTAACGACTGGGCGCGGAAAGCGAGCATCCTGAAGGATGCTGACGGCAATCTGTCCGGCGATGACGTCCGGGAAGGCCTCACGGCCGTGATCAGCGTCAAGCTGACCGACCCGCAGTTCGAGGGCCAGACCAAGGCCAAGCTTGGCAATGCGGAGGTCAAGGGCCAGGTCCAGACCGCCGTGAGCGACAGCCTCACCCAGTACCTCGAGGAAAACCCGGGTGATGGGCGCCGGATCATTGAGAAGTGCCTGACCTCGGCCCGAGCTCGCGAGGCCGCCCGCAAGGCGCGCGACCTCGTCATCCGCAAGGGCGTCCTCGACGGCCTGTCCCTGCCGGGCAAGCTCGCCGACTGCCAGGAGCGAGATCCGGCCCGGAGTGAGCTGTTCATCGTCGAGGGCGATTCGGCCGGGGGCTCAGCGAAGCAGGGCCGCGATCGGCGCTTTCAGGCAATCCTCCCGCTCCGCGGCAAGGTCCTCAACGTCGAGAAGGCGCGCCTCGACAAGATCGTGGCCAGCGAGAACGTCCGACCCCTGATCATCGCGCTCGGCGCGGGCATCGAGGGCATCGGCGACAGCTTCGATATCACCAAGCTCCGATACCACCGGGTCATCATCATGACCGACGCGGACGTGGACGGCGCCCACATTCGGACGCTGCTCCTGACCCTGTTCTTCCGGTTCATGCCCCAGATCATCGAGATGGGCTACCTCTACATCGCCCAGCCGCCGCTCTACCGGATCTCCACGGGGAAGGTCACGAAATACGCCCAATCCGAGCGTGAACGGGACAAGATCGTCAAGGAGATCAACCTCAAGAACGTCAGCGTGCAGCGGTTCAAGGGCCTCGGCGAGATGAACGCGGACCAGCTCTGGGACACGACCATGAACCCGGAGACGCGCGTCCTGATGCGCGCCGAGATCGACGACGCGGCCGAGGCCGACGGCGTCTTCACGATGCTCATGGGCGAGAAGGTCGGGCCGCGCAAGGACTTCATCAAGAGCGAGGCCAGAAAGGTTCGCAACCTTGACATCTGACCTCCGGCAAAGCACGGAGATGGCGGGTCGGCGGTTCACGTTCGAGCCCCATCGGTGCTTTGCCTGCGGTGAACTCAACGAGCATGGGCTCCACCTCGTCCTGCATACGGATGCGACCGGATGCTGGTCGGAACTCGCTCTGGACCCGGCTTTTCAGGGCTGGGAGGGCGTCGTCCACGGTGGGATCCTGTCCACGATCCTCGATGAGGTCATGGGCTGGGCGGTCATCGGCCGGGACACGTGGGGCGTCACGGCCCGGATGACGGTCGATTTCAAGCGGCCGGTCAACGTGGGCCAGGCCATTCGAGCCGAAGGCGTCGTGATCGACGTGAGCCGTCGCCTGCTGCGGACCGAGGGCCGCATTCTCGATGCGACCAGCGGAGTGGTCCTCGTCTCGAGTACCGGGACTTACATCGCCGCCCCGCCGGAGCGACTCGCCGAGCTCAAGGCCCGCTATCAACTCCGGCCGGCCGACGATCGATCGGGGCAAGCAGAGGCCCAACGCACCTCGCCCGTCGGCGTCGATCGCTCGTGATGGTCGCTTCCGCGTTCGCGATGCCCGCCCCGCCGCCGGCCGCACGCCAGAAGACCGCGGCGACCTGGCCGGCTCAGGCGACGACTGGCCATGCCCGGGCGTTCGTGGCCGATCACCGGAAGCAGGCGGTGACGCTTGGGCGGGCCCTGGCCGAGCACGTCGGGGACCCGGAAGACCTGGCGGCTGCACTTCGGCGGGCCCTGATGGCGCTCGCCGATCCGATCTATCGCCCGGGACAACAGTTCGTGGCGCCCGGTATCGGGGCGACCCATGGCGTCCGCAATCCGCTCCTCCGAGCGCTCAGTCGAGGGTTCCGGTCGGCGACGCGAGCCGATTCCCCGACCTCACTCCTGCTCGTCGCCGACCGCCTGTTGCGAGAGCCCGAACTCGAGGCGCGCTGGTTCGCGTTCGGCATCCTCGAGTCGACGCTGCCGCGCGAAACCGAGCGGACCTGGCAGGTGATCCGGCGCGCGGGACGCGAGGCCGAGGACTGGATCACGGTTGACACCCTGGCCCACACCATCGGCCGGGGAATCCTGGCTGAGCCATTCCGCTGGGCAGAGCTCGAACAGCTCGTCTACGCGCCCTCCCGTTGGGAACGCCGGATCGTTGGATCCACGATAGCCACGATCCCATTTGTCGATCGCACGGCCGGACGGGACCCGGAGGTCGCCGTACGCGGACTCGCGATCGTGGGCCTCCTGATCGGCGATTCGGAGCCCGACGTCCAGAAGGCGCTCGCCTGGGCCTACCGTTCGATGGTCCTTGTTGACCGCGAATCCACCACGAACGCGCTCCGGCACGAGACCGACCGTGCTGCCCGTGCTGGTGACGGCCATCGAGCCTGGGTCATCCGCGACGTCCTTTCCAAGCTGGATCCGGATCCGGCTGCCGCCATTCGCCAGACCCTCAACGGACTTCGACGCCGACCTGCGGAGCCGTCGACCTCGGAAGCGGCCGCGATCGCCGCACGATTCACCGACCTGGGCCTCGGGCGTTCGATGCCCGAACCGCCGCTGACCTGACCGAAGGAGCCACCACCTCGTGACCGACGACCTCGGGAATACCGCCAACGTCAAGAACATTCGCATCCAGGACGAGATGCGCGTCTCGTATCTCGACTACGCGATGAGCGTGATCGTGGCGCGCGCGCTCCCGGACGTCCGTGACGGCCTCAAGCCCGTCCATCGTCGAATTCTGTACACGATGGGCGAGATGGGCCTGTCGTCGACGAGCTCGTTCCGCAAGTGTGCGGCGATCGTCGGCGAAGTCATGGGCAAGTACCACCCGCATGGTGACGTCGCACTGTACGACGCTCTCGTCCGACTCGCCCAGGACTTCTCGATGCGCTACCCGCTCATCGACGGCCAGGGCAACTTCGGTTCGGTCGACGGCGACGCCGCGGCGGCGATGCGGTACACGGAGGCCCGCCTCACGGCGATCGCGTCCGAGATGCTCGCCGACATCGACAAGGAGACCGTCGACTACGCGGACAACTACGACGGGACCCAGCAGGAACCAACCGTCCTGCCGGCCAAGCTGCCGAATCTGCTCATCAACGGCAGCACCGGCATCGCGGTCGGCATGGCGACCAACATCCCGCCCCACCACCTCGGGGAGATCGTCGATGCCACGATCGCCCTGATCGACGATCCGGCGATCACGACGGACGACCTGTCGACCATCGTGACCGGCCCCGACTTCCCGACCGGCGCGACGATCTTCCGCTACGAGCGCCAGCGCAACCTGATCTCCGGCGAGTGGGAGACGGTTGACGCGATCCGCCAGATGTACGCCCATGGCCGCGGACGCGTGGTCATGCGAGCTCAGGTCGCGTTCGAGGAGGTCCGCGGGGACCGGATGGCGATCATCGTCACCGAGCTCCCGTATCAGGTGAACAAGGCGTCGCTGCTCGAGAAGATCGCCGAGCTCGTCAAGGACAAGAAGATGGAAGGCATCTCGGACCTGCGGGACGAGTCCGACCGTGACGGCATGCGCATCTACATCGAGATCAAGCGCGATGCGAATCCGCACAAGGTCCTGAACAACCTGTTCAAGCACACCTCGATGCAGACCGCGTTCAACATGAACATGCTGGCCCTCGTCAACGGCCAGCCTCAGACCTTGTCGCTGAAGTCGGTCCTCCAGCATCACGTCGACCATCGGCGCGAGATCATCCGGCGCCGCACGGAATTCGATCTCGGCAAGGCGCGCGATCGGGCTCACATTCTCGAGGGCCTCAAGAAGGCGCTCGACAACCTCGACGCCGTCATCAAGACCATTCGAGCCTCGGCCGACACCGAGACCGCCCGAACGAACCTCATGAAGGGGTTCGATCTCAGCGAGCGCCAGGCACAGGCGATCCTGGACATGCGACTCGCCCGCCTCGCGGCCCTTGAGCGTCAGAAGATCGAGGACGAATACCTGCAGGTGATCCAGCTGATCGCCGAACTGGAGGACATCCTCGCCAACGTCGCGCGGGTCCTGCAGATCATCAAGGACGAACTGACCGAGATCAAGCGCAAGTACGCCGGGGAGCGCAAGACCCGGGTCCAGGAGGACTCATCACGCGAACTGACGGACGAGGATCTGATCGCCGACGAGGACGTCGTCATCACGATCAGCGGGCGCGGCTACATCAAGCGACAGCCCGTCGCGACCTATCGACGCCAGGGACGCGGCGGCAAGGGTGTGATCGGGCACACGACCCGCGAGGAAGACGCCGTCAAGCACCTCCTCGTCGCGAACACCCATGACTGGGCGCTGTTCTTCACGAATCGCGGGCGTGTGTTCTCGGCCAAGGTCCACTCGATCCCGGACACCAGCCGCCAGGCGAAGGGGATGCCGATCATCAACCTGCCCGGGGTCCAGGTGGAAGCCGGCGAGGTTCCCGTCGCGACCATCACCCTCCCGACGTTCGCGCCGGGCAGCTATCTCGTGCTCGCCACGACGCGGGGCAAGATCAAGAAGACCCCACTCGAGCAGTTTGAGCGCGTCCGTTCCACGGGAATCCGGGCGATCACCCTTGACGAGAAGGATGAGTTGGCCTGGGTCGAGGTTTCGTCCGGAATGGACGACGTGATCATCTCGACGGCGCAGGGCATGCTCGCCCGCTTCGCCGAGGACGAGGTCCGACCGATGGGTCGCGATGCGGCCGGCGTCATCGGCATCCGACTCCTCAAGAAGGCGGATGATCGGGTCGTCTCGATGAGCATCGTGCAACCCGGCGCGGATCTGCTCGTCCTGACCGAGACCGGCTACGGCAAGCGCGTCGCAGTTACCGAGTTCAGGATCAAGCATCGCGGCGGACAGGGCGTCCGGCTGATCGCCCTGGAGGGCCGCAAGACCGGCATCGTGACGGCGGTCCAGCAGGTCACCGAGCTCGACGAGGAACTGGTCCTCATCTCCGCGCACGGGCAGGTCGTCCGGACCGAGCTCCAGTCGATCAACCGCTATTCATCCGGTGCGCGGGGTGTCATCGTCATGCGCCTCAACGAAGGTGATGCGGTCGTGGGAATCGCGGCATTCCGACCTGGGCTGGCAGAAGCCCGCGACAACGGCGACAATGACGATCCGGCAGCGGGCGGTGAAGCCACGAGCGGCGACGTCGTCCCGGAACCCGGCGCCTGAGCGTCGCGAACCGGCTTCGGCCACAAGAAGGAGCCCCGTGTACGCGGATCAGTTCGAGATCTACCACGGCAACTCGAACCCGGATCTCGCCCGGAAGATCGCCCGCTACCTCGGCGCCGAAACCGGGCGCCTTGATGTCTTCAAGTTCGCCAACGAGAACATCTTCGTAAAGATCCTCGACAACGTCCGCGAGAAGGACGTGTTCATCGTCCAGCCAACGTGCCGGCCGGTGGACGGCTCGATCACGGTCAACGACGCGATCATGGAACTCCTGATCATGGTCGATGCGTTCAAGCGCGCGAGCGCGGGCCGGATCACGGCCGTCGTGCCCTACTACGGCTACGGGCGCTCGGACAAGAAGGACCAACCTCGCGTTCCGATCACCGCTCGACTCGTCGCCGACATGATCACCGTGGCTGGTGCCGATCGGGTCCTGACCATGGATCTCCACCAGGGCCAGATCCAGGGCTTCTTCAACATCCCGGTCGACGAGC
>JBDTOJ010000061.1:0-4374 GCA_039933295.1 Chloroflexota bacterium
AGGGCAATCGCGCCACCGTTCACGTTGACTCGAGCCGGATCGAGCCCGAGCTCGTCGATGCAGACGACGGACTGGCTTGCGAATGCCTCGTTCAGTTCGATGAGATCGAGATCAGCGACGCCGATGCCGGCCCGGGCGAGGGCCTTGCGGACCGCGGGAATCGGGCCGGCGCCCATGATCGCGGGGTCGATCCCTGCAACGGCCGTTGACACGACCCGCGCGAGTGGCTTGAGGCCCAGCGCGCGGGCCCGATCCGCCTCAACGAGCAGCACCGCCGACGCGCCGTCATTGATTCCGGAGCTGTTGCCGGCGGTGACTGAGCCGCCTTCCCGGAACGCGGGTCGGAGACGGGCCAGCGATTCCATCGAGGAATCCGCGCGCGGGTGCTCATCCCGGGTTACGAACACCGGGTCGCCCTTCTTCTGGGGGACCGGTACCGGCACGATCTGGCCATCGAATGCACCGCGCTCGATCGCGGCTACGGCCTTCTGCTGGCTCGCCAGCGCAAAGGCATCCTGCCGCTCACGGCTGACCTTCCAGCGATCGACGACGTTCTCCGCGGTCTCACCCATCGAAAACGGGTAGTGCTTCGCGGCCAGCGCCGGATTGATGAACCGCCAGCCGAGGGTGGTGTCCTGGAGCTCACGATTGCCCCGGTCGTAGGCGCTGTCGGGCTTGGCCATGACGTACGGGGCCCTCGTCATCGATTCGACCCCGCCGCCGATGAACACGTCCCCGTCGTCGACGGCGATCGCATGCGCCGCGGAGTTGATCGCCTGAAGGCCCGAGCCGCACAGCCGGTTGACGGTCAGCCCGCCGACCTCGACCGGGAGCCCGGCAAGGAGGAGCGCCATGCGAGCAACATCGCGGTTGTCCTCGCCGGCCTGGTTTGCGCAGCCGAGGATGACGTCCTCAATGAGCCCCGGGTCGATTCCCGAGCGATCCACTACGGCGCGGATCACGAGCGCTGCCAGATCGTCTGGCCGCACGCCTGCGAGGGCTCCGCCGTACCGCCCGATCGGCGTCCGCACGGCTTCGACGATCCAGGCCTCGCGGAGGGATCGGTGGAGGTCTCGACTCATGATCCGATTGTAAGGTCGTGGCGCCTCCGCCACGCGAACGGACCTTCGGGATGGCCGGCTCCAAGCCAAAGGGCCATGTCGATGTCGGCTTCTGTGGCGACGCCCGCGTCGCGGACGAGAATCGCTTCGTCGAGCAACGAGGCCCGGATTCGTCCCACGATGTCCGTCTCGGGGAGCTCGCGCCGTCCGCGCGCCGTCGGTGCAACATCGGGCGGCAGCGGGTCTGGAACCGGGTCACGACCCGCGTTGTAGCGGTAGAACCCGACGCCGGTCTTGCGGCCGAGCCGCCCACTCTTGACCAACCACTCCTGGATCGGCGAGGGTCGAAGCCGATCAGGTCGACCGAGACCTTCCCAGACGCCCTTGGCGGCAGCGAGGTTGACGTCGAGGCCCACCAGATCCATCAGTTCGAACGGGCCCATCGGAAATCCGTCGGTGCGCAGCGCAGCGTCGATCTCGCCTACACGAGCTTCGCCAATCTCGAGCATTCGGAGCGCCTCGATCGTGAACGGGCGGTTCACGCGGTTGACGATGAAACCGGGTGAGTCGATGGATCGAACCGGGGTACGCCCCCACCCCCGGATGGCATCCGTGGCGCGATCGACGACCGCCGCGCTGACACCAGCCGGGGCAATGACCTCGACCAGGAGCATCACCGGAGCCGGGTTGAAGAAGTGGAGCCCGAGCACCCGCTCCGGATGCCTCGCGGCGGCCTTTGCAATCGCCTCGACCGAGAGCGCCGAGGTGTTCGTTGCGAGGATCGTCCCTGGCGGACAGACCGCGTCCATGGCCGAGAAGAGGACACGCTTCGCGTCGAGGTCCTCGAAGATGGCTTCGATGACGAGATCGGCGCCCCTCGTCGCCTCGGCGAGGTCGTCGGCCTCGGTCAGCCGCACAAGGTGCGCGTCGATGGAAGTGGCCGTCTCAGCGGCAGTCATCGAACGCCTGACCGCGCGTCGGCTGAGACCGTCGGCGATCCGGGCTCGCCCTCGATTCAGCGCGCCCCGATCGGGATCATGGAGTCGGACCGACCATCCTGCCTCGAGGGCCACCTGGGCGATTCCAGCACCCATCGTCCCGGCGCCGATCACCGCGAGGATGCCGGGTGGCGAAGGCGGTGGCGGGCCATCGGTCGAGCGCTCTGACGAATGAGCCATGCTCGAACCATACGCCGGCCAGGGGCGTCGCCTACCTGGCGGCGTGACCCCTGTCGGACATTGCGGCACGAGTCGACTCGATGTCGGGCGGCGCAACGATCACGTCGAGCGACGAGATCCATGGAGCCGCCGTCATGCGATCACTTCGTCGGTGCGGACCTGTCCTGCGCCGAAGCTTCGCCGAATGAGCACCAGCCCAAGGATGAGCGACCACAGGAAGGTGCCTGGGATCGCGATCATCGCCACGACCCAGAGCCCGTCGGGCAGCATCTCGATGGCTCCCGTCGGGCCGAGTACCAGGAGCACGACCCGGATTGCGGGAATCACCCCGAGGAGGCAAACCGCCCGCGGCAGAGCGCCGGACCGCAGGCCGGCGGCGCTGACGCCGACAGCCCACAGACAGAAGGCGAGGATGCCCGCCTGGGCAAACCCGTGAATGCCGACCATCTGGATGACGAGGAACGCGCTCTCCCCCCAGGCTCGATCGAGCCCTTCGATATAAAGGAGCGGGTGGGCCGACGCGCGGAGCGTGCCGAACATGAAGAAGCAGGCGGCGGCGAAGGCACCTGCAGCGGAGATCGATCGCATGGTCAGGCGGCTCGACCGTTGCGCCAGGACATCGCTGACCGCGAACGTGGCCACAAGCAGGCTTCCGGCGAGGAGAAGGAGGACAAGGGAGGCATTCACCCACACGTCGGCATGGCTCGCGAGGAACTTGAGCGTCACCGCCGGGCTGTCCGTGTCCTCGAAGCCGAGGGATGGCTGGACGAGCTCGAGGACCGTCCAGGCGATCCCCGCGACCGAGGCGACGATGAGAGCGAACGCCCCGGCACGGGCATGGGCACTGGCCATTGATCCCTCCACCAACGCGGCGAGGAGGCACTCCATCGCGCGTTGCTATATCGTGATACGTAGTACGTGCAACGATATGATCACATCGCGGTCCGGGAGTCAACAGGAGGGCCATCGTTGCAATCTCGCCGGCAAGGAAGCTCGGGTCGTCTCCTGTCGGCGGTTCAGATTGTCGCGGGACCAAGACGCTGCAACGCTCCCATCGCCTCCCTTCGGGGCCGCGCGACATGAACAGATCTCGTCCAACGTTGCGGAAATCCACTTGACAAGTTCGACTGCGATAACCGATAGTACGCATCACGATATATCGTCTAGCGTAGGAAGTGACCCATGACTCCGAAGATCCCCGATCTGGGCCGGTTCGCCGAACCCGCGCTGCTCATTCTTGTCAGCCTCAGCGACGGACCGAAACACGGCTACGCGATCATGGCCGATGTCGAGGCAGGGACCGGCCGCCCGATGGGTCCGGGCACGCTCTACGCCGCGCTCGCTCGGCTCGAGGAGCGCGGTTTGATCGAGGCGCTCGCTCCAGTCGAACGGCGCCGCCCATACCGCCTCAGCGCGGTTGGCGCGAGCGTCCTTGGCGAGCAGCTTCACGATCTTGCGAAGTTCGCCCAGGTCGGTCTGAAACGCCTCGGCCAGTCTTCAAGTTAGACAGGGTTGCGTCCCATGATCACCCTCCTGCTCCGGCTTTATCCCGCGCGCTGGCGCGCTCGCTATGGGGATGAGTTCGAACGCATCCTCGCGGATCGCCCGCTCGGACCCTTCGATGTTGCGGACGTCCTGCTCGGCGCGCTCGATGCGCACCTCCACCTTCGCGGCCTCGGCGCCGCATCCATCCACGGAAAGGGATTCGCCATGACACTTCGGATCGGAGGCTACGCCGCGATGATCGGCGGCCTTCTCTGGTTCTTCGTGCTCGCCGGCAATGCCATCAACGATGGGGGCGATTCGTTCGGTCCGTTCCTTGGCTATGCCATCGTCGGAGCGACAGCCATGACCCTCGTTGCCCTCATCGGTCTCAGCGCATTCCAGGCGCGCAGTCACCCGGTGCTGACCTGGTCCGCGTTCGCGATCCCGGCGATCGGCGCCGCGGTCAGCTTGTTCGCCTACGCGGCGATCGTGGTGGCGGGGGACAGCGACACCACCCTGATCGGCGGCATCAGCCCATGGATGATCGGCTCGATCGGGGTGATCACGATGGTGGTCGGGTCCTTCCTCTTCGCGGTGGCCACGTGGCGGGCCCGGAGCCTGTCGCGAACTGCCTCGGGCCTCCTCGCCGC
>JBDTOJ010000062.1:0-1748 GCA_039933295.1 Chloroflexota bacterium
TCCTCGCGAGACTCCGGGCCCGGGGCACATCGGAGGGAGCCACGTCGAGCGTGAGGCTACCACCGCCCCGCGAGAACCGGCAACCGCCGGTCAGAGCAGCCCGGGCGAGGTCGGAATGTAGCGATCGAACGCTGCGAACGTCCGGTTCCATCCGAGCAGGACCGGAAACCCCTCGATCCGAAGCCCGGCTCGGACGAGCATCTCGATCGTCGGTCCTGCCTGGCCGGTGACCCAGATGGCTGACGCGCCTCGTGGAGATACAGCCGTGAGGAGGTCCGCGACGACCGAGGCCAGGGGCAGCGCCGGGCGGACCGCGACGGGTCCGATTCGGCCCACTGCCGAGGTATAGCCGTAGCCGGCGAGACGGCCCGCGGCGTCCCGATAGGTGAAGCACATCCGGCCCCCACGACGAAGGTAGGCGTGATCCACCTCGTGGTCATAGCCGAGGGTTTCCCGATCGAGCTCATCGATCTCTGCAGCAATCGTCGCGCCATCCGGCTTTCCGACGGGACCCGCGGCCACCATCCCTTCCGGAAGCGGCTCGAGGGCTTCCGATCGGGTTGGTCGCCCGACCAGGTTGAAGACCGGAAGCCGGGCGACCATGCCGACCACCGCGTACAGCCCGTTCGAAATAGGCTGCGCCGGGTCGGTGGCGACAGCACGGACGACGCCGTCGTTCGGGAGGATCTGTTCGAGGAGCCGACGGCCCAGGCCGCGAGCCTGCTCGCCGGGGCGCACGAACAGCATCGACAGGAACCACGTCGGGCCACGCCGCGCGGCCGCAGCGAAGGCGATCACGGTCTCGCCACTGGTCGCGCCCGGGCCATCGGGCCGCGTCGCGACCCAGAACAGGGACGGGTCGGTTGCGAGCAGGTGGGCGTGGAGCTGGCGGAGCTGGGCGTTGTCCGGCTCGATCTTCATCTGCCCGAGCGGCATGAGGTAGTCGTTCAGGCCGTCCCGCCACACGTCTTCGCAGGCTGCCAGGTCGGTGACGGTCGCCATGCGAATGAGGACCCCGTCAGGCTCGGGAGGCTCGATCACGCCGATTCGTCGTCGACCTCGGCCGACGGCGGTCGTCCCGTCGCGACCCGCTCCAACTCGGCCTGCATGAACGCATCGAGGTCGCCATCGAGCACGCCGCCCGTGTTCGAGGTCTCGTAGCTGGTCCGGAGATCCTTGACCATCTGGTACGGGTGCAGGACGTAGCTCCGGATCTGGTTGCCCCAGCCCGCCGTCACGTGCTCGCCCCGGAGCTTCAGCAGCTCTTCTTCACGCTTCACGATCTCGAGCTCGAGCAGGCGCGACTTCAGGACCCGGGTCGCGAGCTCCCGGTTCTGGGTGGCGGACCGCTCGTTCTGGCAGGTCACGACGATGCCCGTCGGCAGGTGGGTCAGGCGAATGGCCGACTCGGTCTTCTGAACGTGCTGGCCGCCGGCACCGGATGAGCGGAACGTATCCACCCGAATGTCGTCCCAGTTGAGCTCGATCTCCACGTCGTCATCGGCCTCGGGCATGATCTCGACGAGGGCGAACGTCGTTTGGCGGCGCTTCTGGGCGTCATAGGGGCTGATCCGGACCAATCGATGCACGCCCCGTTCCGCGCGCAGCCAGCCAAACGCCCATCTCCCGTTGATCGTGACCGTGGCGCTCTTGATGCCGGCCTGCTCGCCTTCGGTCGAGTCGACGACGTCGGTCTTGAACCGATGGCGCTCGGCCCATCGGAGGTACATGCGCACGAGCATCTCGGC
>JBDTOJ010000063.1:0-6233 GCA_039933295.1 Chloroflexota bacterium
TCCGGATCAGCTCCTGGATGATGACCGTCTTGCCGACACCGGCGCCGCCGAAGATCCCGATCTTGCCACCCTTGCGGAACGGGCAGATGAGGTCGATGACCTTGAGGCCGGTCTCGAACACCTCGACCTCGGTCGACTGCTCGTCGAAGGCCGGCGCAGACCGGTGGATCGGGAGCATGACATCCGATTCAACGTCGCCCTTGCCGTCGATCGGCTTGCCCAGAACATCGAAAACGCGACCCAGGGTCGCCTCGCCGACCGGAACCGTGATCGCGGCGCCCGTGTCCCGAACCGCGCCACCGCGCGGCAGGCCGTCGGTGGTGGTCATGGCCACCGCACGTACCCAGCTGTTGCCGAGATGCTGCTGGACCTCGCAGACGAGCGGGTCCTGACCTTCCCGTTCGAGCTCGACCGCGTTGAAGATCGCGGGCAGGTGCCCGGCCGGGAACTCGATGTCGACAACCGGTCCGGTGATCTGGATGACCCGGCCGTCGAAGTTGTCGGCCTTGGCGGCGCGGGCGGTCTTGGTCGCAGTGGCCATGGTGTCTTGATGCCTCCTGATGCGGCGGTCAGCGCGCCTGAGCGCCGGTCGCGATTTCGATCATTTCGCGGGTGATGTTGGACTGGCGAACCTTGTTGTACGCGAGGGTGTACTCGTCGATGAGGTCGTCCGCATTCTCGGTCGCATTCTTCATGGCGACCATGCGCGACGATTCCTCGGACGCCTTCGCCTCGAGCACGGCCTGGAACAGGCGCGTCGCCACGTAGCGCGGCAGGAGCCGTTCCAGGACCGCCGCCGGATTCGGCTCGAAGATGAATTGGTTGCCGGGGATGCCTTCGGCCGTGTCATCGGCGGGGGTGATGGGCAGGAGCGGCTCGACGGTCGGTCGCTGCACGAGGGTCGAGACGAACCGCGGATAGACGATGTCGATCTGGCTGAACTCGCCACCGACGAAACCGTCCGTCACGAGACGAGCGAGCGGAATGACGTCCGCGAACTTGGGGCGATCTCCGAACCCGGCGAAGTGGGCCTCCAACGGGACGCGCGATCGACGCATGGCATCGCGGCCCTTGCGGCCGATGCTCACCACGGTCACGTCACCCGTGTGATCCATGATCGCCCGAGCGGCGAACCGGATCGTGTTGGTGTTGAGTGGCCCGGCCAGGCCCCGATCAGATGTGATCAGGATCAGGAGCCGCTTGCCGCCCTCGCGTGGGGCGAGCAGCGGATGATCGTCCGTCCCGAGCACCGCAGCGAGGTCCGCGAGGACCTCATCGAGCTTCTGCGAGTACGGGCGTGACGCGAGTGTCGAGTCCTGGGCACGCTTCAGCTTCGAGGCAGCCACGAACTGCATCGCCCGGGTGATCTGCTTGATCCGCCCGACGTCGCGAATGCGGCGGCGCAGGTCTCGTTGGCTGGCCACGAATCAGGCCTTGGTCTCGTCGGATGCCGGCTCGGCCTCGGGCTCCGCGGCGGCCCCGGGCTCCGCGACGGCCTCGGTCGCCTCGACCTTCTTGCCCTTGTCGGCCTTCTTGGCATCCTCGCGCGGGTCCATCCCGAAGCCCTCGACACGGAAGGCCTCGATCGCCTCATCAAGCGCGGTGACGAGCTCGTCGGTCAGGGTCTTGCCCTTGCCGAGGTCCTTGAGGATCGCCGGGCGCTCGTTCTCGAGGAACCGGTAGAACTGTGCTTCAAATTCCCGGACGCGCGGCGTCGGGACGTCGTCCAGGCGTCCGGTCGTCGCCGCGTACAGGATCGCAACCTGATTCTCGACCGGCAGCGGCTGGTACTGGGGCTGCTTGATGACCTCGGAAAGCTTCTCGCCTCGGGTCAGCTGATCGCGAGTCGCCTTGTCCAGATCGGAAGCGAACTGGGCGAACGCCGCGAGGGAACGGTACTGGGCCAGGTCCAGCTTGAGCGGGGCCGCGACCTTCTTCATCGCCTTGGTCTGGGCGGCTGAGCCGACACGGCTGACCGAGATACCGATGTTCAGGGCCGGTCGTTGGCCCGCGTTGAACAGGTCGGTCTCGAGGAAGATCTGGCCGTCGGTGATCGAGATCACGTTCGTCGGGATGTAGGCGGACACGTCGCCCGCCTGGGTCTCGATGATCGGGAGCGCGGTGATGGAACCGCCGCCGTTCTCGTCGTTGAGGCGTGCGGCTCGCTCGAGGAGCCGGCTGTGGAGGTAGAAGACGTCGCCCGGGTACGCCTCGCGGCCCGGTGGCCGGCGCAGCAGCAGGGCCATCTCACGGTACGCCCAGGCGTGCTTGCTGAGGTCGTCATAGACGCACAGCGCGTCCTTCACGAGCTCGCCGTCGATCGTGACGCCGACTTCCATGACCTCTTCGGCCATCGCGACACCGGAGTACGGCGCGAGGTACTGGAGCGGTGCGGCATCCTCGGCGCCCGCGACCACGACGATCGTGTGCTCCATGGCGCCGTACTTCTCGAGGGTCGCGACGGTGTTCGCGACGGTCGAGATCTTCTGGCCGATCGCAACGTAAATGCAGACCAGGCCCTTGCCCTTCTGGTTGATGATCGTGTCGATGGCAATGGCGGTCTTGCCCGTCTGGCGGTCCCCGATGATCAGCTCGCGCTGGCCACGTCCAATCGGAATCAGCGCGTCGATGGCCTTGATTCCGGTCTGGACCGGCGTGTCGACGGACTTGCGGACGATGACGCCAGGCGCAATCCGCTCGACAGGTCGAGTTGACTTCGCCTTGATCGGGCCCTTGTCGTCGAGCGGGCGTCCGAGCGGGTCCACGACCCGTCCGATGAGCGCCTGCCCAACGGGGACCTCGACGACACGGCCCGTCGTCTTGACGATGTCGCCTTCCTTGATCGCCCGGGCATCGCCGAGGATCACGGCGCCGACCGTCTCCTCTTCGAGGTTCAGGGCAAGGCCACGCACGCCGTCCGGGAATTCGAGGAGTTCGGACGCGAGGGCGCCATCCAGGCCATAGACCTGGGCGATGCCGTCGCCGACTTCCACGACGGTTCCGACGCTGCGGGACTCGGTCCCCTGGTCGAAGGTGTCGATTGCCGACTTGATGATGCTGACGATTTCGTCCGAGCGAATGGCCATCGGTTCTCCGTTTCGGGCGCCATCGGCCCGCTGAGGCTCCGCCGAAGCGGAGCGGGTGGGGCTTAGCGCGAACCCGCCACGAGCTGGTTCCGGAGCCGCTCCAGGCGACCTCGGACGCTCGCATCGAGCAGTTGGTCACCGACCTTGAGCGTGAGTCCGCCGATGAGTGCCGGATCGACCTCCGTACGGAGATCAACGCCCGAACCGGTCATCGCCGAGACGCGGGCGCTGATGGCGTCCGTTTCCCTGGCGGTGAGCGGTGCTGCGCTCGTGACGACGGCCTCGACCACGCCGTTGCGGCGATTGAGGAGGCGGTTGAACTCCGCGGCGACGGCCGGGAGGCTCTCGAACCGGCCGCGCTTGGCGAGCAGCCGGGTGAGATTGAGCACTCCGGGGCCCACGCGGCCCTCGAAGAGGCGCGCAACGCCGGCCTCGCGGTCGGCATGCGGAATGGCGGGGTTGTCGACCTTTCGGCCGACTCTGGCGTCGCCCGCGACCGCGGCCACGAGGTTCAGGCCATCGGCCCATGCCTCGAAGGCGTTGTCACGCTCGGCCAACTCGAAAGCGGCTTCGGCGTAGCGGCGCGCGGCGCTGGTTGGCCTGGCCATCAGTTCCTGGCATCTCCGGCCGACGCGGCGAGGAATTCCTCGACGAGACGGCGCTGACGGGCATCGGTCATGGTTTCGCCGACGACCCGGCCGGCGGCTGCCAGCGCGAGATCGGCGACTTCGGCCCGCAAGTCGGCCAGGGCACGTTGCTTCTCAGCCTCGATCTCCGAGGTCGCCCGGGTCCGCATGCGGTCCAGTTCCTCACGCGTCGCGGCGATATCCGCGTCACGGGTTTCCTGGGCCACCTTCTGCGAACGGGCCAGGATCTCGTTGGCCTCGCGACGAGCCTCGGCAAGGGCGGCTTTGCGCTCCTGCTCCGCGCTCTCGCGATCCGTCCGGGCCTGCTCCGCGTCCTTGAGCCCCTGCTCGATCCGCTCCCTGCGCGACGACAGCATTCCGCTGATCGGCTTGAACGCAACGATCCAGATGATGAACAGGAAGAACAGGAAGTTGGCCGCCGAGACGATGATCCAGAATCCGTTGATCACCAGGCCGGGACCTTCCTCGGCCTGGAGGGCGGCTGCTCCCTGGGCGATTCCGCCGGCGATGGCGTGCAGATCCACGATTGGGCTCCGGTTCCGCTTCGGCTACTGCTTGATGAAGATGGTCAGGATGCCGACGACGACCGCAAGCACGCCGAGGCCTTCAGCGAAGGCGGCAAGGATGATCGCGAGGCCGCGGATCTGACCGGCTGCATCCGGGTTGCGCCCGATGGCGCTGCTGGACATGCCGGCGAGGATGCCGATGCCGATTCCCGGCCCGATAACGCCCAGGGCCGCGAGGCCCGCGCCAATGTGTTCCATGTTCCCTGGTTCCTCCTAGTTCCCGGTTCGGCCCGGGCGTATTGAGACCTGATGGATGGGTGCGGGCTCAGCCCGCCAGCGATGGATTGGGGACAGGTGTGGCGATTGCGTCACCCTCGAGCGCCTCGGGGTGTTCGTCCGAATGATGACCTTCGATGGCGGCGAGCGTGAACATCAGCGTCAGAACGCTGAAGATCAGGGCCTGGACCGCGTTGAGCAGGACCTCCAGGCCGACGAGCGCGACCGGGATGATGGCCACGGTCAGCGCCGTCATGACGCCGAGGGCCACCTCGCCGCCGAAGATGTTGCCGAATAGTCGCATGCTCAGGGTCAGGGGCTTGACGAACTCCAGGAGGAGCTCGACGAGGCCGACGAACATCGCGATCACCCCAGCCCCGACGCCATTCCGGAACTCACCGACCGGCAGGAACTTGCTCACATAGCCGCTGAACCCGAGGACCCGGAAGCCTTCGATCTGGAAGAACGTGAAGCTCACGAGGGCCAACCCGATCGTGACGTTCACGTCGCTGGTCGGGGCACGGAGCAGCTCGAGCTTCCCGACGGGCGGGATGAGGCCGCTCCAGTTGGAGAACAGGATGTACAGGAAGAACGCCGCGAACAACGGCACGTAGCGAGAAGCCGCCGGGCCACCGAGCGAGGTCGCGAAGTCGTGGAGGGACTCATAGGCAAACTCGACGACGTTCTGCGCACGGCCCGGGATGGTCTTCATGCCACGGGTTGCGCCGATCATCAGGGTCAGAACCACGACGATCACGATCCACTGGGTCAGGATCGACGAGGTGATGCTCGGGTGGAACTGGACGATGCCGCTCGACGCGACATCCGGGGCGAGATCCCAGATGACATGCGGGGCGGGCAGTTCGAGGTTGGCTCCGATTCCGTCAGCCGGGAACAGGAACGGATCGCCCGGCTGGCCACCCTTCGGGAACGGCGGCACGAACAGGGCGGCGAGAATATCGAGAACCACGATCGCAACCAGCGCGATCAGGATCTTTCGCTTGTTCGACATCGGCTCGGCCGCCACAGCCGCCCGTTCGTTCGTCAACGCTCGCTCCACACACAGGAGCGCGGCATCTGCCGCGCTCGTTGAGTTTCGTTGCCGCGCTCTTGTGCGGTCAGTTGTGTTCATCCATTGCGGCGAGGAACCGGCTGATGAGCAGCCAGACCGCCCGCGCCCCGATCCCCATCCCCACCAGCAACCCGATGAGCACGAATACCGGGATGGTTCCCAGTCGCTGATCGGCCCAGTAGCCGATGCCGACGCCTGCCAGAGTCGTCACGAGCAGGACGAACCCGATTTCCGAGAAGAGTGCGAGATAGGCCGACCCTCGGCCCGGCTCGATCATGGGCACCCTGGCGAAGCCGCCGGAGTATACCAGAGGGGCTCCAGAAGGCACCCGTCCAAGGTTGCGGGACGGTTGCGGCCCGACCCGATACCTATGGTCCGCTCGTGTACGCGGCGAGTTGCGTCGCAACGCTGGCGGACACGGCGCCCGTACCGCCCAGGATCACGATCTTTGGCGAGTGGAGACGCGTCAGTTCCGTCCTGATCGCAGTTGGAATGCTGGTTCCGGGCACGAGCAGGATCGGGCCACCCTTGATGCCGGCTACGGGTGCACCCGATAGTGCGTCGGGGAAGCTGAGCCCTGTGGCGATGTAGACGACCGACACGCCCGGGTTGAAGTTGGCGAGACTGATCGCGGCCGAGGTCTCGT
>JBDTOJ010000064.1:0-6343 GCA_039933295.1 Chloroflexota bacterium
TCGTTGATCTGCTCGCGCTTCGACAGGACCTCGTCGAGCAGGATGTCGCCGATCACGGCACGAAGCGTGGTCGTTGCGACGCCCTGGAGGGCGCCCGGGAAGTTGACGACGTTGACGACGCTCTTGAGCGGGTCGCTGATCCGCCAGTAGATCAGGAAGTCCACATTGATCGGCGCGTTGTCGCGGGTGATCGTGGTCTGGCTGGGCACTTCGATGAACTGCTCGCGAACATCGACTTTGACCGGACGGTCGATGATCGGGACGAGGAACCGGAGGCCCGGGTCCCGGACCATCAGCTCGCTCGTGCGGCCAAGTCGGAAGACGACCATCTTCTCGTACTGCTGGACCACCCGGACCGACAGGTAGACGGCGACGAGCGCTACGACGATCAGGAAGCCGACGACCGATGCGCCGATTGGAAATTCCACTGCTGTCCCCTCTCAAGTTCCTACGGTTGCAATGATGATGACGCGTCCGGCTCAACGATGGCGATGAGGCCGTCGATGCCAACCACTCGAACCAGGTCTCCACGCTCAAGCGTCCCTCCCGAGACCATCCGGGCGGACCACTCCTCGCCGGCGGCGTAGATGGATCCGGCTGGATGGAGGGGAGCCTTGACCACACCGACCGATCCGATCGCGAGCCCACCACCAACGCCTCCGACGAGGCCGGCGGTTGTCATGAGCCCGCGACTCCGGACGGCAGACCAGGCGATCAGGCCCATGAATCCGGCAGTCGTGACGGCCATGGCGGCGATCAACGGCCCGGCGACCTGGACAAATGGGCCGGTGGGATCCCCAGGGGCCGTGAATAACGCGGATGCGCCCAGTACGAACGTCACCAGGCCGGCCACGGTCAGCAGTCCGTGGCTTGTGACGGTGGCCTCGAGCACGAACAGGACGATCGCGAGGGCAATCAGGAGCAGCCCGGCAACATTGAGCGGCAGACTTCCGAAGCCGATGAACGCCAGGATGATCGCCAGGCCACCGAGGATCCCGGTCACGAAATTCGGATTCTGGAGTTCGAAGAACAACCCGTAGAACCCGACCGTGAATAGCAGGAACGCGATGTTCGGGTCGGACAGCAGATGCAGGAAGCTCTGAAACGGGTTCATTCCGAGCTCATCCGGAGCCGATCCGGCAAGATCGAGCTTGCGCTCGACGCCACCGATCGTAACCGCCTGGCCGGTCGCCTGTTCGAGGACTGCGGCGAGCGAATCGGCGATCCCGTCGACCGCTCCGGCAGCGACGGCCGCCGACGCCGGGTAGGACTTCGCTTCGGCAACGGTGGCGACCGCCCAATCGACCGGACGTCCGCGGTGCTCGGCGATGGCCGTGATGTTGGCGATCGCGTCATTGCGTACCTTTTCGCCGAGGGTGCCGGGAATGTCCTCTCCCTGACCACCAACCGGTGATGCGGCACCGATGTTCGTGCCGGGCGCCATGAACGACAGGTTCGCAGCCAACGTGATGAAGGTTCCGGCGCTCGCCGCCCTGCCCCCGGCCGGCGCAACCCACACGATGACCGGAACCTTGGCCCCGAGGAACGAGGACACGATCCGCTGCGTCGCGTCAAGGCTGCCGCCTGGCGTATTCAGCCGAACAACCACCGCAGCGGCACCATCGGCCTCGGCCGCCTGGATCCCTTCGGCGAGATATCCGGCCAGGACGTTGTCGACGATCCCGGTCGCGGGCAGCACCACGACCACGTGGCTCGAGGCGAGCGCCGGACCTGCGAGGCCCAGCAGTCCCATGAGCAGCGGCGCGATGAACAACAGGCGACGGATCCGACGGTGCATGCGCACCTCCGCACCCAGTATCGCACCGGGGGCCGGTTTGAACCGGAACGCGATCAGTCGCTGGCGGCCGGATCTTCGAGGTGGGCGAAGACGATGGCACTCCACGACTCCATCGCCTCGAGGCGATCGGCGACCTCCTCGGACGTGGCGAAGGCGCCATCGAGCTTGTCCGTCTCGCGGATTCGGACGGCCCTACCGGCAGCATCGGCGAGGTAGACGGCACCGACGTGGACCGAACCGACCTCCGTCGTGTCGTCGTTGAGCAGGCCGACCAGGCGGAAGTCCGGCACGAAATCGGCATCGAGCTCCTCAGCCCACTCGCGCCGTAGCCCACCGCCCAGGTCCGTGTCGCCGGGATTGAGATGACCACCGACCCCGATCGAGTAGCGATCGTGGAGGCGGGCATCGCCACCAGCCTTCGTTCGTCGCATCAGGAAATAGGCCGGGCCATCGCGCAGGACGAGGTAAGGAATCACCTGCTTCAGGCGACGATCCGCTTCCGCGGACGCCCGATCGACGAAGCGTCCGTGCTCGGCAACGATCGCATCGAAGGATGCGAGGCCTTCGGTCCGGATCCCCTCCCAGCCGGGATCCTCCATCAGGACCGATCGGTCCACCACGAGTACCTGTTCACCGGGCGTCACCGGGCGTCGTCCATGCCCGATTCGAGAATCGCCCGCACCGCCGCAAATCGCCGCTCCAGCGCAGCGGCATCCGGCCCGTCGGGCCGTTCCAATTCAGTCAGCCAGGCATCGAGCGCGGCCCGCAGGGCCCGCACGCCCGCCGCAACATCGGCGCGGTTCGTCGCGAGGATCCCCGCGCCCATCCGTGGATCGCCGAGCGCCAGGCGGGTTGCGCTCGCCCAGCCGGAGGAGGCCAGCGAGCGGGCGATGGCCCAGGCCTCGCCTCCCCCGCCGTGGACGGCCTCGACCAGCGCGGCGGCCGCGACGAGTGGCAGGTGACTGACGGCGGCCGTCGCGGCGTCGTGCTCAGCAGCCGACATCTCGATGGGCATCGCACCGCAGCGAGTCGCCAACCACCGAACCGGGTCGGCCGTTGCGGTTGGCGTGCCGTCGGGCACGACGATCACCCACGGCCGATCGACGAACAGGGCCGGCACGGCCGCGGCGTAGCCACTGGTCTCGAGGCCCGCCATGGGGTGCCCACCGACGAACCGAAGGCCCGACCGGACGGCAACTTCCGTGATCGCGCCCTTCGTGCTGGTCACGTCGGTCACGACAGCACCGGCCGTCAGGTGCGTCGCGAGATCCGATCCGAGTCGCTCGACCAGCTCGATCGCGTCCATTGCCGGGGCGGCAATCACGACGAGGTCGGCGCCATCAACGGCCTCAGGGATGGACCCCGCAGCCTCATCGATCACCCCGTCCGCCGCCGCCTGGACGGGACCGTGTCCGGTTGGCGTCCATGCGCTGAGGTGTGGATGCGAACCCGGTTCGGATTCGTGACCGCCCGGTCCCCCGGCGCCCAGGGCCTTGGCGATGGATCCGCCGATCAGCCCGAACCCGAGGAATGCGATCCTCGCGGGCGGGCGCCGATTCACTCGAGCCAGCCGCTCGATCGCTTGTTCGGTCCGCTGTCCGCGCCACGACGGCGATCCTCCCGCCGGTCCTTGACACGGCGCTCCTCTGCGGTCTCGGGAGGACCCGGCTCGTCGGATGGATTCTCGCGCCGGTTCGCCTGGCGTCGGTCCGTGGCGCGGCGATCGTTCTGGAGCGGTGCGCCACATCGAGGGCAGCGTCGCTCGTCGGCGAAGAGCTGCTCAATTGGCGCGGTCGCGTAGACCTCGCGCCCGCATGTTCGACAGATGATTCGTGGCATGTTCGCTCCCCTCAGCGACGGTCAGGCCGGGATGCTACGTGGTCGGAAGCGGGCTCGCGCGGTGCCAGCTCGCCTCATGCGAGCGGCACGCTGTGGAGACGCTCATATCGGGCCGCGCCGTGGCCCAGATGACTTCGATACAGGACGACTTCGTCAACGCTGAAACCCAGGTCAAGCTCGGCGCAATTCGCGACGAGGAGGTTGCCGGCCGCCGCACCCGCGTGCACGCCGTCCGTGCGGGCGATGGTGAGGTGCGGCCGAAACGGACGATCCTCGATCGCCCAACCGGCCTCGACGAGCGCCCCGGTCAACGCCGACGAGAGCTCGCTGAGCGCCTCGGCTCCGGCGCGGATCCCGAGCCACAGGGCTCGGGGTCGCGTCGGTTCCGGGAAGGCCCCGGCCCCGCCAACCCGAAGCTCAAACGGCGCCGCAACGACCCCCGTCAAGCGATCGACGGCGGCTCCGACGGCATCGATCTGGCTCTTCGGCGTCGGTCCGAGGAACCGCAACGTGACGTGGAGCCCCTCCATCTGGACCCAGCGGACCTTGCTGCCTTCGAGCCCAAGCGCTTCCTTGACTTCGTCCACGACGGTGCTGATGCGGGCCGCGATGTCACTCGGGATGGGAATGGCGACGAACAGGCGCGGCACGTCACGGGGCGCGAACGGCGGACGGCCATTCGGACGATTCTGCGTCATCGACATGGGCGGCCCGGCCCCGTCATCGTTCGGCCGACGCGTTCTCGCTCCGCCATACCGCGCGATCCGCCTCGAGGATCTCGAGAGCCCGCGCACGATCACGCCAACCGAGAACTTCGACCGTCTTGTCCTCGAGGAGCTTGTAGGTATCGAAGAAGTGCTCGATCTCGACGAGGCGATGCGGGCGAATCTGGTCCAGGTTCTTGATATGCGCCTGATGAGCGTCGCCATCGGCCACGCACAGGACCTTGTAGTCGGCGCCCTTCTCGTCACGCATCTCGAGGACGCCGACGGGTCGGGCCCAGACGTGGCAGCCCGTGAACGTCGGCTCGTCGATGATCAGGAGGGCGTCGGTGTGATCGCCGTCATCGGCGCGCGTGCCCTCGATGAAGCCGTAGTCGAAGTTGTAATACACCGCCGAGGAGAGGACACGATCCAGACGGAAGACGCGCGCGACCTCATCGAACTCGTACTTGTTCCGGCTCCCGCGCGGAATCTCGACCACGACCTCGATGATCCCGGGAAACTCCGCATCGGTATGCACCAACCGACGATACCCTGCGGCGCGCCGATCCGCCGCCCAACCCCTTCGGACCGCACTCAAGTGTGCGTGAGCGGGGAGCACAGCGACAACGCACGGGCGGCCCGAATGGCCAACGGTCAGTCGTTGTAGAGGCGCTCTTCGATCAGCTTTTCCTGCACCGTCCGCCCGTTGGGGTCGAAGCAGGAGTACTCGAAGTGCTTCTCGAACTCGAGATCGACGTTGTCCTGGCCGCCGCGGTTCTTCTCGACCGAGACGATGACCCAGTCACGGAAGCGCTGCGCCTGGTACGGGTTGAACTCGATGTTCACCTTGGCGACGATGTGGTACTTGTCGTTGAGGATCAGGATGATGTCGGCTTCGTAGTTGATCGCCGACGAACCTCGGAGATGGAAGTTGCGAAGCCGTGAGGCCTTGAGGCCCTCCTTGTCGGCCGCGACGATCGCGATCATCGGGACTTCCTCGGACAGCGCAATATCCTTGAGTCCGTTGACGACGAACGTGACCTTCTCGGTCTCGGTATTCGGCTCCGGGATCTGGGGGACCTTCTGCAGGTAGTCGACGATCACGAGCAAACGCTTGTCGCCGGCGAGCTTACGGAACGCCTGGACGAGCTCCCGGATATTGCCGACCGTGCTCTCCGTGGCCGATCCACGAAGCAGGAAAAGGTTCTGGCCGTACCGGGCGATCCGATCGAGCGAAGGCCGGAGTCGAGGGTTGTTGGCGAGGTTCGGCGGCTCCGCGCCTTCCGCCGACCAGCTCCCCAGAATCTCCTTGCGTACATCCTGGATCTTGATCGCGCCGGCCTTCTGGGGCATGTGGGCAAGAGCGGACTCAAGGGCGATCAGGCGGTTGAGCAGATACGGCTCGTCGTGCTCGAAGCAGATATAGAGGACGCTGGCCTGACCGGACGCAGCGACATTGCGCGCCATCTGGAGCGCCATCGTCGTCTTGCCGGTGCCCTGGGCGCCACCGATGAGCAGCAGTTCGCCCGGACGGAGACCGCCACCGATTGTCTTGTCGAGCGGTGTCAGGCCGAGCGGAATCGGCTGGTACTCGCCGAGTTTGCCGCTGACGACCTTGTCGTTGAGGTCAACGAGGACATCGATCGCCGACAACGGGGCCATGCTGCCCGTCGCGCTGTCGTGCCGCCAGGCAACAGGGCCCGCCTCTGTGGCACTCCCGGTTTCCTCGGATTCGTTCGCCTTGATCACCACGTTCGCCTGACCCTCCCCCTGTTGTTGCAGAAGCGGCATCGTAGCACCGGAACCCGGCTCGTCATCTGCCCTAGTGGCGTGGAACCATAGGCCGTTGGTCCGGGGTCAGCGCCGCAATTCAGCGCCGATCAGCTGCGCCGAGGAGGTCCCAGAGCACGCAGATCGTGCGAATTCCCGTCTCGTAATTCGCCAGGACCATCGACTCATTTGGCGCATGGGCATGGTCATCCGGGTTCGAGAAACCCATCAG
>JBDTOJ010000065.1:0-13773 GCA_039933295.1 Chloroflexota bacterium
TGCGAGCGGACGACGGTCTACTACGTCAACGAGAGCTATCTGTGGCTGGAATCGGCCGCCACGTCCATCAAGGTCACAGCGAACGCCGGGACCGCGCGGATCACCCTGTACAAGAGAGGCGACGGCTACAACGAATACCGGATCACCTACAAGGCGCTCTACAAGGGACAGGCCCGAAGCCTGCACGTGACGTACCAGATCCCAGGCGGTGCACCGCGCTCGAAGGCTGACACCCGGATCGGTGGGGCGTACGTGTCCTTCTGCGTCTCGTCGAACGGCATCGACGGCGGCAGCACGCGGGTCGTTCTGCCGTCCGCATACGTGCTGACCGTCGATGTGCACAACGGCACGTTCAGCAAGTCCGCCGTACAGGGCTCCGTTACCTACGCGACTGCGTCGATGGTCAAGCCCGAGGAGTTCTGGGCCTGCTTCGATGGCGACAATCTCAGCGGGTACAAGAAGTCATCCCTGTCGAGTCCGTCCGGTCGCGCCATCGAGATCCAGTCCTGGCCCGAGGATGCGGACTGGCACGGCGAGGTCACGAGACAAATCGAGGATTCGCTCGGCAAGCTCGAAACCCTCATCGGTCGACCGCTGCCGGGATCAGGCACGGTCGTGGTCCGGGAGGTATCCGACGCGGGACTCGGCGCCTATGTCGGAACGTTCGATTCGGAAACGTCCGTCGCCCGCGTGAGCGAGAACTACACCCAGCCTGGGGTCGTCGCGCACGAACTTTCACACGCGTGGTTCAACGATTCCCTATTGACCGACCGATGGTTGTCCGAAGGTTCCGCAGGCTGGGCCGAGTCGACCATCACGCATCTCCCGTGCGTCGCACCGAGCGTCTACCCGGGATCGGGGAAACCGTCGATCTCCGCCTGGGCCTTCGCTGGACCGAAGGCCACCAAGATGGAGCTCGAGATCATCGACTACGAGTACGCCGCGTCGTGCTACATCGTCTCGTCCGTGGTGACCCAGGTGGGCGAGGCACGGATGCGCGATGTCTTGGCCGCACTTATGGATCGGACGTTGGCGTACCAGAGCGGCGACGCCGTGCTGGCGGGCAGCAGTGGTTCGGAGGACTGGCGCCGGTGGCTCGACGCAGTTGACGAACTGGGCATGATCCCGGCCGGCGTGACGGACCTCGACTACGCTCAGAATCTCCTCGTGACGTATGGGGCAGGGCCTGACGGCTCACTCGCGGCCAGATCGGCGGCGCGCGCGACCTACCACCAACTTGTGCAGTCGGTCGGAACCTGGACCGTCCCGGAGGCGATCCTTCGGCCCATGAGTGAGTGGCGATTCGACACGGCCACGGCCGCGATGAACCTCGAGACTGCGACGTTCGCTGCCGTGCAGTCCGTAAGCGCCGAACTCCCTGATGTCGACGCCGCTACGGGGCCGGTGCGGGATATCGTGGCGACGGCAAAGGTCACAGCGGACCTCCAAGCTGCACTCGATCGGGCAAACGAGCAGAAGGCGGCTGCGGACCTGATCACGGCGGCGGGGCAGAAGGTCGACGCTCAACACGACTTCTTTGCCCAGGTCGGCCTTGTGGGCACGGACCTGCATCCGCTCGTCGTCTCCGGGATCGCGGCCGTGACATCAATCGATCTGGCGGCGGCGCAGGTCCAGGCTTCGCGCGTTGACCAGGCGCTGGCCGATGCGCCAACTCAGGGCGCGATCCGGGTTGGTGCGGCCATCGGCCTGCTGCTGTTGCTGAGCGTGGGCTTCGTGCTCATGCGTCGGCGGCGACGCCGACACGCCGCGCTCGCAGCCGCGAGTGCCGCCGGCATCGAGCCGGGTCGCGTCGATCTGGATGTGGCTGACGGCGTGGTCGTGGCTGCCGTCGCCGCCGGGCCTGAGCCCGCACCGGATGCTGACCTGGCGACCGCGCCTGACCTCGCGACCACGCCTGAGGCCGTGGCTGGCGATCCGCCCGATCAGTCGTCCTGAGGCACGGGCCGACCCAGCCAGCCGGCGACGTCACTGATCGCTGCCGCCTCGCCGGGCGAGATGATCTCGTTTCCCATGACGCGGCGCACCTGACCAATCCCACTGGCAAGCGCGATGAGCCAGTCCCGAACCGCCTCGGATTCCGTGTCGGATACCTTGCTCAGAGTCTTGCGCGCCCTGCTGAGACCGTCCTTCGGCGATCGCCCGTCGGCCTGAAACGCGGTCCATAGCGGGTCGAGGTTCTCGGTCAGGGCGGCCGTCATCATCGCTCCGACTGAGCCGTCGGAGAAGGCGTCATGGCCTGCCGCGAATTCTTCGGTGAGGTAGCGGAACTGCGCTTCGATCGGCGGCCCGCCCACACCGCCGACGTGCATATAGGCATGAAACGGCGCGTAGAGGATTCGTTCCCATTCGTCGCGGCTGAGGGAATCGGCGGTGCGCATGTCGGGCAGGATACTCTCAGGTAAATCGGGTCCTACACCCCCGATCCTGTGGGGCAACGTGGCCAGGTCGGCCGGCCGGCCGAGGCTGGTCAGGTGGGTAGCATGACCCGGATCGGCCAGGGCTCCATCCCGCGTGCGTCGCGGGGCCGCCCTAGCAGGTAGCCCTGCCCGTACCAGATGCCGAGTTCGGTGATCGTTCGGAGCTCGGCGGCCGTCTCGATCCCCTCGGCGACGAGGCGGATCCGGCGTCGGGTTGCGAAATAGCCGATCCCGGCAATCAGCGCCTGTCGGGCCGCATCGCGATTGATTCGGTGGACGAGGGCAATGTCGAGCTTCACGAAGTCCGGCTTGAGTTCGAGAATGTGGCGCAGGCTGGCATAGCCGGCACCGGCATCATCGACGGCCAGGCGGACGTTGCCGCCCAGGAATTTGAGGTCGTCCCGCAATTGATCGTAGTCATCGATGACGGCGTGCTCGGTGAGTTCGAGGGCGATCGGGCGCGTTGCGCCCGCGAGCAGACTCTTCATCTTCCGTGACCGGACGAGGTCGGGCGAGACATTAAGGTTCAGGTATGTGTCACTGGGCAGCACAGCTGAAGCGAGGAGCGCGTCCCGCAGTGTTGCCAACTCGAGTTCGATCCCGGCTCCGGCCAGAGCCGCAAAGCCGAACACCACGTCAGGGCGCCGGCCATCCTCGAACCGGGTCAGTGCCTCGTGTCCGACGATGAGACCGGACCGCAACTCGACGATCGGCTGGAAGACCGGCCAGAAGGATCGAGACTCGATGATCGCCTCGATGCCGGTCCGGTCGTTGAGTGCCTGGCGACGCTTCTCCCACTGCGGGGCGGCCAGGGCGCCGACGATCGACCCGAACGTCGCGAGGGCCGGCAGGCGCTCGACGAGATTCGACGTCTCCGGCGGCTCGGTCGATCCGACGAGCAGGACTCCGAATGAGGCGGAGGACCCGTGCAGTGGCGCGATCGCCACCGTCCGAATGCCGGTGGCCGCAAGCTCCTCCCCGTAGGTGCCGTAGTCCCTACGCGCCGACCAGGGCTCCGTCCATGGACCGAGTGCGGCATGCTCGGCAAGATGGAGCGCTCTGGCTTCCGGGATCCAATATCCCGGAGCAATCGGGTAGATCCCGGCCGAAGCGATGACCCGGCCTCGGCCCGCTACCAATTCGATGGCCCAGGCCGCCTCGATTCCAGGGAGGTGCATGATCTCGCCGCAGGCCACGGCAGCCATTTCCTCGACCGTCGTCGCCGGATCGATTCGCTGGAGGGCGGACTCGATCGTCTCGCGCTCATACGCCTCGCGCAACATGGCAGTTTCGAGCTCGCGCTCGCGCGTGACGTCACGGTCCGTCTGGACAAAGCTGGCCACGGCACCGGCCCCATCGACGACCGAGGCGATGACCGTCTCGACCTCGAGCGTGCCGCCGTCGGCCCGCCGATTCACGATCAGGCCGGTCCACGGCGTCCCGGACCGTACCTGGTCCCAGACGGCTTCCCAGAAGGCGTCCGTGTGGTGCCCGCTGTTCAGGATATCGGGCGGGTGGCCGACGACGTCGTTCGAGGCATACCCATACAGACGGGTGAAGGAAGGGTTGACGTAGACAATCGATCGATCCGCCCCATAGATGATGATCGACTCCGCGGCCTGCTCGACGGCGGAGGCAAGGCGCGCACGCTCCGCATCCGCCGCGACCTGGTCGGTGATGTCCGTCGACGTCCCGATGAGGCCGATTGCGAGGCCAGTAACGGTGTCCACCAGGGGCGTTCCCGCCTCGCGAATGAGGCGCACAGATCCATCGGGCCGGATAATCCGGAAGGTCGCTTCATACGGTGGTGAGTCAGCGTCGGTGCCGCGGTCGGACGCGGCGAGTTCGTCCCGCTCATCGGGGTGCACGAAGGCGAGGAACGCGTCTTCGGTCCCGTCGAACGTTCCGGGCTCGACCCCGAAGATCCGATGTTGCTCGTCCGACCACGTGACCAGATCAGTCACGATGTCCCATTCCCAGCTTCCGACGGCGGCGATCCGCTGAGCCTTGACCAGTCGTTCTTCGTTCCGCCTGACCGACGCAACCGACGCTTCGAGCGCGCTCGTCTGGCGTCCGTGCCGAATGGCGATGGCAGCGTGTGCCGCGAAGAGCTCGGCCAGACGCTCGTCGAGCACGCTGAATTCGGGGGCGCCGATCTTCTCCGTCAGGTAGAGATGGCCGTACGTCTCGCCGTCGACCTGGATGCGCGTGCCGAGGAATGAGTGCATGGGCGGATGTCCATCGGGAAAACCGACGGACCGTGGATCGTCGGAGATCTCGGCGAGGCGCAGAGTCCGATCCTCGGACTGCATGGCGCCGAGCAGGCCGAGTCCCTCCGGTTGGTGGCCGATGCGCGCCACCTGTTCCGGGCTGAATCCATCGGTGATGAACCGGGTGATCCGGCCATCGCCGACCGTCCCGATGGCTGCGTACCTGGTCCCGATTAGTCGACGGGCTTCCTGGATCGTCTGAACCAGGAGCGTTTCCTCGTCCCTGCGCGCGAGCCCCAGGGCGGATGCACTCAGTTGTTCGATCGTCCGGACCTGCTCGCTGAGGTCACGCATTGTCGTGACCAACCACTGCGCGCCGTCCGGGGCCGTGGTGGCGATCTCGACGATGACATCGAGCAGCAGGTCCGAGCCATCGGCGCGAAGAGCCGGGAACGAACCCTCGAGTCGGCCATGCCGACGGATGAGATCAATCAGGACGGGGACCCGCGGCAGGAAATCCGTTGGGAGGATCAGTTCCACGGAGCGGCCACGAAGCTCAGCAGCGTCCCGGCCGAGCAGATTGGCCGCTGCCTCATTCACGAACTCGATCCGCGCGGATAGATCCGTGACCATCATCGGCGTCGGAACGATACGCATCGCCCTGACAAGCTCCGCCAGGGTCGTGGGCCCCGAGATGGGATCCGAACGCCCGACGCCGGCCCCAACTGCGTCAGCTCCGCCCCGTTCGTCTGTGGCGGGATCCGGCGGCAGGTGGTCGATCGTCGGCATCAGCCCGGCATGGACGGCGCGACGGCCCGCGGCGGTCCGACATCGGTCGGACCGGAGTGGCGACTGGCGACCCGGAAGGGGCCCGGATCGGTCGACATAACAGCCTTCCTTGCTCTGACCCGCGCCAGGACCGTCAGCATACGCTCCCGCTCCCCCGATCTAGCGCCCGAATGCCCGTTCCATCCGACGATCCGGGACGAGCCAGGGGCATTGTCGGGGAATACCCGGCGCAGCGTTTGAGTCGGGTGCGGCGCACTCGATGAACGGCGCAGCACTTGGTTTCGGCTCATGGAGATGTCCGGCGTGGTGACGCGCCTCAGGCGCCAGGGACCACGCTCACGACGCACGACCAAAGCCGCCCCGAGCCAGGATTGCGTTACGGGCTCAGGGCGGACATCGAAGGAGGAAGGACTGGGAAGCGTCTGCCACACTTCGCGACGCAATGGTTGAACCGCGCGCGAGTCAGGTCCTGGGCAGCCTCCAGTCGGAGGTGGCGGACGCATGGCTCGCGGTTCGGAAGCGCGTGCCCGAACTTCTGCCCCGTCGCTCCGACCTGCGCGGCATGGCGCGCCACCCTCGCCGCGACCTCATCGCTGGCCTGACCGTCGCGGTTGTTGCACTTCCACTGGCCCTGGCCTTCGGCATTTCGTCCGGACGCGGAGCGGAAGCGGGCCTGATCACAGCCGTTGTCGCGGGCACGCTCGCCGCGCTCTTTGGCGGCAGCAACCTCCAGGTGAGCGGGCCCACCGGCGCGATGACGGTTGTTCTGGTGCCGATCGTTGCCCGATATGGAACCGAATCTGTCCTCGTCGTTGGCGCCCTGGCGGGCCTGTTTCTCGTTGCCCTCGCCTACGCCGGCGCCGGGCGGGCGATGCGTTACATCCCCCTGCCCGTGATCGAAGGGTTCACGATCGGGATCGCGGTGATCATCGCCCTCCAGCAGATCCCGAATGCCCTCGGGCAGAACGGCTCCATCAGTCACGCAACTGCGCTTTTCGCCGCGTTCGAGGCAGTTGGGACTTGGGTCACCCGTCCAGACTTCACCGGCGTGGGCATCACCATCGGCGTGGCAGGCGCGATGCTGATCGCCGCGCGCCTCCGCCCCGGCGTTCCCGTCTCACTCATTGCCGTAGCCGCTGCAACGCTCGCGGTCGTGGCAACAAACCTGCAGGTCGCGACCATCGGCGCCATTCCGAGCGGACTGCCGATCCCGCAACTGCCGAACTTCCTCGCGGTCGATGTCAGCCGACTCGTCGTCCCGGCGGTGGCCGTTGCCGCGCTTGCGGCGCTCGAGAGCCTGCTGTCGGCCACCGTGTCCGACGGCATGCGTGTCGGCGAGCGCCACGATTCGGATCGCGAGCTGTTTGGGCAGGGCGTCGCCAACCTCATTGTGCCCCTCTTCGGGGGCGTTCCCGCTACGGCCGCGATCGCTCGCACCGCAGTGAACGTCCGATCCGGCGCCCGATCGCGGCTTGCCGCTATCACCCATTCGGTGGCCCTGTTGCTGGTCATGCTGGTCGCGGCGCCGCTGGTCGGACGGATTCCGCTGGCCGCCCTGGCTGGCGTCCTGATCGCGACGGCGATCCAGATGATCGAAGTGTCGAGTCTGGCCGCACTGCTTCGGTCGACCCGTGGTGACGCCGTCGTTCTCGTGATGACGGCCATGACCACGATCCTGCTGGATCTCGTGACCGCAGTCATCCTTGGGCTGGTTGTGGCCGGAACATTCGCTCTCCAACAGGTGGCGAAGTCGGCCCGGATCGACGAGATCTCGCTCGACGACGAGGAATTCGGCGACGAGGAATCGGCCCTTCTCGACGAGCACATCGTTGCCTATCGGCTGGATGGGCCGCTCTTCTTCGCTGCCGCGCATACGTTCCTGCTGGAACTCTCGGAAATCAGCGATGTGCGCGTCGTCGTGCTCCGCCTGTCCCACCTGGACAGCATCGATGCCACCGGCGCATCCGTCCTGGCCGATACGATTCAGCGCCTGGAGCACCGAAAGGTCAGCGTGCTCCTGTCCGGCATACGGCCCGAACACCGCGCCATTCTCGTCCGTCTCGGTGTCCTCGATCAGCTCGGTTCCCCGCGTCACGAGTTCGAGTCGACGCCGCAGGCCATCGTCCATGCTCGCGATCACGCTCATCGCTTCCTGACTGGTTCGGATCTCCCGCATGGCCCGCGCCAGATGGGCCTCGACGGCCTGCCCGACGAGCCCGAACCCGGAGTGACGAAGGGCGACCGCCCCGGCTGACGCGACCCGCGATCCCATCACGTGCAACTGGGGCGTGCGGATGAACGCGGCGCGCGCCACCATGGGGGTCACAGGTCGGCACGGCCCACCCCGAGGAGGCGCATGCGTCCCACGATTCGAGTCCTGGAGCCGTCGCTCATCGAGCAGATCCTCGATGAGGCGATGCGCGTCCTAGCCACGACCGGCATGGAGATCCGCGGTGGCGAGATGCGGCGGCGGCTTCAGGCGGCCGGGCTGCCGATGGATGCGACCGGCGAGCGGGTGCTCTTTCCGCGCGAGGTCGTCGAGCGGGCGATCGCGACATCGCCCCGTGCATTCACCCTGTTCGACCGCGACGGCAATCCGCATGCTGACCTCGGCGAGGATCGGGTCCACTTCGTCCCGGGCTCATCAGGGCTCAAGGTCATGGACCATCGGACCGGCGAGGTCCGACTTGCCAATACAACCGACTTCGTCGAGTACGTCCGGCTGGCGGATGGGCTCGCGAATATCGCCTACCTCGCGACGGCCTTCTCGACCAACGACGACATCGAAGCGAACGTCTCCGACGCCTGGCGACTTCGACTGTCGCTCACGAATTCGAAGAAACCGATCGTCTCGGGCGCCTTCACCGAACACGGCGTCGAGCGTATGGTCGAGATGCAGCAGCTGTTCCGACGGGATCGTGCCGACCTGATCGCCCGGCCGATGGCCATCTTCACGATCACGGCCAGCGGCAACTTCCGGTACAGCGAAGATTCATGCCAGAACCTGATCGACTGCGTCGAGGCGGGGATCCCGGTCGAGATCGTGCCGGTCACGCTCCAGGGCCTCATCGCCCCGGTCACGACCGTGGGCGCAACGATCTTCCACACGATCGACGTCCTGGCCGGGATCACGATGGCGCAGGTGATCCGGCCCGGCGCCCCGGTCCTGTTCGGTGGCGCGCCGGCGACGTTCCACATGAAGATTGCCAGCTCGCCAATGGCGGCGATCGAGGCCCTGCAGCTCGACGTCGCCTATGTCGAGGTAGCCAAATCGCTGAACCTGCCCTGCCAGTCCTACATGGCCCTGTCCGATGCCAAGGTCCTCGATGCCCAGGCCGGCGCCGAGACGTTCGGTAGCGCGCTCCTGGCCGCCCTTGCGGGTGTGAACAGTGTTTCGGGGCCTGGCATGCTCGACTTCCTGCTCGTCTTCAGCCTGCCGAAACTCGTCTTTGACGATGAGGTCTGCGCGCAGGTACTGCACTTCATCCGCGATGTGCAACCCGTCGATGACCTGCCGATCGACGGGCTCCTCGATCATCTGATGACAGACCAGCACCTGATCATGGCCGAGCACACGACCGAACACTGGCCCAGCACGCTCCATCTCCCGAGCCGGGTCTGGGAGCGCGACAACCGCGAGAACTGGGTCAAGGCCGGGGCACCTGATACCGCGGCGCGTGCGGTCAGTGAGGTCGACCTCCGCCTCGCCGCCTATCGCCCCATCGAAACGGACCAGCGGACCGTCGAGGAACTGGACCGGATCATCAGGTCGGGTCTCGTGGCCCAGACGGACCTGCCGGTCGTGCCCGAGGCTCCAGAGCCGATTGCGCTCGAGGATCCCGGCGCTGGTCGCAGGCACAACCGGCGCCGCGGCGGCTGACCGAGATCCTGGAGTCGTGCCGGGCTGTCCCTCCGACAGCGGGCGTCAGCCCCCCAGCGGCGCCGACAGGATCGCCGGGTTGCCCTCCGATCCCGATACGGGCTCGAGGCTGATTCCGAAGGTTGAGCCTGGCCCGAACGACGTCGAGCCCCAGGCACCGAGCGTACCGACCCAGAAGCTGGTCCCACCCGCAAAGACCATCCGACCTACCCCGGACCGGTGCCCGTCCTTCTCGAGCCAGCATCGGTAGACCTGCCCCTCGGGTGGCGGTGCCAGGGCGGTCGTCAGGACCACGAGGTCGCGCGTCGACCACGACACGGACCCGCGGCTCTGGCCATCGACACCGCGCAGGCCGACAACCCAGTGGTCCGGGTCCTCGAGCACTCGATCGAGGGTGGCACTCATCGCCTCGAGCGCGACGACGTCGGACTCGGCGCGGCCGAGGCGGGCGTTTCCGTCGAGAATCAGCCCGCCGACGACAACCAGGATCGACAGGGCCGCGACCAACGGGAGCAGGCGTCGGAGGGAGGGACGCGTTCGGATCCCGAGCCCGCTGCGCGGTTCGCGAACTCGACCAAGCGGAACCTCGGCTGCCAGGTCGGTCCTGATCCGGGCCAGGACCGATTCGCGCAGCGGTGCCGGCGCGGTGATCGGCTCCCCGTCCCCGATGTCGGCGAGAAGCACAGGTCCGGCCGGGTCGACGAGCGCTTCGTGGACGAGGGCGTGAGCCCCGTACCAGGCACCGACCTCCTCGCGACAGGTGTCGCACCCCGCGACATGGTCGAGGAACGGGTCCCCGGACAAGTCGGCCGCCGTACTCCGATCGACGCCCGCGAGCTCGCGCGCAAGCTGAATGAGCCGATCCGGCTCCAGGCTGAGGTCGACGATCCGCTCGTGTGCATCGGCGTGGTCCATCGGGGTCATCGGGGTCATCGGGTGACCCTCGGCTGAGCGCCGACCTGAAGTCCGTCGTGGTCGCCCGCAGATTCCGGCCACAGGTCCGGAACGTCGGCGAGCCGGTCCCGCAGGCTCGCCATCGCACGGCGCGTCCGTGACTTCACCGTTCCGATCGGGATGGCCAGGTGTTCCGCGATCTCGGACTGGCTGAGGCCTCGATCGTAGGCCAGGATCACGACCTGCCGCTCTTCGGCGGGCATGTCGGCGAGCGTGTTTCGAAGCAGCGCCCGAAGCCAGCGCCGGTTGAGCGCGACGCCCGGCGCATCCTCGTCATTGGCGGCGGTCGCACGGTTGATCGCCGTGAACGGATCGGGTTGCCCCTGCTCGCTGCCCGAGGGCCCGGCCAGCTTGGGCCGCCTGCCCTGCGCGCGCAGGTGGTCGATCGCTCGGTTGCGCGCGATCCCCAGGATCCAGCCTGCCAGCGTGCCCGATCGCTCATCGAATTGATGGCCTCGTCGCCAGACCGACAGAAATGCGTCCTGCACGATCTCGGTCGCCGCGTCTCGATCCCGCACGAACCGAAGGGTCGTCCCGAACACGAGGTCGGCATATCGGTCATAAACGATCACGAACGCCTCCTCGTCGCGGTCCGAGATCCGCCTCGCAAGTTCCGCCTCGTCTCCGTCGGTCGGACGCAGTGATGGCGATCGTGGCGATCCGTTCGACATCGAGAAGGGGTCAGCGCGTCCGGTCCGTGCAGCGACCATCAACCATCATGGCGAGACGGTGACCGTGCCCTGCATGTCGCTGTGGATCAGGCACTTGTAGGCGAACGTTCCGGAGCTGTCGAACGTGTGGGCGAAGGTCTTGCCGCTGGTCAGGACACCGTCACTGCCGAACGTCCCATCCGCGCTGGTCACGGTGTGGCCGCGCTGCCCGGTATTCGTCCAGGTTACGGTCGTCCCCTTGGTAACCGTCAGGTCGGCCAGCGTGAAGCCATTGTCGAAGACGTCGACCGAGGCTGTTGGTCCTCCGGGGGCACCGGTCGGCCCAGGGGTCGGGGCGGGCGTTGGGGCGGAGGTAGGCGCCGCGGTCACGACGGCCGTCGGCGGGGCCGTTGGTGTCGCAGAGGGAGCGTGGAAGGTGACTCCGGGCGTGGTCGCAGCAGTGCCACCGCACGCCGCGAGTGCGAGGACCACGACCAGACCGAACATGGGGACTCGCTGAGGCATCCGGAATCTCCTGTGCCGTGCCCCCGAACGTGGCACCTGCCTAGAGTACGACCGCCAAATCCGATCGGATCACGGGCGGGCGACGGTCGCGGCCGCCACGGCCGTCGTCCCGCTCGCCAGACCCTCGGTCGGAAGTCATGTGCTTCTCATCAACCGTCCGGATGATCCCGTCTATTCGTCCGCGACCTGATCAGGCCGACGCAGCCTCGATCTCCAGCGTCCGTCGGGACACGAAGGCATCGATCGCCTCGGACGTCGACTGATCCAGCACGGGAACCTCGAACTCGGCGAGGAGCTGCTTCCAGACGCCGTTCGCCCGTTGCGCCGCCGTTCTCGATCCATCGTCCTGCCAGGTCTCGAAGTTCCGCCCGTCGGACAGGATCGGCTGGTAGAACGCGTGCTCGAATCGTTCGAGCGTATGGGCGGTGCCGAAGAAGTGCCCGCCCGGCCCGACCGCCGCGATCGTGTCCACGCCGATCTCGGCCTCGTCGATGACGAGCGGCTGAAGGACCTCGGACATCATCTGGAGGATCTCGGCATCGAGGATGAGCTTCTCGTAGGACGCCGTCAGCCCGCCCTCAAGCCAGCCCGCGCCCTGATAGAGCAGGTTCACGCCACCCATGATCGCGCCCCAGACGGCCATTTCCGATTCATAGGCGGCCTGCGCATCCACGACGTTCGAGGCGGTGACATTGGACGATCGGAAGGGCAGGCCATAGCGCCGGGCAAGCTGGCCCGTGGCGAACGCCGCCTTGACGTATTCGGGCGTTCCGAACGCGGGCGAACCGGTCCGCATGTCGACATTCGAGGTGAATCCACCGTACACAACCGGCGCGCCCGGCCTGGCCAGCTGGGTCAGGACGACCATGAACAGGGCCTCGGCGTTCTGTTCGGTCAGGGCGCCCGCAATCGTCGCCGGGCTCATCGCCCCGGCCAGCGTGAACGGCGTCGCAACCACGGCCTGGCCATGGATCGCCATCTCGATGAGGCCGTCGGACATCGGACCGTCGAGGCGGAGCGGTGAGTTCGAGTTGATGATCGTCATGAGGCTGGGTTCGCTCACCAGGGTCTCTCGGCCCACCCCTCGGGCCAGCGCCATCACCTCGATGGCGTCGTCGACGGGCACCCGCCCGAAACCGAGGCACTGCCAGGTCTTGTCGAGGTTCGCGGCCAGGATCCGGTACATCTCGAGGTGCCGAGTGGGGACTGGCAGATCCGTCGGCTCAAGCGGGCCGCCGGCCTCCATGTGGATGACGTCGAGGGAGCTGATCAGGCGGACGTAGTCGACGAAGTCCGTCACGTTCCCGGGCCTGCGGCCACGATCGAGATCGGTCACGAAGGCGGGACCCCCGACCGAGGTGAAGACCACGTTCCGTCCGCCAATGGCCACGTCCCGCGCGGGATTGCGCGCATGCAGCCGGAATTCGCTCGGGGCGGAGACGATGGTCTCCTCGACCATCGTTGGGTCGAGGCGGACACGCCTCGAGGCCCGGTCAACCTGTGCTCCGGCGCGGGCCAGGAGGTCGATCGCGCGATCACCGAGCACCTCGAGCCCGACCTCGGAGAGGATGCGGAGCGAGGCGTAGTGGATCGTCTCGATCTGATCGGCCGACAGGATCTCCACCGGTCGATACGGGTTGGTCAGGGTCCTCCACGGGAGGCGCGGCACGCCTCCGCTCGTCCGCCGTTCGCGGCGCCGCATCGCCGTCACCCGGCGAGTGCCCGCTCCACGGGATCGGTCGAGTTGCCAGTGGTTGTGACTGCGTCGGCGCCGACGCGCCCCCAGCCGGCGCGGGCCGTCGTGGCACCGGTCAGGGCAGGCCAGCCCTCGCGCTCGAGCAGATCGAGGGTCGCCATGGCCGCGGCCAGCGATCCGACGAGGTGGTCTCTGGCAATGCCGGCCAGGCGGCCACCTTCCACCTGGCCCTCGAGGCCCGCGGCGACGTCACTCGCCTGCCGCGCGGCCTTGGCGATGTCCTCGGCACGGCGCGGATCCATCCCCTGCTGGAGCTGGATCCGGGCCACGCCGGTACCCGGCTGGGTGGCCGCCACGGTCGCCGACCAGCCAGTCGCCTCGTCCGCGACGGGTTCCACGAACGCCAACGGGTGCTCGTCGTACAGCACGCGATGAAGCGCGATCTCCGCAATCGCACGGGCCGGACCGTCGGGCTCCCCAGCGAACCAGACCGGGAGCGCCCCAACGATGACGTTCGGTGCCGGGATGCCGCAGGCGCGTGCGGTCAGGACCGTGAGCAGCTGGAGCGCAACCGAGCGGCCGGCGCGCGTGGCCGGATCAGCATTGACCCCGGCATCGAGATCCGGGGCGA
>JBDTOJ010000066.1:0-8510 GCA_039933295.1 Chloroflexota bacterium
GCCACGCTGCCCGAGCTCCGAACGCAACGCCCGCTCTCCGCGCGGTCGCACTCGGTCTCGGGATGCGATCCATTGCGTCGCGAATGATTGGTCGTCCAGGATCCCAAGCGCTTCAAGGCGCTCGATGGCTCCCGCGACGAGCTCTTCCTGATAGCCCGCGGAGGTCAGACGGCGACGAACTTCCGCGACCGACCGTGGGCGTGCCTCAAGGAAGCGAAGCGCTGCGTCAAGCACGACGCTCGGCTCCGCGACCTCCGACCGCCGAGCACGACGCTCGGCGAAGGACTCCTTCGTCGGTCGTCGCGCGCGACCTACCGTGTTACTCGGCCTCCGAAATGCCCTCGACCGGGATCGGCACCGTGTCCACGGCCGCGCGGATCTTGGCCTCGATCTCGGCGGCAATCGCCCCATTGGCCTTCAGGAAGTCCTTGGACGCCTCGCGACCCTGCCCAAGGCGAGTCTCGGCGTAGGTGAACCACGAGCCGGTCTTCTCGACGACATCCATCGCAACGCCGACATCGAGCAGGCCGCCCTCCTTGGACACGCCCTCTCCGTACATCACGTCGAATTCGGCGACGCGGAAGGGCGGCGCCACCTTGTTCTTGACGACCTTGACCCGTACGCGGTTGCCGATCGCATCCGTTCCTGACTTGATCGTTTCGATCCGCCGAATATCGAGCCGGACGCTCGCGTAGAACTTGAGCGCACGTCCACCCGGCGTCGTCTCCGGATTGCCGAACATGACGCCGATCTTCTCGCGCAACTGGTTGGTAAAGACGAGCGAGGTGTTCGAACGGCTGACCGCACCCGTGAGCTTCCGCAGCGCCTGGCTCATGAGCCGCGCCTGGATGCCGACGAACGAATCGCCCATCTCGCCTTCGATCTCGGCACGGGGCACGAGGGCCGCCACGGAGTCCACGACGACGACATCGATCCCGCCGGAGCGGATCAGGGTTTCAGTGATCTCGAGGGCCTGCTCGCCGGTATCCGGCTGGCTCACGAGCAGTTCGTCAACGTTGACGCCACAGGCCCGGGCGTAACCCGGATCAAGCGCGTGCTCGACGTCGATGAACGCAGCCACGCCGCCCTTGCGCTGCGCTTCAGCGATGACGTGCTGGCAGACCGTGGTCTTGCCCGAGGACTCAGGGCCGAAGATCTCGGTGATCCGCCCTCGCGGGATACCGCCGACACCGAGCGCCAGGTCGAGCGCGATGGAGCCCGTCGGGATGAAGTCCACGTGCTGCCGTTCGGCCGAACCGAGCTTCATGATCGCGCCGCGACCAAATTGCTTCTCGATCGAGAGGATCGCCGAGTCGACGGCCTTGCCGCGCTCCGCCACGCTCTTCTCGTAGGCCTGTTCCACGCTTCGATCCGTGCTGCGGTCTCGCGTTATCGCCATGTTCCCGTCACGCTCCTGTCAGTGGCTTCCACCATCGGAGCGGACACGGCGCCCACTCGATGGATCAGGTTTCGTCTCGGTCCTCGTCGGCTGTACGTGGCTTGCGCGCCTTCCGGTACAGCTCGACATTCGTCGGCGGTTCGGAAAGCGGCTGCAACTTCGGCACGCCTGACTTGTCCTTCGGTTTCTTCTTGGCCTCGCGGCTTGGTCGATCTCGAGAGCCCATCGAGTGGTCCTCCGCGCTTTCTGAACGGTACCGGGAGCGACTTCACGCCGGCTCCACAACGGCTGCACCGGCAGTTTGCCGGCCCGCATGTACCCGCAGCGAAGCGAGCGATTCGGGAAAGGTTCCGGTTCGCAATGCGGCCCGGATCCTGCTCATGAAGTCTAGGGTGAAGGTCAGGTTGTGACAAGTTGCCAACCGGAAGGCCAACAGCTCCTTGGCCCGGAAGAGGTGCGCAAGATAGGCCCGCGAGAACGATCGACAGAGACGGCACGGGCAATCTTCCTGGACCGGTCGCGGATCGTCCTGGAAACTCGAGTTGCGAAGGTTGAGCTTCCCGCCGGGAACCCATAACTGGGCATTCCGGGCGACGCGTGCCGGCAGCACCGAATCGAACAGGTCAACGCCAAGTCGAACAGCGTCCAGCAGGTCCGCCGGCGAACCGAGGCCCATCAGGTAACGCGGGCGCGGGTCGCCCTCGAGGATCGGGATCACGACGTCGAGCGCGGTCGCGCGTTCAACAGGTGTCTCGTCCCCGGCGAGCCCGCCGATGCAGATGCCATCGAACGGCATCCCGGCGATGAACCGCGTCGATCGTTCCCGAAGCTCCGGGTCCACTCCACCCTGGATGATCCCGAACAGCGCCTGATCCGGGCGCGTGTGCGCGGCGAGGCTGCGCTCAGCCCATCGATGCGTCCGCTCCATCGCGTCCTCGACCTCACGGCGCGGCGACGATGGGAAGACGGGGTGATCGAACGCGACCGCGATGTCGGGGCCGAGGGCTTCCTGGACCCTGATCGCAACTTCCGGCGTGAGTCGCTGAACTGATCCGTCGATATGGCTCCGAAACGTCGCCCCGTCCTCATCGACAACGCGCGCGTCGGCGAGCGACACAACCTGATAGCCGCCCGAGTCCGTAAGGATCGGCTTGTCCCAGCCCATGAACCGATGCAACCCGCCCAATCGCTCGATCCGCTCGTGGCCTGGCCGCAGGAAGAGGTGATAGGTGTTCGCGAGCACAATCGAGGCACCAACCTCGGCGAGGTCATCCGGATCGAGCGCCTTGACGGTGGCATTGGTCCCGACCGGCATGAACTGCGGGGTATCGATGACGCCGTGGGGTACGGTCAGCTGGCCGAGACGCGCCCTCGTTCCGCCGCTGCGATCAGCCTCGGCGAGCACCTTGAATGATGCTGAGCGGGGCATCGGGCGCGCCGGCATGGTCCTCGCGGACGCGGATCCTTCCGCGACCGCCGGCTCAACGATCCCCTGCTCCCGGGTCATCCGCCCACAGGCTCGGCATCTCCGGCTCGGATCGACGCGGCGGCGGGATCTCGAACCCGAGGCCGGAGAGATGAGCTCGAGCAAGGTCGGTGGCGATCCTGCCCTGCGGGGTGCGGTCCAGGAAGCCGAGGCGCAGGAGGAACGGTTCGTAGACGTCCTCGATCGTCTCGACTTCTTCCGACAGGACCGCGGCAAGCGATGCCACCCCCACCGGTCCCGAACCGAACTTCTGGACGATCGCGGCCAGCAGCTTGCGGTCGGTGGAATCGAGGCCCTCATCATCGATCTCGAGCAGGCGCATGGCCTCGCGGGCCACGGATTCCGTGACCCGACCATCCCCGTGAACCTCGGAATGGTCTCGGACGCGCTTCAGCAGCCGATTGACGATTCGCGGGGTACCGCGACCCCGGCGAGCAATCGCCTGAGCCGCTCCAGCATCGATCTCGACGCCGAGGATCCGGGCTGACCGCTCGACGATGTCGATGAGTTCAGGTTCCGTATAGAAGTCCAGTCGATATGTCGCCCCGAACCGGTCACGCAGCGGAGACGAGATCCGTCCCGCGCGGGTCGTGGCGCCGACGACGGTGAACGGCTTCAAGGTGAGCCGCAGCGAGCGCGCCGATGGCCCCTTGCCGATCATCACATCCAGCGCGTAATCCTCCATCGCCGGATACAGGATCTCCTCGACCGCGTGATTGAGTCGATGGATCTCGTCGATGAACAGGACATCGCGTTCCTCAAGCGACGTGAGGACCGCCGCGAGGTCTCCGGGGCGTTCGATGGCCGGGCCCGAGGTGTAACGAACATTCACGCCCAGTTCCCGCGCGATGATCGTCGCGAGCGTCGTCTTGCCCAGCCCAGGCGGGCCATACAGGAGAACGTGATCGGCCGCCTCTTCCCTCGCCCGTGCCGCCTGGAGCAGCACGCTCAGGTTCGCCTTGACCTCGCGCTGGCCGATGTATTCGTCGAGCGAACGCGGCCGAAGCGACCCTTCGATCGCCACTTCCTCGGGATCCTCGGCGTCCGCCGCGAGCAGGTGCAGGCCGTCTTCCGTCACGTCGAACATTCTAGCATCACAGCCACGATATCGTACAGATGTTCTAACGCATTTGTCGTGCAGTGCGGGGCGAACGACGGCTGCGCGGGTGGGTGGTCTTTCGCTTTTGGGCGCGACCAGGAGCGCATGGCGCCAGTCTCGTGACTGGTCTCGCCCCCGGTACGATGGTCATGCGGGGCACCGGCAAACTGGTGATGGCGTCAGTGCACCGGGTTCGCGACGATCAGGTCGATGAGTAGCACCGTGCCGGGGCCGCGCATGGCCCCACGTCCAGGCGTCTCGATTGTTGGCGCCCCGGAGCCCGACCGAACAACAGATCCGAACGAGACTGCGGGCTCCCCGACGTTCCGAAATGGGGCTCGGCCGGCGCCCGAATCTCGCGGGCGCCTGTTCGTGATCCACGCCGTCGCGGTGTTCGGGCTGGCATTCACGTCGGCGTACCTCATCTGGCGGATCGGCGCGGGCACCGTCAATCTTGCGGTCTGGTGGATCTCCATCCCGCTCATCGTCGCCGAGCTGCACAATGCCTTTGGGCTGGCCTTGTTCACCGTCGCCCTGTGGGATGTCGACGGTGGACCCCAGGCGGAGCGCCTTACGGACGCGGAGTGCGCGTCGGCGCCATCGCTACGCGTTGCGGTCCTGATCCCGACCTACAACGAACCGATCGACGTCCTCTTGCCGACGATCGCGGCATCGGTGGCCTTGGCCCCTCGGCACGAGACCTGGGTACTCGACGACGGTCGACGCGCCGAAGTTCGAGACCTCGCCGCGAGGCTCGGGGCTCGCTACCTGACACGTGCTGACAACAGCCATGCGAAGGCCGGCAACCTCAACAACGCACTCGGCATCGTGGAAGCAGACATCGTCGCGATCCTGGACGCCGACCACGTCCCTACAGCCGACTTTCTCCTCACGACACTTCCCTATTTTGCCGATCCGGCAGTCGCCTTCGTCCAAACGCCACAGGACTTCTACAACCTTGATTCCTTCGAGCATCAGCGCGGCAGCAACGACAGCGTCTTCAACGAGGAGAGCGTCTTCTACCGCGTGATCGCCCCAGCCAAGAACCGCTGGCAGGCTCCGTTCTGGTGCGGGACCTGCGCACTCGTCAGAACGGCCGCCCTCAGGGATGTCGGCGGCGTAGCAACGGAAAGCGTGACCGAGGACATTCACACGTCGATCCGGATGTTCCGGGCGGGCTGGAACGGGGTGTATCACAACGAAGTCCTGGCTCGCGGCCTGGCACCGGATGACGCCACCTCCTATCTCCTGCAGCGGAATCGGTGGGCGCTCGGGGCCATGCAGGTCCTGCGTTTCGAAGACCCGCTGTTCCGCCCTGGCCTCACTCTGCCGCAGCGGCTGGCCTTCATGACGACCCTGTTTGCCTGGTTCGACTCGTGGCGAACGTTCGCCTATCTCGTCATCCCGATCGGGGTCGTCGCCAGCGGCGCCGTACCGATTCTCGCGCCCGGTAGCATCTTCGGTCCCTTCTTCGTGGGGACGCTGACGATCCAGTTCGTGGCCCTTCGTCTCCTCGCCCGCGGCCATTACCCGCCTGTCTTGTCCGTACTCTTCGAGGTCTTGCGGATGCCGGCGGTCCTGCCTGCGACACTGGCGATCATCTTCCCGACTCGGCAGGCGAAATTCAAGGTGACGCCGAAGGGCCGTCAGGGAGACGATCGAAAGGCGGTTCCGGTCCCGCGGCTCCATTCCGCTCTCGCCCTTGGCTCGGCGGCCGGGCTCGTCTGGTTCACCGCCTCGCTTGCCGGGTTGACTCCCGTCCACTACAGCGAGATCTGGGCGGCGACGGGCGCAGCCCTGTTTATGGCGATGAACCTGGGCTTTCTGCTAGCCGCGATTGGGCGAATCCGTTCGTCACGCTTCGCCGGCAATCGACGCGCGAGCGTCCGGCTCCCGGTCCAGCTGCCGGGCCTCCTGGCGGGTCGCCCGGTCGAGCTGCTCGACCTGTCCCTGACCGGCGCACGCGTCGCTGGCTCGGAGAGCGACCTGACATTTCCGGCGGGAGATGGGGAGCTCGAATTCGACTTCGATCTCCACGGCGGCAGTCACCGGCTCCGCGTTCGGCCGAGGCGCCTGCTCATCTCCGAGTCCGGTGGAGCAGGTTCTGGTGGAGCTGAGCTCGGCCTCGAATTCGCCCCCGATCAGGAAGCCATGACGGCCCGACTTGCGGTGGCCATCTTCCAGGGCCTCAAGGCCCCGGAATTCGTCGCCGACATGCCCGTCCGTCGATCACGGCGTCGCCGAGACAGTCGCGCAGCCTGAGCAGCCTGTGCAGCTCCAACGGTCGAAAGCGGCCTGCACCCCTACTGCCAGATCGCTGCGTCAGGGGCAACCCCAAGGTCGATGCCGCTCGCACGCTGCGTCGCCTTGGAGACGACAGCGTCCGCGGTGAACATGCCTAATCCCGGGCCAGAGCTCGGAGCGCCGCCTTAACGCGATCCTCGAGCGAACCAGCAGCCGCGGCGCCCGAAAGCGCGGCGCGAGCGGCATCGCGCGCCTCTCCCAAGGAATAGCCGAGGGCCTGAAGTGCGCCGACGACATCGTCGCTGCTGACCACACCCGGCAGGATCGTGCCGGCAGCGGCAATCCCGGCGGCCGTGACTTTCTCCTTGAGCTCGAAGATCACTCGCTCGGCGAGCCGCTTGCCGATCCCCGGGATCGAGACAAGCACCGCCTGGTCCTGCTGGAGGATCGCCAGTTGGAGCTCGGCCGTCGGGCGACTCCCGACGATCGCGAGGGCGACTTTGGGGCCAACGCCGGTGACTGTCAGCAGCAGATTGAAGAACCCGAGCTCATCCACGCTGCGGAAGCCGTACAGCGCCTGCTGATCCTCGCGGACGAGGTGATGGGTATGGAGCTTGAGGCGCCCGCCCGCGTTGGCTCCGGCAAGGACCGATGGAGCCGCGTACACGCGATAGCCGATCCCACCGACCTCGATGACCAGGAAATCAACGGAGATCGCCCCGACGGTCCCCTCAACGGAAGCAATCACGGTCGCGATCCAGCCTTCGGAGGCCCGGCCTTGCGCTCGGGTGCGATGGCCTTTCGCTCCCGCGCCGCTGCATTACGCTCCTGGGCCACCGCCTCGCGCACCGCTCGGTCGTACGAGGATTCGCCACGCGCCATCGGAGCAACGGCCGCTCGATCCATGACCGAGGAACCGGGCGCGTCACGCCCGTCAGACCGCTCGCTGTTGGCAGCCCAGATCGCGATCGCGAGCGCATCGGCAGCATCGTCTGGACGCGGAACAGATGCGAGGCCCAGGCAGACGGCGACCATGCGCCCGACCTGCTCCTTGTCGGCACTCCCGGATCCCGTAACCGCCAGCTTCACTTCGTTGGGCGTTGCCTCCCGGATCGTTCGCGCGGCCTCCGCAGCGGCGAGCAGCACAACCCCACGCGCCTGGCCCACCGCAAACGCTGTCTGCGCATTCCGGGAGAAGAACAGTCGCTCCACGGCAACGATGTCCGGGTTGTGCCGGGCGATGAGCTCACCCAAAAACCGATGGATGGCCAGCAGCCGATCCGGCAGGCCCAGCGTCGAGCTCGTTTCGAAACAGCCAACGTCCATCATCCGAAGGTTGGCACCAGTCCGATCGATGACGCCCCAGCCGAGAGCGGCTGTTCCTGGGTCGATCCCCAGGACGATCATCCGGCGAGCTCGGCGAAGACGTCCTCGGGGATATCGAAGTTCGCGGTCACGCGCTGGACGTCATCGAGATCTTCGAGGTTCTCAATGAGGCGCAGATTCTGGCGCGCCCGATGGGCATCGAGCTCGACCGTCTGCTTCGCGATCATCGTCGATTCCGCCGATTCAACGGCGATCCCGCCGGCTTCGATGGCTGTTCGGACGCGTTCGAGATCCGCGGGCTCCGTGTAGACCTCGATGACGCTCGGGTCCGAGGTATCGACATCGGCTGCACCGGCATCGATCGCCGTGAGGGCAATGTCATCCGGGTCGAGCCGACCCGCAGGAATCGAGATCAGGCCGCGGGGCTCGAATTGCCACGCCACCGCGCCGCTCCCTGCGAGCTGACCACCGGCCTTGGCGAACATCGAGCGGACGTCGGACGCGGTCCGGTTGCGGTTGTCGGTCGCCGCCTCGACGAGGATCGCAACACCGCCGGGCCCATAGCCCTCGTACACGATCTCCTCGTACTGCTCGCCCTCGCCGGAGCCAGTGGCGCGCTCGATGGCGCGCTTGATGTTGTCGAGCGGCATGTTGACGCTGCGCGCCTTGTCCATCGCCAGGCGAAGGCGGAAGTTTGCGTCCGGGTCACCGCCGCCGGCGCGGGCCGCGACCATCACCTCGCGGGCGACCTTGGTGAAGAGTGCCCCGCGCTTCGCGTCGTTGGCACCCTTGGCGCGCTTGATCGTGGACCACTTCGAATGACCTGACATCGGGCGGGAGTATACCGGACTATGATGCCCAGACCGCCCGCGGCGCGCCCCTCCGCGGTCTGCTTCGAATAATCGCCAGCAGAGAGGACCGACCGTTCATGACCATGAAGAACGTCGACCTGCCCC
>JBDTOJ010000067.1:0-13948 GCA_039933295.1 Chloroflexota bacterium
CCGAAGGCGCGATCGACAACCTCGTCCGCCACGACCGGGACGTCGCGCTCCACGAATGGAATCCGCACCCGGCGTCCGATGAGGGCCGCGTAGCGCTCGTCTTCCGGGTGCACGGCGACGCCGGTATCGCCGAGGATCGTCTCGGGCCGCGTCGTGGCGACGGTGATCCATGTCTCCGGCAATGGCGCGCCCGTGGCCTCGTCGATCACGTGGTAGCGGACGAGCCAGATGGATCCGGTGGTGGGTGTCGCGATGACCTCGAGGTCGGAAAGGCTGGTCCGGCACGTCGGACACCAGTTGACGAGTGCCTCGGTTCGATAGGCCAGGTCGGCCTCGTACAGGCGCTTGAACGCATGCCGAACCGCCTTCGCACTCCCCTCGTCCATCGTGAAACGCAGTCGGCTCCAGTCGGCCGAGGACCCGACCCGACGCTGCTGGCCCAGGATGACACCACGCGTCCGCTCGACGAACTCATGCATCCGCGCGAGGTATCGGTCTCGGCCAAGGCTGGCCCGGCTTTCGCCCTCCTTCGCGAGGATCCCGTCGAGCACGAACTGGGCCGCGATACTGGCGTGATCGAGGCCAGGAAGAAATAGCGTCGGCCGGCCCTGCATCCGGGCGTGCCGGATCATCAGGTCCTCGACTGCTGTTCGCTGGGCATGTCCGAGGTGCAGAGATCCGGTGACGTTCGGTGGCGGCTGGATGATCACGAACGGCGGCTTGGTCTGGTCCGCGCGCGAGCCGGCACCATCGGGCGCAAAGACGTCCGCGGCCATCCAGCGCTCGTAGATCGCGCTCTCGACCGCAGCAGGCGCGTAAGTCTTTTCGAGTTCCCGCTCCGCCATTGTTCGGCTCCAGTCCCGAAAAACATCGAACCCGCTCGTCCAGCGGACGAACGGGTCTTTGCTACCACCTCAGGGTTTGCGCGTGCCTCACGCCACTGCGTGACGACAGGCAGCCTGCCACGCTCGACCCTTGAGCGCCGAGTATCGCACAGCGAGTCTGGAACCTGCCCAGGTCGATCGGCCCCCATCCCGGCTCTGATCGCCTGCCTCGGTCTAGACGGCGGGGCCGCGGCCCACGATCCGACCCATCTCTCGACCGGCGTGCTCGAGGATCGCTTCGCCGGACCGGCTGAGGTAGACGACGATTGCGTCGTCAGGCCCAGCGAGGACCCGATTGTCGGAGAGGGGCTCCACCCGGATGCCACGGGCGGCCAACACGACAGCGAGTTGCGTCGCGGTCCAGCGTTCATCGAGGATCGCTACGACGAGGTGGCCTCCGGCTGCCGACCGGCGGATCGCGAGGCCGTCGCCGCCGTCGGTCAGGCCACGAGCGAAGGCGTCGCGGCGAGCCGCGTACACCGCGCGCAACCGCCGGACGTGCCGGTGGAACGCACCGCTCTCGAGGAACAGCGCGATGGCCCTCTGTTCGACCGCGGCAGGTGGCCGGGCACCGGCCTCGAGGGCCGCCATGAACGGACCCCGATGCCGGTCCGGCACGACCACATACCCGGTCCGGAGGCCCGGGTACATGACCTTGCTGAAGGTGCTGACATAGATGACCCGACCGTCCACGGCGAGTCCCTGGAGCGACGGCAGAGGCGCCCCGTCGTAGCGAAGCTCGCTCTCGCAGTCGTCCTCCACGACGATCGCACCGACTCGTTCCGCCCAGCGGAGGAGGGTCAGGCGACGCGGCAGGCTGAGGCTGCCGCCCGACGGGTACTGCCAGCTCGGGGTGATGAAGACCACATCCGCTCTGTCCGGCAGGTCATCGACCCGGATACCGTTGTCGTCGACGGCGACAGCCATGATTCGAGCCCCCGAACCGGCCAGGGTGCGACGGAGCTGTTCGCCGCCGGGGTCCTCCACGACGCACACCCGGCTGGGTCCGAGCCACGTCCGGGCGATGGCACCGAATGCGGCTGTCGAGCCCGCGGTCAGTGCCACCGAATCGGGCCGGCAGCGGACACCCCGCCGAACCGCGAGATGGTCGGCGAGCGCGGCCCGGAGACGGGCGTCGCCGAGTGGTCCCGCGTACGTGGCCGCGGGACTATCGGTCTCGCTCGAAAGTTCGCGCCAGGCGCGGACGAGCAGACGTTCCCAGCCACCAACGTCGAAGGCCTCGAACCCGAACCACTCAGGACCGAGTTCCATTGGAGCCGGTGCCTGCGGCTCGGGCGGGGTGATGGGCGCATCCGCGATCCATGGGTTCAGCGTCGGGAACCGTTGGCCGAGGCCCTGACTCCCCTCCCCGGCCGCGGAGGCTGCAAAACCCTGTTCGGGCAGATCGACGGCAACACGGGTCCCGCGCCGGGGATCGACATCGAGGTACCCCTCCGCGGCCAGTTGATCGTAGGCCGTCTGGACCGTGATCCTGGCGATCCCGAGTTCCCGGGCCAGGTTCCGGGTCGCACTCAGGCGCGCGCCGGGCCGGAGTCGGCCCTGGGCGATGGCCTCACGCAGGCGTCGCTCGATCTGCCGATGGAGGCTCTCGGCGGACTCGCGCTGCAGCGGCGAGGACAGCGAGTCTGGGATGGAAGCATCCTCCGGACCCGCGGTCCCTGGTTCCGTGGCCCTATCACTCTGCCCTTTCGTGGCCCTTGCCACCCGACCAGCCATCGACCGAGTATGACGCTCCATGAAATCTTCCGTCGTTGCCTCTCGCCGCCACAGCGGCGACATCGCTGCGGCCATCGCGCTCGTGCTGATCCTCGTCACGGCATGTGGGCAGGCGGGCTCACCGGGCTCGGCAACCCTGGCGCCCGTCCCTGACCCCACACGAATGGCCACCGCGCCCGCGACGCCGACGTCCACGACGGTCACGACCCCGCGCCCGACCACCACGCCGCGACCCAGCGGCCCCATGCCGGTCGCTCTCGGGTCGCGTCTCCGGGCAACGATCCCCGGGATTGCCCAGCCGTGTGCGATGTCGGCCACGGCAACCGACGTCTGGGTCACCGGCAACGGTCCGTCGACCCTCGCCCGGATCGACCCGGCGACGAACGCGATCGTCGGAACGGTGAACATGATCGGGTCCCCGTGCGGGATCGCCATCGGACCCGATGGCCGCGTCTGGGTGGCGATCCTCACGCTCGGTCAGGTCGTCGCGGTCGACCCGGCGACCATGAAGGTTGTCGCCACGGTCGACGGGCTCGGGGCGAACCTATGGGACCTCAAATCCGGCTATGGATCGATCTGGGTCGTCGACCGCACGAGCAAGGACTTGCTCCGGATCGACCCGGTGAAGGCCGTCGTATCCGGGCATGCGGCGATCGGCCCAGGTGGGTCGGGTCTGGCGTTGGCCGACGGCGCGGTCTGGGTCGTCGACGATCTCGATGGCACCATCAAACGCGTGGATCCAACCACCATGTCCGTGACCGAGACTGCAAAGCTCGCGGGTGGCGCGTCCTGGTTCGCCGCTGACGACGACACCCTCGCGGTGGCGAATCGACTCGATGGCTCGATCACGCTGATCGATCCGGTGACCGGCGCCGCTGGCGCCTCGATCGGCGGAGGGAGAGGACCGTTGGACGGCACGATCCTCGGCGGGCGGGCCTACATCCCGGACGGGTTGGCACGAACGCTGCTGGAAGTCAATCTGGCGACCGGATCGATCGCTGTGGCCGACACGCTCGAGGGTGCGAAGAATCCATTCGTGGCGGAGATCGCTTTCGGCGACATCTGGGTACTCGATTACGGCGGTCAGCGAATTTGGCGGATCGCGCCTTGACCTGACGTCTCCGTCACCCGGGCCGAGGCGACGACGCCTCGGGAGGCCGAACCGTTGGGTCTGCAGGTGGCCGCATCGCCTGTGCGACTGCCTGTTCCATCGCAGTGCCCTCGTCAAGGGCGGCGATGACCCTTGCGACGTCGACCGCAGAGCGGTTCTGGCTGAGCTTCCGCTTGGCCTCGATCCGCTCGATCACGAGCTCGAGCCCAACGATGCCGCGGACCTGGCCATCGATGAATGCCGGCGGCGCATCGTCGACGGACCACGGTTCCGGACGCATGGCCTCGTGGCGGTCCACCAGCGCCCGGACGTGGGCCCGGAGCCAGTCTGGGTCGTCGTGGACGATCAGTGTTCCATACGCCACGACCACCACGTAGTTCCATGTGGGGACGACGCGGCCGGTGCGGGCCTTCTCCTCGTACCACGCGGGGCTCACATACGCGTCGGGGCCGTGGAAAATGGCGATCGCGCGGCCGCGTGTGTCGGTTTCGGCGGGCCGCGTTTCGGCGGGCCGCGTTTCAGCGTGACCTGTGCCGTCGCCACCGAGGTGCGCGTCGGCGCCGAGGGGCGCGTCGGCACCCAGATGCGCGTCGGCGGCCGCGACCCATTGTGGATTCGGTCGGGCGAGATGGCCCAGGAGCACGCCGTCATCGCCAACTGTCGGGTCGAAGATCATCGGTAGCACCGAGGTTTCGAAACCGTCAGCGTCGGCGGTCACGAGCGTCGCGGGTGCCGTCGTCGCGAGCTCGGCGAGGAGGGCCGCGGGATCTGACACCTCGAATTTGCCGTGGGCGGGCTGATACATCTGCCGATCCTACCGTCCGTCGGCCAGATTCGGGACGGACGTTACGGCGCCATAGATCGCGCCGAGGAAACGGCTCGGAACACGGTGCAGGAGACGGGGCTCCGCAAATCCGGCGGCGACAGCTTCGCGACACCACGTTTCGAATGAGAAGGGGTGCGGGACCCAGGGATTGCCCTCGTCGGTGTCGTATTCCACGATTACGAGCCGGCCATCAGGTGCGAGCGCCTCGCGGATCACCCGAAGCGTCGCAGCACGATCACGGACGAAGTGCAGGCTGTTGGCGGCCAGAATGCCGCCGAAGGGCCCATCCGGGAAGGCCTCGGTGAAGTCCAACGCGCGAGTCTCAAGTCGCCTGCCGGGGAATACCTGTTGCACGCGGGCCGTGAGGCTTCGCAAGACCCGCTCGTCTCGATCGCTCGCCAGGATTTCCGCGCCAACCCCGACGATATCCGCGAGCGCGAGCGTGAATGCGCCGTCGCCCGCCCCGAGTTCGAGCCACCGTGGGCCAGCGCCTTCGACCCCCGCCCGGATCAACGCGACGTGATCAACGTGGTTCATCCGCGAATGATCGCCGGGTGAGGGCCCGAAGTCACCATTACCAAATGAACGACCGGCTCAGATGAACGACCTCGTCGCGGGCCAGGTCTTGCGTGCGCTCCGGCGCCGCCGTGGCTGGGCCCAGCACGAGCTGGCTCATCGGGTCGGCATGTCGCAGTCGGTCGTATCGCGGGTCGAGGCCGGGCATCTGGGTGATATGTCGATCGCGCGATTGCGGCGCCTCTTCGCTGGAGTCGAGGCGCGGATCGAGATGGACCCTCGATGGCGTGGCGCTCAACTGGAGCGCCTCATCGACGAGGCGCATGCCGAGGTTGTCGCCGCGGTTGCGCTGGCGCTCGAAGCGCTCGGCTGGACCGTCACGGTCGAGGTCACCTATTCGGAATACGGCGAGCGGGGCTCGATCGATGTCCTGGCCGTGCGCGCCGACCGGCTCGCGGCGCTCGTCATCGAAGTCAAGACGGACCTGCCGTCCGCCGAGCAGGTCGGGCGGAAGCTCGATGAGAAGGCTCGGCTCGCGCCGGGCATCGTCGCGCGCCGCGAGGGTTGGCGAGCGGCATCCCTTGGTCGCGTCATCGTCATGCCGGAGAACGCGGCGCTCCGTCGGCGCTTCGAAGCCACGCCCGTGCTGGTTCGACTCTTCCCGCTCGATGGCCGGGCGGTGCGTCGTTGGCTTCGTGATCCGGCCGGCCCGATCGCCGGTCGATGGTTTCTGTCGGGAATCGCCTCCCGGCATCGAAGTCGAGTCGTCAGGCCTCGCCGAGCCACCGCGACCCCGCCGGGGCCAGGCCCAGGCTGAACAGGCGAGCGGGCGGGCGCGCGGGCGGGCGAGCGGGCGAGCGGGCGGCACATTCGGCACGCATGTTCGCGAGGCACGCGGCACTCGACCGCGATGCCGCCGAGCGATTCGCGAAAGCAGACAGGGCGGACTGAGGCGCTTCGATGCGCCACGCCGATTCGCGAACGTGGCCAGACGCGGCCACCGCGAGTCGCGAGCGCGGTCATCCGCGCCGCCCGCACGCGCCCCGCGCCGCCGTCTTCCCGCGCCGCACCCCCGCGCCCCGCCCCGGGCCGGCGTCAGGCGCTGGCGCCCTGCTCGGCGAGCCATTCCTCGTAGTTGGTCTCGTCGACGCCCTTGTCCACATCGGACTTGGTCAGAAGGAGGGGCATCCGGCGATCGCGGATCGTCTCCTCGGTGATGATGCATTTCCGGATGTCGGTGCGCTCGGGGATGTCGAACATCACTTCGAGCAGAGCCTCCTCGACGATCGACCGAAGCGCGCGAGCGCCGGTCTTGCGATCGAGGGCCACGTCGGCGGCGGCCCGTAGGGCACCTGGCGTGAACACGAGTTCGACCTTGTCGAGCGACAGGAACCGCTGGAACTGCCGGGCAACGGCGTTCTTCGGTTCCACGAGCACGCGGACGAGATCATCGGCGGTCAGCGCAGAGAGGGTGACGATGACCGGCAGCCGGCCAATGAACTCCGGGATCAGGCCGTACTTGAGGAGATCCTCGGGCATGAGTTTGTCCAGGAGCCGACCACGTTCGGCGGCAGACGGTGCCGCCTCGGAGCCGAAGCCGATGGCGCGCTTGCCGACGCGCTCTTCGACGATCTTCTCGAGCCCATCGAACGCGCCGCCGCAGATGAACAGCACGTTCGTGGTGTCGATCTGGATGAAGTCCTGGTGGGGATGCTTCCGGCCGCCCTGGGGCGGGACATTCGCGACGGTGCCCTCGAGGATCTTGAGCAGCGCCTGCTGGACACCCTCGCCCGACACATCGCGGGTGATGGATGGGTTGTCGGCCTTGCGGGCAATCTTGTCGATCTCATCGATGTAGATGATCCCGCGCTGAGCGCGGGCGACATCGAAGTCCGCTGCCTGGATCAGCCGCAGGAGGATGTTCTCGACGTCCTCGCCGACGTACCCGGCTTCGGTCAGCGAGGTTGCGTCGGCGATGCAGAAGGGCACGTCGAGGACGCGTGCGAGGGTCTGGGCCAGCAGCGTCTTGCCCGATCCGGTCGGCCCGACCAGCAGGACGTTCGACTTCTGGAGTTCGACCTCGTCAATCGCGTGACCAGCGTTGACCCGCTTGTAGTGGTTGTAGACCGCGACCGACAGGACCTTCTTGGCCTTTTCCTGGCTGATGACGTACTGGTCCAGGGAAAAGGTGAGCTGGCGCGGGTTGGGCAGCTTGGTGACGGCCGGCTTGACCTTGGGCTGGTCGAGCAGCTCTTCGTCGATGATCTCCTGGCACAGGTTGATGCACTCATCGCAGATGTACACGCCCTGACCCGCGATCAGCTTCCGGACCTGCTCCTGGCTCTTGCCGCAGAACGAGCAGCGATACGGGACCTTGGGACCCTTGGTGGTGCTGCTGGTTGTGCTCACGCGAGTGCCTCGTTCATCGGTCGCAAGGTGTCCCGGCCCGGCGCCAGGTCAACCCTTCGACTTCTTCGTCTCCGGCGCGGGGAGGTCGGCGACCTTGCTGCCTTCGCCGCCGACGAGGCCGGCATCGTGGGCCTGCGAGATCAGTGACGCACCCTGAGCGCTGTAGACAGCGTCGATGATGCCATAGTCCTTTGCCTCGTCGGGGGACATGAACCGGTCCCGATCTGTGTCCGCGACGATCTTCTCGACCGTCTGACCCGTATGGCGGGCGAGGATCGCGTGGTTCAACTGGACCAGGTGCTCCCACTCGCGCATCTGGATCACGGCATCGGGCGCGTTGCCGCGGAAGCCGCCCGAACCCTGATGAATCATGATCCGGCTGTGAGGCAGGGCATACCGCTTGCCCTTCGCGCCCGCCGCCAGCAATACCGCCGCCATGGAGGCAGCCTGCCCGAGACAGATCGTGCTGACCGGGGCCCGAAGGTACTGCATGGTGTCGTAGATGGCGAGGCCCGCGGTCACGACGCCTCCGGGCGAGTTGACGTACAGGCTGATGTCCTTCTCGGGATCCTCGGATTCGAGGAACAGGAGCTGGGCGATCACCAGGTTGGCGAGGTGATCCTCGATCACGTCTCCGATGAAGATGATCCGCTCCTTGAGCAGGCGCGAGTAGATGTCATAGGCGCGTTCCCCCCGGCTGGAGGACTCGATCACCATGGGTACGAGCATGGTTGGCTCCTGTCGCAACGTGGGGATGGTGGTCAGCCGGCCGCGGCCGGGGTCGGGTCGCCCTCGAGAACGGAGCCGGGATCGGTAGCATCAATGGACGCGTTGGCCTCGGCCGAACTCGTATCCATGCCCGGCACATCCTCGAGGTGTGGCATGGGCTGGTGGTCCGGATGGGCCGCAAGCCAGGCATCCACGAGCTGCTCGACGACGCGGCTCCGGCGAAGCGTGCTGCGGATGAAGCTTCGGCCCCGAGCGGACTCGAAGTACGCCAACGTCTTCTTGTCCTTCGCGTAGCGCTCACGACTGCGGGCAACCTCGGCCTCTACGTCGGAATCCGCGATCACGACGCCCTCGGCCTCGGCGATCTTCGAAAGGACGAGGAGCACGCGGACCCGCTTCTCGGCATTGGGCCGGAACTCCGTGTGGAGATCGGCATCGGTCTTGCCGACGACCTTGAGATACGCCTCTTCGGTAATCCCCTGGCGAGCCAGCGACCCGCGGAACTCGTCATGCATCACTTCGACTTCCTGGTCAACGAGGATGTCCGGGAGCTCGAGCGTCGCATTGGAGACGGCATATTCGATGATCTTGTCCGAGAACTCATGGCGGGCGCGATCGAGCGCGTTGTGCCCGAGCCGGACCTTGATCTCGGCTCGCAGCGCCGGGAGATCCTCGTACGCGCCCATCGAGCGCGCGAATTCGTCGTCGATCGTCGGAAGGACCTTGACCCGGAGCTCGCGCATATCGACCGCGAAATGGGCAAGCTGGCCGGCCAGCGACGCCTCCGCGTAGTCGTCCGGGAATGTGAGATCGAAGCCCGAGGACTCGCCGGGCTTCAGGCCCAGGAGGTTGGCTTCGAAGCCAGGGATGAGCCGTTCGTCGCCCAGGATCAGCGGCATGCGGTCGGACGAACCGCCCTCGAACGGGACGCCGTCGCGCGTTCCGACGTAGCCGATCACGGCGTAGTCGCCATTCTCGGCTCCGCGATCCTCGACCGGGGCGAGCGTCGCGTTCTGGTCGGCCAACTCCTCGATGACCTTGTCGACCTTGGATTCGTCGATCGTCTCGATCTCGGGCGCAAACTTGAAGCCGCTGTAATCGCCCAGTTTGACTTCGGGACGAACCTGGACAGTCGCCGTGAAGATGACCGGCTTGCCCTCCTCGGCTTGCTCGATCTCGATGTCAGCATTGGTCAGCGGGGTCAGGTCGTGCTCGACGAGGGCGTCCCGATAGGCGCGCTGGACGAGGTGATCGAGCGCCTCATCGAGGATCGCGGGCGCGCCGACGGATCGCTCGACGACGGCTCGGGGGGCCTTGCCCGGCCGAAAACCGGGAATGCGTGTACGTCGCGCGAGGTGGCGAACCGCCTCATCGAGCGCGCTGGTCAGCTGCTCCGGCGGGAGTTCGAACCGAACTGCCACGGAACTCTTGGGTGCGGGGGTGATCGTGCTGTTCATTGCAGGGAAGTATACGGGGACCAGCCCACCGAGCCGGCGCCGCCGTCGAACCCTGGTAGGCGAGGTCGGACTCGAACCGACACGTCCATTGCGGGACACCGGCTCCTAAGGCCGGCGCGTCTGCCATTTCGCCACTCGCCCAGACCGAGGATACCGTCGCGCGACGGGATCGGAAACGGGAATGGGACTCGAGACGAAGTCGGTTGGGATCAGCCGAAGCGTCCCCGAAGGACCAAACACGCAGCCCTGCCCGCGCGGCACCGTCAGGCTTTGGGCTTGTCCTTGCCTCGCCTTGTGCTCGTGTCCATGCGCGTGCGCGCCTTTCGAAGGCCATCCGCGAATGATGGCCCGTCCGGGGCGAAGAGCCGCGCCGCGAATTCGCGGCCCGCCCGAACCGACGCAGGTCGCAGCGCATTGGCCAGGAGTCCGCCGGCCATTCCGACGAGATCGGCGTCGCGGCGCTCCGGGGCCCGCGAGGCCAGGAATCGGGTGAATTCGCGCTCGAGCGTGCCGCGCACCTTGTCGCCGTCGGGCCCAAGCGTTCGGAGAACAGCCTCGACTTCGTCAGGGAGCATGGACTTCGGCATCGGCCTCGGCGCCCCGAAGACGGCTCTTCGCGCGCCGCCCAGGACCCGCTTCGGACCGCCGAGAATCAGGAACGCAGCGCCGGCCGCTGCACCGCCGATTTTGAGGGGATCACGCCGAAGTCGCGCCGGGATATCCACGGCTGCCCGGCCGGCAGCCTCGAGTCGAACGACCTCTTGTTCGAGCCCGTCCCGCGCGGCTAGGACTTCCGTCCGAGCGGCATTCGTTCGCGCACCCACTCGATGGTCTCCTTTGTGGTCTCGATGGTCTGGTACGGATAGAAGCGAGCCTTCAGGGCATCCGTGTCGATCCCGTTTCGGGCGATCCCGAGGCCCATCAGGATCGGCCATGTGATGAGCAGGGTGAACAGCCCGAGGGCCGCGGCGACCTGGGCGCCCACGACGAACTTGAACAGCAGGACGGTCACCACGGCAGCCGCGAACACCGCAACGAGGAAGTCACGCCCGATCCGGGATGCGGGCGTGCCCAGCGCCACGAGCACTGCAATCAAGGCCACATCGAGGAGGAGCAGCGTCCCCAGCAAGACGCCCCAGCCGATCGATCCGAAGAGCCAATCTGCGAAGAAGAGCATCCCGCCGATCGGTAGCAGGAGCGCGAGGACGAACAGCGCTCCAAACGCAACGCCGGCGAGCAACGCCACGCGCCCGATCTCGGAGCCGATTTCGCTTGCCTCGGTCCGGGCGAGATTGATGTGCGCATGCAGCAGGCCCATCACGGATGCACGGACCGCCGCGATCTGCTCCAGAAGGCCCTTGGGCTGCGTTTCGGGATCGGGGCCGGGGCGGGGCCCGGTGTTGGGGCCGGGCCCCGCGTTGGGATCGGCGCCCGCGTTGGAGCCGGGGGCGGCCGCTGAGGGAGCGGCACCCTTCGAACCGGGTGCGGCGGCGTCGGTCATCGGGTCCTGCGTCGGCTCCACTCGGCCTCCATGTAGCGCCGCGAAACGCGCCGGCGTGACCCGATCATACCAACGGACCGCATCGGCCTGATCCGGGCGGCGATACCATCGGCCCGATGCGAACGATCATGCGAGCCGAAATCCTGGCCATCGGCTCCGAGCTCACGGTCGGCGAAACCCGCGATACGAACAGCGGCGAGCTCGCCGCCTCATTGACCGCCGAGGGCGTCGAGGTCCTGCGCATGACCGCACTGCGCGACGACCTCGCGACGGTCCGTGCTGCTTTTGAGGTCGGTCTCGAGCGGGCAGATCTCGTCGTGTCAACCGGAGGCCTCGGACCAACGCCGGACGACCTGACCCGGGAATCGATCGCCGCGGCCATCGACGAAATGGTGACCGTTGATCCCGAGCTCGAAGCCTGGCTCCGCGGGCTCTTTGGGCGGCGAGGTATCTCCTTTCCCGCAGCGAACCTCAAGCAGGCGTGGGTGCTTCCGTCGGCGACCCCAATCCCCAATGACAACGGGACGGCGCCCGGATGGTGGGTCGAACGGCCCGACGGGCAGGTCATCGTTGCGCTGCCCGGACCGCCTCGTGAATTGCGACCAATGTGGTCCGACTGGGTCCTGCCCCGACTGCGCGCCACGGGGCTCGGAACCCGGACCGCAACGGTCACGCTTCGGACCACGGGCATCGGTGAATCGGCGATCGCCGACCGACTCGGGTCGTTGCTGGACGTCGGGGCCAACCCGACGATCGCGACGTATGCGCGAGCAGACGCGGTGGATATCCGGATTTCGGCAACACCGGGGCCATCAAGCGACGCGACGGCCCTGGTGGCAGGGGCGGAAGCCGAAGTCCTATCGAGGATCGGAGGCCATGTCTGGGCCCGCGACAAGACCACGTGGACCGAGGCGATCGGCGCGGCCCTCGATGAACGCGGATGGATGCTCGGTTTCCACGAATCGGGTCTTCGTGGCGCCTTGACCACGCTGCTCGCCGAGGGCCTCGGAGACCGCCTCGCAGTGGCGTTCTCGATCCCCGAGTACAGCGGGGCCCGTTCGTACGACACGGCACCGGCCGGTGACCCAGCCTCGCCCCGCGACCGCCTCATCGAAGAAGCGCACGCCGTACGGGCATCGTCGGGTGGCGATGTCGGGCTGGCGGTTCGGGCGATGACCAACGGACGCGACATGACGGTCTGGATCGCCATCGTGGATCCGCGCGGTGAGCACCTTGATCAGCGATTGGCGTTCATCGCCGGCTCGATGGGCCGGACCCGCGCCGCCCTGCTGGCCGCCGCGGTCCTTCTGGAGAGGCTGCGCTGATGCGCCGAACCGCCTCGGTCCAACTCGCCAACACAGAAGGCGCCGGCCATGCCACCATCCGTCGAACGCGCCGTCCGGGCGCAGGTATTGGAGGGCCCGCATGCGCCTGACCGTTCTCGGGACGGGGACCGCCCGACCCGTCGCGGAGACAGCCGCGTCGGGGATCCTCATCCAGACGGCCACGACCGCAGTCCTGTTCGACATCGGCAGCGGCATTGCGTCGCGCCTCGAGGCCACGGTCGGTGCCGCCGGACTGGACGGGCTCGTGATCGGCCACATGCACGCTGACCACTGGATCGACATCGCCCCGCTGCGCTACCGATTCCCGTGGGGCGAGCCGTCCCCGAAACCGCTGGCGGTCCATCTCCCGCCTGGGGGCAAGGCTCGCCTCGACCACCTCGCCATCGTGATGAGCGAACGGCCGGGCTTCTTCGAGGCCGCGTTCGATGTCCACGAGTACACGGATCGCATGCCATTCCAGATCGGTGACCTGACCGTCCGACCCCATCCCGTTGGCCATTACGTCCCGGCCTGGTCGATGGAGATCGCCGGGCCGGCCGGCGAGCGGGTGATCTATGCCGGTGACATGGGACCTTCGGAGACTGTTGTGGAGCTGGCGCGCGGAGCCCAACTGCTGATCCTGGAAGCAACCCTCCACACGGACGAATTCGACGACCTCAAGCGCGGTCACCTGACCGCCGAGGAAGCCGTGGATCACGCCGTCCGGGCGGACGTACCCGGTGCGATCCTCGTTCACTACCCGATTGAGCGCCTCGACGCCATCCGCGAGATCTGCGCGCCCACCAACGGTCGAGTTCAGCCGGCGCTGTCCCGAATGGAGATCGAGGTCGAGGCGGGCCGCGCGCCGGTCTTCACGTTCCCGGAACGCCGCGCCTGATCCAATCCTAGGAGATCGTCAGGACCGGCCGACCGGTCCCGGCGGCCGCGCGGACGCTCATCCGCGCCGCCACGGTCCTCGCCAGGTTCTGGAGCGCGACGGCCGCAAGCCCAGGTTCGCGCTGGGCGACTGCCGGGACGCCGACATCGCCTCCCTGCCGAACGGTCACGTCGAGCGGGATCGCGCCCAGGAATTCGATGTCGTGCTCCCGCGCGAAGCGCTCACCGCCACCGCGGCCGAAGAGATCGATGATGTCGCCGCAGTGCGGACAGACGAGACCGCTCATGTTCTCGACGATCCCGATGACCGGGACGCTCATCCGCTTGAACATCGCGAGGGCCTTGTCGACATCGAGGAGGGCGACTTCCTGGGGCGTCGTCACCAGGACGGACCCGGAGATCGGCACGGCCTGGGCGAGCGTCAGCTGGGCATCCGAGGTCCCCGGCGGAAGGTCGATGACGAGGTAGTCGAGTTCGCCCCAGTCCACGTCCCGCAGGAATTGCTGGATCGCCCCGCCGACGAGTGGGCCTCGCCAGATGATCGGCTGGCCTGCGG
>JBDTOJ010000068.1:0-8583 GCA_039933295.1 Chloroflexota bacterium
AGGCGGCGACGGTCGCCAAGCCGATCGTCGACGACGCGATCCCGTTCGATGCGGTCTGGGACTGCGTCACGTGCGGCGCCTGCGTCGAGGCGTGTCCGGTCCTCATCGAACACGTCGACAAGATCATCGGCCTGCGCCGGAACCTGGTCCTGGAGGATTCGCGATTTCCGGCCGAGTTGAACGGCGCGTTCCGGAACATGGAGGGGGTCGGCAATCCGTGGGGCCAGCCCCCGGCGTCCCGCCTCGACTGGACGAAGGGCCTGTCGTTCGAGGTGCCGATCGTGGCCGACGTCGCAGCGGCCGGCAAACTTGGCGAACTCGATGTCCTGTACTGGGTCGGCTGCGCGGCTGCTTTCGACGAGCGGAACCGCAAGGTCGCACGCGCCTTCGCAACCTGTCTCGACGCGGCCGGTCTCAACTTCGCCGTCCTCGGCCAGGAAGAGTCGTGCACCGGCGATCCGGCCCGTCGGATGGGCAACGACTACGTCTACCAGATGCTCGCGAGCGGCAACATCGACACCCTGAACCGGTACCGGATGGGCGAGAAGACGATCGTCACCGCCTGCCCACACTGCTTCAACTCGATCGGCAACGAGTACGGCCAGCTGGGCGGCAACTTCCGGGTCATCCACCACTCCGCGTTCCTCAAGGAACTCCTGGCCGATGGCCGCCTGCGCGTGATCGACGACGACGCGGCGCCGCGCAAGTCCGTGACCCTCCACGACTCGTGCTACATGGCTCGCTACAACGACGTCGTCGCGGAGCCGCGTGATGTGCTCGGGGCCGTTCCGGGACTCGATCTGGTCGAGATGGACAAGAACGGACGGAACACGTTCTGCTGCGGTGCCGGCGGGGGACGCATGTGGATGGAGGAGACGCGCGGCACGCGGATCAATGCAGCCCGCACGGATCAGGCGCTGTCAACCGGTGCCAGCACTGTCGCGACCGAGTGCCCGTTCTGCATGACGATGATGAAGGACGGCCTGGAGGCCTCCGAGGACAATCCGGGCGGCGAGGTCAGGGCAGTTGATATCGCCGAGTTGCTCGCCGAATCGTTGGCGCCGAAGGAACTTTCGGGCCGGCAGTTGCCGGTCCTCCAGTAGGGTCCTAGCTCGGGAGAACGGTCCCGCAGCCGGCGCAGGTGACGTCCGTCACGGTATTGGCCAGCCCGCAGCTCGGGCAGCGGGTGACGCCTTCGGTCGAGGCGGCAAAGGGACTCTCTTCCGGAGTCTCCCGGCGGCTGAGAATCGCCCACGATGCCAATGACCCGATGATGGCGGCACCCGCGAGCACGACCAGTGTCACGAAATCCATAGCGGCGACCCCCAGAGCGGTCGGGCCGTTGCCCACACGTCGGATCCCGACCGGCCGCCAAAGCGTACGCCGCCGTCGCCGATTCGGGAACAAGAAATCGGCTGTACGATGGTCATGGTGACCACCCGCAATCCGGCTGATCGGCTGTCCGAGGAGCAGATCCTCCTCCGCGACGCGGTGCGCCAGATAGCGATCGATCGAATCGCCCCGCGCGCGGCCGAGATCGATCGGACCTCGGAATTTCCCGAGGACATCCGACAACTCCTGGCGCAGCAGGACGTCCTTGGCCTGCCCTTTCCCATCGAGCACGGTGGCGTCGGTGGCGATCTGCTGACGGTCTGCGTCGCGATCGAGGAGATCGCGAAGGCCTGCGCCACGAGCAGTCTCATCCTGATCGTGCAGGTGCTTGGATCACTGCCCATTGCCCTGGCGGGCACGCCGGAGCAGCAGGCGCGGTTCTTCCCGTCCCTCGCCTCCGGCAAGGTTCTGGCCGCGTTCGGGCTCACCGAACCCGAGGCAGGCTCCGATGTTGCGGCGGCGCGCACCCGGGCCGTCCGCGACGGTGATGCCTATGTCCTGAACGGGACGAAACGTTTCATCACCAACGGCAGCGTCGCCGGGCTCATCACGGTGTTCGCGGTGACGGATCCGGAAGCACCGCGCCATCGCCGCCTGTCGTGCTTCGCCGTAGAGGTGCCCACGCCCGGGTTCCGGGTCGAACGCCTGGAGCACAAGCTCGGTATCCGCGGCAGTCCGACGGCCGAGCTCGCGTTCGAGGACGTTCGCGTGCCGGCGGCCAACATGATCGGCGCCGAAGGCGACGGGTTCTCGATCGCCATGGCGACGCTCGATCGCTCCCGACCCGGCGTTGCCGCCCAAGCCATCGGGATTGCGCAGGGAGCGCTGGACACGGCGGTCGCCTACGCCCGTGATCGCCGCCAGTTCAAGCAGCGGATCGGCGATTTCCAGATGGTGGCTGCCATGCTCGCGGACATGGACTCGCAGATCGAGGCGGCCCGACAGCTGCTGTACACCGCCTGCGCGGAGATCGAGGCGGGCGGACCGGATATCGGGCGCTGGTCGGCGATGTGTAAACTCATTGCCGGTGACACCGCGATGCGCGTTACCACCGACGCCGTCCAGGTGCTGGGTGGCTATGGCTACATCGACGAGTTCCCCGTCGAGCGAATGATGCGAGACGCGAAGATCACCCAGATCTACGAGGGAACCCAGCAGGTCCAACGACTCGTGATTGCCCGTGCGCTCCTGGGGCGCCCGGAATCCTGAGTTCGATGCGCCAGTCGTGAACGGAGGCTTCTGATCCCGTGCACATCGTTGTCTTGACCAAACCCGTCCCGGATCCCGCCGCCGCGGCTGAGAAACTCGGCCTTGACCATCGGCTCGACCGCGCGGCCTCGCCGGCCGTCGTGAATGCCAATGACGAGTACGCCCTCGAGGCGGCCCTGAAGCTGATCGAAGCGGCCGGCGGCGAGATCACGCTGTTGACGATGGCGCCGACCAGTGGCGCGGACACGATGCGCAAGGCCCTGGCGATGGGAGCGACGCGCGGGGTGCAGGTCTCCGACCCAGCCCTCGCAGGCTCTGACACACGATCCACGGTCTCGGTCCTCGCTGCCGCCCTTGGGGACCTGACCTACGACCTCGTCCTCGCCGGCGCCGACACCTCCGATGGCGGAGGTGGCGTGGTGCCGTCCGGCGTCGCAGCGCTCCTGCGCCTGCCGTATCTCAGCAACGCAGCGAAGATCGAGCCCGATGGGGACGGCGGCCGGGTGAAGGTCCGCCGGATCACACCAACCGGCTACGACGTCATCGAGGCGCCCATGCCCGCTCTCATCGTCTGCACGCAGGCGCTCGGAGAGCCGCGCTACCCGTCCCTGAAAGGGATCATGGCGGCGCGCTCCAAGGAGATCGCCCCACGAACACTCGCGGATCTTGGGACCGATCCGGCCTCCGTCGGTGGAGCCGTGGCCTCGACCGCCGTCACGGAGACCAGGCGACCCCCGGCGCGCGGTGCGACCACGGTCGTACGCGGTACGCCGGACGAAGGCGCCGCGGCGATCGTCGACTTCCTCGTGACGCGGAGGATCATCTGATGGGCACCATCTGGGTCATCGGGGAGATGAACGGTGATGGCTCGCTGACCCGCATCTCGGCTGAGACCGCGACGCTGGGCCGGAGCCTTGCCGAAGCCGCGGGGATTGATGTCGCGGGCATCGTGGTTGCCGCCGACCCCAAGTCGGCCGCCACGGAGCTGGCCGCGTATCTACCCCGAATCGTCGCGATCTCGGATCCCGAAGCCGCCGGCCACGTCTGGGCGTCCATTGCCGCGGAGCGGATTGCCGCAGTTATCGGGACGGATCCGGCAACGGTCGTGCTGGTCGGGGCCGGGCCGGACGGCCGCGACGTCGCAGGCGCGCTGTCGGCCCTGACGAGCCTCGGGATCCTCGTGAACGCAACGGGTGTCACGTGGACGGATGGCGGGCCATCGGTTGAGATGAGCGTCTTCGGCGGCAAGCTGATCACGACGTCAGGGTTCACGGCCAAGGGCGGGATCATCACCCTCCGCCCGAACACCGTGTCCGCAGAGGAGGTGGGCAAGGCCGGCTCGGTTGAAGCCACGGGCCCAACCGGCGACCTCACCTTGCCGAAGATCGCGATCGTCGAGCAGGTGACCGAGGCGGGCGCGGCCGCTCCCATCGAGGAAGCGCGGGTCATCGTGTCCGGCGGGCGTGGCGTCGGCGGAGCTGCCGGCTTCGAGCTGGTCGCTTCGGTCGCCGCCGCGCTCAACGGCGCCGTTGGCGCGACGCGAGCCGCCGTCGATGCCGGCTGGATTCCCTACGCCCAGCAGATCGGGCAGACCGGCAAGATCGTCAAGCCGGAGCTGTACCTGGCCCTCGGAATCTCGGGTGCGATCCAGCACAAGGTCGGCATGCAGACGGCAGGAACGATCGTGGCGATCAACCGTGACCCGGATGCACCGATCGCGGAATTTGCCGACCTCGTGGTCGTCGGCGACCTGTTCGAGGTCGTACCGGCGCTCCTGCTGGCATTGCAGGCGCGCGCGGGATAGCCTGTTCGGGTCGGCGATCTCGCGGTCGCTGGCGCAGGTCGGGGACGCACCGCCGGATGGCGGAACAGAGGGGGATGGATTGGAGACCGCGCAGGCGATCGCGCTCCTCGGTTTCGTCATCCTCGCCGCCCTCGTCGCCCTGTTCGCCCGTCGGGCGGGTCGCGTCCTGTACCGGACGCGTATCGCCGAGAACTTCCGCGGCGCAACGGCGGATCTGGACGCCCGAGTGAATCAGAGCCTCGGCGAGGTGGCCGACGTGATCGATGTTGTCCGGCGCCACGAAGTTGAGTCCTCGTCGATCAGGGCGAGCCTTGTCGCGGCACAGGATGCGGCGCTCCGCTACGCCGATGAGGCGCGCGCCCTGACCGGGCCTCCTGCCGCCAAGCTGGACCAGGCTCGCATGGTCGAGGAACTCGAGCGAGCCGAGCGTGCGTTGGCTCTCGTTGAGCACGGGTGTGAGCTGGCGAGCGAAGGTGCTCGCAGTGAGCGAGGACCGGAAGCGGAGACGTCGATCAAGCGCGGCTATCTCAACCTGCTCCATGCCCGTGAATCGTTCTCGGAGCATGCGCGGGCCGCCATCGACGTGGCCGAAGCCGCGTCGCCGGCGCGGAGCTTCGGGCGTCGGTCTGGTTGATCGCATCGTGGCCCTGCGACACTCCATGTAGTGGTATGCTCGCTTGACACCACAACCCCTAGTGGTGTCAAGGAGGTCGGATGCGCTGCCCCCAGTGCGGTGAGCGGGACACGCGGGTCGTTGATTCGCGCGATCTGGACGATTCGGCAACCATCCGTCGGCGCCGCGAATGTGGGTCCTGTACGTTGCGCTTCACGACCTACGAGCGGATCGAGGCGCCCCGGCTCGTGATCGTCAAGCGGGACGGGGTTCGGCAGGAATTCGACCGCGAGAAACTCGCCTCGGGTCTCCGCAAGGCGCTGACCCGTCGGCCCGTTCCGTCCTCGGCGGCCGAGCAGGCAGCTGATGGCATCGAGGCGACATTGCGCGCCGAGGGCATGACCGAGGTCCCGTCATCTCGGGTCGGCCAACTTGCCATGGCGAGCCTGCGCGAACTGGACCATATCGCCTACATTCGTTTCGCCAGCGTGTACCAGAGTTTCGATGACCTGGAGGACCTCAAGCGCGAAGTGGATACCTTGTACGCCCAGTGGAGTCCCAAGGACGGCGTTCCGAGCGCCAAGGATGCTGCCCGATGAGCGTCCTCTCGGATCGCGACATCCGCGCGTCGATCGAGGCCGGCAGCATCGGCATCCGCCCGTTCGACGTAGAAGACGTCCAGCCGTCCTCCGTGGACCTTCACCTCGATCGGAGTTTTCGCGTCTTCCGGAACAATCGATACGCGTACATCGATGTCCGTCAGCCGCAGCCCGACCTGACGGAACTCCTGCATATCGCCGACGACGAGCCGTTCATTCTCCATCCGGGTGAATTCGTGCTTGGCCAGACGCTCGAGTGGGTGGAACTTCCGGGCGACCTCGTTGCCCGGCTCGAGGGGAAGTCCTCGCTCGGTCGCCTCGGGTTGCTGATCCACTCGACTGCCGGATACGTCGATCCAGGCTGGAAGGGCAACCTGACGCTCGAACTCTCAAATGTCGCCAACCTGCCGATCGCGCTCTATCACGGCATGAAGATCGGACAGATCAGCTTCTTCAAGATGTCGAGCCCGGTCGATCGCCTGTACGGCAGCCCGGAGCTCGGGTCGAAGTACCAGGGCCAGTCCGAGCCGACCGCGTCGGCCTTCCATCGCGACTTCGGCGCCGACCGGAAGGGTTGATTCGTGGCCATCAATGACGCGGTGCATTGGTCGGCGGATCTCGGCGGCGGGACGACCGTCGCGCTGGTCCAGGCGGGTACGTTCCGGTCCGATGCGGGAGCGCTCTTCGGGCCGGTCCCTCGGATGCTCTGGGATCGCTGGGTGACCGAGGAAATCGATCACGATCATCGGCTTCTTCAGGCCCTCAACTGCCTCCTCGTCGAGACGCCTGCCGGGCGCGTCCTGATCGAGACGGGGATCGGGGAGCGCGTCTCGGACAAGGTGCGGGCCATGCGCGGCTACGAAGGGACTCCGGTTGTGCCGGCCCTCACGGCGGCGGGGTTCGATCCTGCGTCGATCGATGTCGTGGCGATGAGCCATCTCCACTTCGATCATGCCGGCGGGCTCCTGCTGGCCGATGGATCACGCGCGTTTCCGCGTGCTCGGATCGTGGCCCAGCGAGCTGAGTGGGAGATCGCGCTTGGCGACAACAGCCGGCTCGTCGCGTCCTATGACCAGCCCGAAATTCGCCTGGTTCGCGAATGGGGCGAGGCCGATTGGGCGGACGGCGAGACCGAGCTCGTGCCCGGAGTCACCGTGGTGCCGACCGGCGGGCACTCGACGGGCCACCAGGCGATCGTCGTGCGTGGTTCGGGGCAGAAGGCGCGGACCCTGGCGTTCTTCGGCGACCTGTGCATGCGGCCGTGGAGCGCGAACCCGCGCTGGGTGACCTCGTTCGATGATTTCCCGCTCGATTCGGTCGAGGTGAAGTCGGACCTCTTCGCCCGGGCCAGCGCCGACGGCTGGCTGGTGGCCCTGTCCCACGAGGCGACGCATCCGGTCGGGTCCCTCGTCACCGACCGGGATCGCTTTCGGTACGAACCCGTCTAGGGAGCGGCCGTTGGCAGGAGCGCCTCGATCGTCTTGCGGGCGGCAGCGGCCTCGAGCGGGCCATTGACCACGGACCGGATCACGCCGTCGGGATCGATGAAGAACTGCGTTGGCAGGGCGAACACGTGGTATGACCGGAAGATCGCGGCACTGACGTCGGCCCCGATGACGTAATCGAGCCCGTATTTCGCGGCGTAGCTCTGGCCTTCCTCGACCGTCTGTTGGACCTGAACCGCGATCAGCGACAGCCCTCGATCCCGATACGCGGCGTCCATGTCGCGGAGCGTCGGGGTCTCGGCCTGGCATGGCGGACACCAGCTCGCCCAGAAGTTGAGCCAGACCAGTCGCCCGCGAAGATCGGCGAGCCGGATTGGGTTGCCGTCCAGGTCCGTGAGCTCGAAGGTGGCGCCAGCGTCGGTCGTGCCGGTCAGCTCCGGGGCCTGTTGGCCCACCTGCAGCCCCGGAACCGCCGATCGAAGCAGGTACGCGGATGCCACCGGGTTCGGCAGGCCCGGCGTGGTCGATCCGAGCGGAGCGGTCCCGATGGTCAGGAGGATCGCCGCCACGATCACGATCCCGAGGGCACCCGCGACCTGACGCAGGCTGAACGGGCCAACGCCTCGACGGCGAGGCGGTTTCGTTTCGGGTTCCGAGGCGACGGACGCCTTCGCTCGATCATCCATTGGTGGTCAGATCGACGTATTGAACGGCACGAACCGGGCGAGCAGGGCCAGCCAGTTCATGAGCATTGCTACGCCGATCAGGGCGACGAGCAATCCGCCGACGAACGACACGGCGCGCCCGTGGCGCAGCAGGGGCCGGATCAGGGCTGGTGACTTGTCGTAGACGGCGGCGATCACGATGAACGGGATGCCGAGGCCGGCGGTGTAGGCAACGAGCAGGATCACGCCCTGCGCAACGCTGCCGCTCGTCGCGGCCATCGTGAGGATGCCGCCGAGAATGATCCCGATGCACGGGGTCCAGCCGATCGCGAAGATGGCGCCGAGGCCGAACGACGCCAGCCAGCCTCCCCGGGCGCTGACGAGGCGCCCTCCGAGACGGTCACCCAGCGACGGGCCCGCCGCCGACCCACCCGGACTCGCGAACGATGTTGTTCCGGTGGCGGCCGCCATTGAGCCCGCCGCGCCCATGTCGAGTGGGCGCCAGCTTCGGTCCAGCGCCGGGATCCTGAGGACGCCCGCGAGGTTCAATCCGAGCAGGATGAGCAGGGCCCCACCGATCTGACGCAGAAGGGGCAGGAAGTCAACGAGCGGACCGGCAAGGTACGTCGCCGTGATGCCCAGGACCGTGAAGATCGAACCAAACCCGGCAACGTACGCCAGGGCGTGCCGGACGGCGAGCCACCGCGTGACGGTGGCGCCGCTTCGTCCCACGACGGCAACCGCGGTCAGCTGCCCAACGTAGGCCGGCACGAGCGGGAGCACGCATGGCGAGAGAAAGCTCAGGAGCCCGGCACCGAGTGCGACGGCGATCGTGAGGTCGCTACCCATGGTCGAC
>JBDTOJ010000069.1:0-13853 GCA_039933295.1 Chloroflexota bacterium
GGCGCGGACATGATCCCGTACTGGTGGACCTTGACGATCCCCTCGAGGATCCCGGCCGGTGCCGCAAGCCAGCCGACCCGCCACCCGGTCATCGCGTACGCCTTCGAGAACCCGCCCATCAGGATCGTCCGCTCGCGCATGCCCGGGAGGGACGAGAAGGCGCGATGGGTGTACGAGCCGTAGGAGAGGCGATCGTAGATTTCGTCGCTGTATACGAGCAGGTCGTGCCGGACCGCGATCTCAGCAAGCGCGTCCTGGATCTCGGGGGTGAGCACCGCGCCCGTTGGGTTGCACGGGTAGCCGAGGAACAGGGCCTTGGTCCGAGGTGTGATGGCCGCCTCGACCGCCGCCGGATCCAGCGCGAAATCGTCCTCGAAGCGGGTCGCGACGCGGATCGCCGTACCGCCGGCAAACACGATGGCGGGCACGTAGGCCACGTAGGAAGGTTCGTGAAGGATCACCTCGTCGCCGACATCGCACGTGGCGCGGAGCGCGAGGTCCACGGCCTCCGAGGCGCCCACCGTGATCAGGAGCTCGGTCGCGGGGTCATAGCGGACGCCGTAGCGAGCATCCAGATGGGCGCTCAGGGCGCGGCGCAACTCCACGGTCCCGTAGTTGGATGTGTAGTGGGTCCGTCCCTCGCGCAGAGACTCGACGCCGGCCTCGATGATGTGCCTGGGGGTATCGAAGTCCGGCTCCCCAACGCCCAGGCTGATGACATCGTCCATCGTGGCCAGGATGTCGAAGAACTTCCTGATCCCGGAGGGAGGCACATCGAGAACGCGCTGTGACAGCACGCGCTGCGCCAGGGGGAGTCGAGACTCGGTGGTCATGTGCCTACAGCGTACCCGGGGAACCGCCGAGTTCGTGCAAGAGCGGCGAAGATGCTCGCGGGCCGCGGTCGCGCACCACTGCGGGGTCAGCCCGCGGCGAGGGCGGCGGCGCGTTCGGTCGGCGTCGGGCCGCTTCGGTCATCGGCGAGCGCAAGGTCGCGTGGTGTCAGGTCCCGCCACGTTGCCCCGGCGGTGAGCCCTTCGAAGGCTCGAGCAGCCCGGAACAGCGTCAGCTCGCTCCACGCTGGGCCGATCAGCTGGAGCCCAACCGGTAGACCTTCGGACAATCCGCACGGGACGGACACGCCCGGCAGCCCGGCCATGTTCACCGGCAGCGTGCACGCATCGGACAGGTACATCGAGACTGGGTCGGCGGTCCGCGCGCCGAACTGGAACGCGACGGATGGCGATGTCGGTGCCACGAGCGCGTCGATCCCGGTCGCGAAGACGTTGTCGAAATCGCGCTTGATCAGCGTCCGGACCTTCTGCGCCTTGACGTAGAACGCGTCGTAGTACCCGGCCGACAGGGCGTAGGTCCCGAGCATGATCCGGCGCTTGACCTCGGCCCCGAAACCCTCGCCTCGGGTCGCAAGGTAGTCGGCGATGAAGTCGGCGCCGGGCAGGCGGCGGCTCTGTCCGTAGCGCACGCCGTCGTAGCGGGCGAGGTTCGCCGACGCTTCCGCCGGAGCCACGATGTAGTACGCCGCGAGGCCATAGTCCGTATGGGGCAGGCTGACCGGCTCGACCGATGCGCCTGCGTCCTCGAGGAACCCGACGCTCTCTCGGATCCGCCGTTCGACGTCCGGGTCCATGCCGGAAACGAAGTATTCACTCGGCAGCCCGAAGCGCTTGCCGCGGAACCAGCTCGCGGCCTCGTCATCGGATTCCGGGAGCTGGAGGAGTTCGTCAGGGACGGGCACTGGCGCGGAGGTCGAATCGCGCTCATCGCGACCGGCGATCGCGTGCAGCAGGGCGGCCGCGTCGCGTGCGTTCCGGGCGAACGGGCCGAGCTGATCGAGCGACGACGCGAACGCCACGATGCCGTAGCGGCTGACGCGTCCGTACGTCGGCTTCATCCCGACAATGCCGCACAGGGCGGCCGGTTGGCGGATGGAACCGCCGGTGTCCGTCCCGAGCGAGATCGGTGCATGGTGCGCGGCCACGACCGCCGCGGACCCGCCGCTGCTGCCGCCCGGGACGGTATCGAGATCCCACGGATTGCTGACCGGACCGTAGGCCGAGTATTCGTTCGACGAGCCCATGGCAAATTCGTCCATGTTGGTCTTGCCCAGGAACACCGCGCCGACCGTCCGCAATCGCTCCGTGATGTGTGCGTCGTACGGCGCCCGATAGCCCTCCAGAATGCGCGAGCCGGCGGTGCATTGGCCGCCCTCGACGCTGATGAGGTCCTTGAGCGCGATCGGGATGCCGTGGAGCGGATGCAGGTCGGCAACCGCGGCAGGGCTTTCGTTCCGCCGACTGGAGAGTTTCGCGTCGGCAGCGTCCGCCTGGGCCAGGGCCGCTTCCCGATCGATCGACAGCCACGCGTTCAGGGCGTGGTTCTGGCGCTCAGCCGCGTCGAGGTGCGCGATCGCGAGTTCCCGGGAGCTGACGTCGCCCACGCGCAGCGCGCGGGCCATACCGTGGGCCGAGAGTCGCGTCAGTTCGGTGACCATCGGGCGCTCGATCGTCAGTCGGCTTCGGCGCCGAGGATCGGCGGCACCACGATGAACGGGCCGTCGGTCAGCGGTGCGTTGGCGAGAACCCGATCACGAGGCAGTGATGGCGTCACCACGTCGTCGCGCAGGATGTTCTCAAGCTCGATGGTCTGGGCCGTCGGCGGGATCGCGTCCGTGTCCAGCTCGGACAGCTTTGCGTACTCGTCGAGGATCTGGTTCAGCTGGCTCTGGAGTCGATCGAGCTCCGGCCCGGTCATCCCGAGCCGAGCGAGAAACGCGACGTGCTCGACCTCCGAGCGGCTGAGTTCGGCCATGAACCGATGATAGCCGAGCGGGTCGGGAATTCTGGCCGGCGCGCAAGGCCGCGTTCCAGGGGCGCGCATTCGGCATCGGTCCGGTTCGGTGCACCCGCGCGCGATGGGCTGACCGCGACCAAAGTCCCACCCCGCAGACGCCGCTCGGGGGATGGTCCCTCGGGCTGCTGACGGCGATGATCCCTGCGTCGACCGCCGCCCGGCGTCGATTCCGAGGTGCCAGTGACGATCCAGACCGCCTGCCTGTCGTGCGGCACGCCCGCACGCTCCGCCACCAGCACGTTCTGTGGTCGCTGCGGCCGTCCGTTCGGGGCAGAGCCGCCATCCCACGTGGAGCTGCCGGCCTGTCCGGTCTGCTACCGCTCGTCCGACGACGACGGCCGCTTCTCGAGCCAGCTCAACCCGACCACGAGGATCGATCTCCCCCGCCACGTCGCCGAGCACGACCAGGTCCCGGTCGGCGATGACGACTACCTGGAGAGTCTTCGCGAGGGAGCACGAATCCGGATCGGTCGCTGGATGGCGCCATTCGATCTCGTTCGACGCTATCTCGTCACCGGCGCCGTTGACGGTGGCCGCAAGCGCCAGTTCGAGCACGATCTCATCGTGACTGCCATGACCCAGCTCGCGCGGTTCGGCCCGAACGCCGTGATCCTCGGTGATCAGCCCGAGTGGCGTGCGGCCCGTGACGCGGTCGCCGAGCTGATGGAGCGGTTCCACCGCCCAACGGGTTCTCGGCTCTTCGCCTGAGGCGCCTCGCTCAGTCCGGCTCCTCGAGCAACGCCCGGAACGCCGCGGCATCAAGGACCGTCAGGCCGAGTTCCTCGGCCTTGGCCAGCTTCGAACCGGCGCCAGGCCCGGCCACGACATAGTCCGTCTTCTTCGACACGGAGCCCGCGGGCTTGCCGCCGGCCGCGCGCACGGCGGCCTCGGCCTCGTCGCGACTGAATCCCTCGATGGTTCCAGTCACAACCACGGACTTTCCCGCAAACGGCCCGTCGGTGGCCACCGGCGCCCGGGCAACCGGTAGCTCCACCTCGACGCCCGCGTCGGCGAGATCATCCAGGACACCGCGACCCGGACCGCCTTCGCCAAACCACGCGGCAAGAGCCGCGGACACCGTGGGTCCGATGCCCTCGACTTCCTCGAAGCGGGAGGGTTCGTCGGTTGCGAGCGCCTCCAGGTGCACGGCAGCACGACGCAACCAGTCATCACCCGGAGGGACCTCGGCAGCCAGCCATGAGGCCAGCTCAATGGCCGTTGTCCAGCCGACCTGTGGGATCCCGAGGGCAGCGATCACCCGTTCGAGTGGACGTCGACGCGCCTTCTGGATCGAGGCGTGCAGGTTCTCGGCGCTCTTGCGCGCAAAGCGCTCGAGCGACTCGAGGTCCTCGATCGACAGCCGGAAGAAATCGCCGCGTTGCTTGACGAGCCCACGCTGGAGGAGCTGCTCGAGGACGTGCCATCCGGCGCCCTCGATATCCATCCCACCGCGACCCGCAAAGTGACCGAACTCCTGGGCCACGCGAGCCGGGCAGGCGAGGTTCGGGCAGTAGTGACGGACCGCGCCCTCATCCTGGACGACGGCCGTACCGCAGACCGGGCAGACCGCCGGCATCTCGAATTCGCGTTCCGTGCCGGCTCGCCGAGTCACGATCGGCCCCACGACCTCCGGGATCACGTCGCCGGCCTTCTGGAGGATGACCCAATCGCCGATTCGGACGTCCTTGCGGCGCACCTCGTCGAGGTTGTGGAGCGTCGCGCGCGCCACGGTCGAGCCGGACACCTTCACCGGCCGGAGGTGGGCGACGGGCGTCAGCGTCCCCGTCCGCCCGACATACGGGACGATATCCTCGAGCACGGTCTCCACCTGTTCGGGCGGGAACTTGTAGGCGATCGCCCAGCGCGGCGCCCGCGAGACCATCCCCAGCTGATCCTGCTGGTCAAGGCGATCGACCTTGACCACCACGCCATCGGTTTCGAACGCCAGGTGGTGGCGCTTATCTCGCCAGGTTTCCGTGAACGCGATGACCCCGTCGATGTCCAGGCCGGCCTCGCGATCCGGATTGACCGGCAGCCCGAGAGCCGCAAGGCGATCCAGGGCCTCGTGCTGTGTGGCACTCGACCCGGCGTCCTCGATCAGTTGGTAGAACCAGGCCGACAGCTTCCGGCTCGCGGTCACGGTCGGATCGATCTGACGGAGCGAGCCCGCGCCGCTGTTGCGCGGGTTGGCGTAGAGCGGCAGGCCGGCGGCCTCGCGCTCTTCGTTGATCCGCGCAAACTCGGCCTTCGGCATGAAGACTTCTCCGCGCACGTCGGCAGTTACCGGCTCCGCAAGACGATCCGGGATCACCTTGATGGTCCGGAGGTTGGCGGTCACGTCCTCGCCGGTCGTGCCGTCTCCGCGCGTCGCGCCGCGGATGAACCGGCCACGCTCATAGCGCAGGGAAATCGCCAGGCCATCGATCTTCAGTTCCGCCACGTACCGGAGATCCGCGGCGGGTTCAGGAGCTGCCTCGACGCCGAGGACTTTCCGCACCCGGGCATCGAAGGCCCGCAGCTCATCGTGCGAGAACGCGTTCCCCAAGGACAGCATCGGGCGCGCGTGACGTACTTCGGTGAACTGGTCGCCCAGGCCCGAGCCAACGCGCTGCGTCGGTGAGTCGGGTGTGATCAGGACCGGAAAGGCCGTCTCGATCGCGACGAGCTCGCGCATGAGTGCGTCGTACTCCGCGTCGGTCAGCTCCGGGGCGTCCTGGCCGTAGTAGAGGACATTGGCCCGGTGCAGGTCCGTCGCGAGCACGCCGTGGCGGGAGGCAGCGGCCTCCGCATCGAGCGAGGCGGCGGCAGCGACGAGAGCATCGTCAACGGGCAACTGGTCGAGGACGTCGGACATCACCGCCAAGGATACGGACGTGACGGATGCCTGCGCGGGGCCACCAACCTGCCGCACAATCGGACGATGCCAGTCCCACGCATCCAGACCGATCGTCTGATCCTGCGCGCCTTCACCGCGGCGGACCGCCAGCCGTTCGCGGCGATCAACGCCGACCTCGAGGTGATGACCTGGATGTCGCGGGCGCTGGATCGGCTGGCGTCAGACCTGTTCCTGGCTCGGATTCAGGATCGGTGGGCCGCAGACGAGTTCGGGTTGTGGGCGATCGAGCGCCGGGACGATGGCGCGTTCCTCGGGTTCGCTGGCCTCTCGGCGCCGACGTTCGATGCGCCCTTCACGCCCGCGATCGAGGTCGGCTGGCGGCTCGCCCGACCGGCTTGGGGCCACGGCTACGCGACCGAGGCCGGCGCGGCGGCGCTGAAGCACGGGTTCGAGGTACTCCATCTGGCCGAGATCGTGTCATTCACCGCCGTCGCCAACGAGCGCTCGCGGCGGGTCATGGAGCGGCTCGGCATGACCCATGACCCGGCCGATGACTTCGACTACCCGCTCGTGCCGCCCAAGCACCCGGTCCGTCGCCAGGTCCTGTACCGGCTGCCGAGCGAACGCTGGGAGGCGAGTCGAGTGCTCGAGACTCAGGCGGGCAATCACACAACCGAAACCTGACGCGTCTCGGCGGCATGCGCGAAGTCCTCGGCCGGTCCTGGATCGTCGTGGCCCGTGGTTTGGCCCTGTTCCTCGGCCTGTTCACCATCGTCGGCATCGCCGGCGAACTACGCGGCAGCGCGTGGGATCAGAACCTGTGGTGGATCGACCTCCGAGACTTCCCAGCCGCTGCCCGAATGGGGCTCCTCGCCGCGTTCGCCATCGCCTCTGCCGCATGGGCGGTCCGCTTGTCGGGTCGACTCGTCATCATGCGCGCGGTTGCCGCGCTGACCGCCGTGCTCTGCCTGCTCGCCTGCCGCGACGTGGTGCGGTTCGGCGATGCCGTCGCGGCCGGAGGCGTGCACCCGGCGCTTCCGGTACCGCTGTCCGCCTTCATTGCCATGCTCCTCGGCGCGCTGGTGGTGACGACGCTCCGCTGGAAGCCATCGCTGAGGCAGCGCCGACCCACGTTCCGCGGCGCCGGTCTCCTCGTGGCGAGCGCGATCGGATGGGCGATCGCCTTTCCAATCGCCCTGATGCTCTTCTTCGGGACGACCGACTACCGACGGCCTGCGGACGTCGCCGTCGTGTTCGGGGCGCGTGTCTACGCCACCGGCCGTCCGTCGCCGCTGCTCGCCGACCGGATCCGGACGGGGGTCGAGCTCTACCGCGACGGCCTCGTGCCGCTGTTGATCATGTCGGGCGGCGACGGTGCCGACGGCTTCAACGAGGCCGTTGTCATGCGCGACGAGGCTCTGAAGGCGGGCGTGGATCCCTCCTCCGTGATCGTCGACCGGATCGGGGTCTCGACCGAGGCGACCATCGCGGATACGGCGCGGATCCTCGAGGACCGGTTCGGTTCGACCGCCGGTCACCTTCGGGTGATCGCCGTCAGCCAGGCCTACCACCTGCCCCGCGTCCAGTTGGCGTTCGCGCATGTCGGGTGGGACGTGTTTACCGTCCCGGCGGCCGAGGCTCAGCCGATCCGGGAGCTGCCGCTCCTGATGCTCCGCGAAGTCCCTGCGTTCTGGATCTACTTCGTCCGCGTCTGCCTGCTCTGAATCAGGCGGCCGGGCAAGCCGACTCGCCAGCGACTCAAGAACGCGGCCGTCCTGCCAGCCGTAGTCCCGAGCGTCGATGGACGGTGTCGCCTACGCATCTGGACGACATCATTGGCGATCTCGCTTGGTGTGCGGCAATGTCGCGTGACGCCGGAAAGACCTCAACCGCAGCAATCCGTCACGGTCTCGGCCGAATGAACGAGTTCGGTGACGGTGAAGTCCGCGCTGTTCGCCACGAGAACTTCGCTCTTGTCTCGATCGATCCAACCCAGGAGCAGCTCGCCCGTCGATTCGTCGAGCCATACCTCGGTTGGTTCCCCGCACACCTCGACGGCGACGGCCCGGGCTCCGTGGGTCCGCGCCTGTTCAACGCGGCTCGTGAGATACGCGGTATCGGTCGAGAACGTCTCGTACAGCGCGAGGCGGCTCGGTCCCTCATAGGGCGGCACGGCGACGCCATCGGGGCCATAGACACTTCCGGCGGTCGTCGGAAAGCCGGCGGGGCTGATGTCTGTGAGGTAGGACCAACCGGCCGGCCGCGATTCGATAACCCCGGCAAAGGCATGAGTGCCGTCGCGAAGGCAACCCGGCTGGGAGGTGATCGGCACGATCGACGATTGAATCGATGCGCTCGCGGATGGCGTCAGCAATGAGCTTGGTGCTGGCGCAGCTGAAGGCGCGAGCACCGACGCCCCGGAAGCCGACGATGCTGTCGGCGCGGGTATCGTCGAGCATCCGATGAGGACTGAGGCCCCGAGGATGGCGGGGATCAGAACGCGTGATCGTTGCGCCCACGCTTGCCTCTTCAGCCACATGCCCGATTTCATACCACGCCTAATCCGCATCGCTCGGCGGGTGGGCTTCCGCCACGTGGCTGCTCACCGCCTGACCAGCTCTGGCCGCAGCGCGCCGATCGATCCGGCCCCGAGGAGGGGCAGGGCGATCTCGAGTTCCTCTCGGAGGATCGCGATGGCCCGCTCAACGCCGGACTGCCCGGCCGCGGCGAGGGCCCAATAGAACGGCCGCCCGACGAGGACGCCGGTCGCGCCGAGGGCCAGCGCAATCGCCACATCAAGCCCGCGGCGGATGCCGCCATCAACCCAGACCTCCGCTCGACCGTCCGCACCGGCGACGATCGCCTCGAGGGCGTTGACGGTCGCGAGCGAACGATCGAGCTGGCGCGCGCCGTGGTTGGAGACGACGATGCCCTCGACCCCGTGCTCCACCGCGAGCCGGGCGTCGCCCGGCGACAGGATTCCCTTGAGCACAAGCGGCAAGGCACTCCAGGAGCGGATCTCGGCAAGGTCGTCCCACGTAAGCCCGAGCGCGCGTTGATCGTCGAGCCCGCCGTATCGCCCGCGATCGGCACCGGCCGCACCCTCGACCATGGGCATGTGCGGTAACTCGAAACCCGATCGCCGGTCGCGCTCGCGATAGCCGAGTACCGGCAGGTCCACGGTCAGGACGATCGCGCGATAGCCGGAGGCCTCGGCGCGCTCCACGAGTGACCGCGTATACCCAAGGTCACCGACAAGATAGAGCTGGAACAGCCGGTCGGCGTCGGGGGCCGCCTCGGCGACCGCCTCGGGCGTCATCGATGCCGAGGTGGACAGGATCATCGGGATCCCCGCCGCCGCCGCGGCCCGCGCCATCGCGCTCTCTGCGTCGGGATGCGCCAATGCCTGCGCGGCCATCGGCGCAATCGCGATCGGCAGCGAACTCGAGCGCCCGAGGAACGATCCCGAGACGTCGACCGACCGGATGTCCGTCAGGACCCGCGGCACGAACCGGAAATCCCGCCACGCGGCGTCGTTCTCGGCGAGCGTGATCTCATCCCACGAGCCACCGGCCACGTAATCAAAGTTCGGCCCGGTCATGCGCCCGCGTGCCGGTGCCTCGAACTCGTGGAGGTTGACGATTGAGGCCAACTCGTCCGGCCCAAGTCTTGGTGCCATCAGCCGATCAAATCGAGGGCGGCAAGTGACGCGAGCACGGTCTTGCGGCCCACCTGGGGATCCCGAAACGCCACGGTGACCTCCTCGTCCGTACGGGTGAGCTTGGAGGTGACGACGATCCCGTCGCCCCACCGGGCATGACGAATCCGGTCGCCGTCACGGTAGCGACGCTCGCCCGGGATCACGGGCCGGGGTTCACGTACCGGCGGCGCATCCGGCCGCCCGAAGGCGCGTCCGGCCGAACCGTCGACCGGCGATTCATCCACATTGTCGGCGTCATCCCAGGCCTGCATGCGGTTGCCGAACGTGCCGGACTTCGCACCACCGGCGAACGCATCACGTTTGGCGGCCAGGTCGCGGATCGGGCGAAAGGCCTCGCCGGCTCGCGGGCCGCCCGGACGGCCGCTCCCCTCCCGGAATGCGCCGCCGCCGCCACGGATCGCCGTGCCGAAGCGCGTCGCGCGTCGCCCGAAGACCATGCCGAGGTCGTCGGTGGCGTCGGCGTCGGCGTCCGTGGCACCGCGGGTCAGTCGCGGCCCGGACATCAAGTCCGCCGGAATCTCCATCAGGAATCTCGATGGCTCGGCCATCCAGCCGCCCGGCCCGCGTCGGGTGACGCGTTGCCACGCGTGGGACAGGTAGAGCCGCTGCTTGGCCCGTGTCATGCCCACGTAAGCGAGGCGACGCTCCTCCTCCATCCCGGCCGGGTTCGGATTGAACCCGGACTCCGCCTCGATGGCCCGGCTCGTCGGGAAGAGGCCCTCCTCCATGCCGGCGATGAACACGACGGGGAACTCGAGGCCTTTGGCCGCGTGCATCGTGATCAGTGACAGCTTGTCGGCATCGGCTTCGTAGGAATCCTGGTCGGCGACGAGTGCCGTTTCCTCGAGCAGCCGATCCAGCGCGTCGTCTGGCGACAGATCGTCGTAGCGGGTGGTGACCTCGCGCAGCTCGAGCAGGTTGGCCCAGCGCTCCTCGCCCTCCTCGGTTCCGTCGGCCAGCATCGCGCGATAGCCAGATCGTTCGAGGACCTCGTCCACGAGCTCGGGCAGGGGCAGGGACCCGACCCGCGTGCGAAGGCGCCGGACGAGGCCCACGAAGTCGCCGATCGCCGTCCTTGCCCGGCCGGCGAGCTCCGGGACGCCGCCCTCGGCGGCGAGCTCCAGGGCCATCCAGTACGGCAGGTTCTCGCGGGCCGCTGCGGCCCGGATCACTTCGATGGTCTTGTCCCCGATCGATCGCGCCGGCACGTTGATGACGCGCTCGTAACTGACCGAATCGGCGTCCGAGCGCAGGATCCGCAGGTACGCCAGGGTGTCCTTGACCTCCCGGCGAGCGTAGAACCGCGTGCCACCAACCACCTGATAGCTGATCCCGTAGCGGAGGCAGGATTCCTCGATCGCGCGGGACTGGGCGTTGGTCCGGTAGAGGACCGCGATATCGCGCAGGTGGAATGTGCCCGCGCCGTCGTCGGCGCGTCGCGTCAGCGCGGAACCCCGGCCGCCCGACAACTCCTCGACGCGCCGAGCGATCCACTCGGCCTCCTCCTCCTCGTTATAGGCCTCGAACCGATCGATGAGGTGGCCCCGATCGTTCTTGGTCCAGAGCTTCTTGTCGGTTCGGGCCTCGTTCTTGGACACCACGGCGTGGGCGGCGTCGAGGATCAGTTGCGTCGAGCGATAGTTCTGCTCGAGCTTGACGACCGTCGCATCCGGCCAGTCCCGCTCGAAGTCGAGGATGTTGCGGATGTCCGCGCCGCGCCAGCCGTAGATCGACTGATCGTCGTCCCCGACGACCGCCAGGTTGTGGTGGCCCGAGGCCAGTGCCTTGATCCAGAGGTACTGCGGCCGATTGGTGTCCTGGTATTCGTCGACGTGGAGATAGCGCCAGCGTTCCTGATACTTTTTGAGGGTCGCCGGGGATTCCTCGAGGAGCCGGAACGCCTCCAGGAGGAGATCGTCGAAGTCGAGGGCGTTCGAGCGCTTGAGCGCATCCCGATATTTCCGCGCCAGTCGGGCGACCTCGACCAGCGCTCCGGTCGCGATCCGCATCGGCGGAATCTCGGTCGGGTCCACCATGTTGTTCTTCGAGCGGCTGATCGCGCCAAGAATGGCCTGCGGACGGGTCTCGCCCTTCGCCTCCATCCCCTCCTCGCGGAGGATCTGCTTCATGAGCTGGTTCTGATCGTCCGTGTCGTAGATCAGGAAACGACGATCGAGGCCAATGGCCTCGCCCTCGCGCCGTAGGAGGCGCGCGCACAGCGCATGGAACGTGCCGGCTTCGACCTCCTTGCCGGCCTCTCCGACGAGACGAACAATCCGCTCACGGAGCTCGGCTGCGGCCCGATTGGTGAATGTCACGGCCAGGATCCGCCACGGTGGGACCCCCTTGACCCCGATGAGATACGCGACTCGGTGCGCGAGCACCCGTGTCTTGCCGGAACCGGCGCCGGCCAGGATCAGGACGGGGCCGTCGGTGGTCGTTACCGCCCGTGTCTGTTCCGGATTGAGCCGGGCGACGATCTCGCGCTCGCGGGACGCGGCCGCCTCGATTCGGCGCCGCTCGGCCTCTGGATCGGGCGGAGCTGCGGGATCGATGGGCCGGGCTGCGTCGTCGGCCTCCTGCAGCCACGCGGGCTCGGCCGGGGCCTCGACATCGAGCGCATCACCGAACATCGTCCCGGTGCCTGCATCGAGACCGGCGGTGCCTTCCTCGGGCGTCGCGGAACGGCGCCGGGATGGCCGGCCGGAGTTGGTGGGGCTCACCCCGCCATTGTAGGTCGGCAGGGTTGACCGGGAATCACACGGCCCGCCCGGCTACGCCCGATGGGCCGCATCAACGCTCGCGGGCGGCTCGCCCTATTCGACCTGCTCCGCCGGCGGAGCAGTGATCGTGACCGACTTGTCCCAGTCGCTCATGGTGATCGTCGCCTTCAACTCGCCGAATGCAGTCGACGAGATCGTCACGGTGGCTGAGGCCGGGTAGAGGGTGTTCTTGTCGATGAGGATCGTCGCGACGATGCTGGCGCCCTGGAGGTCCTGATTGGGCATCAGCGCCTTGAGCTCGTCGGCCGACAGCTTGAGCTCGATCTGGTAACACTTCTTCGATCCACAGTCGGTGTCGTCCTTCTTGACCGGCTGGACTTCCGGCCGCTTGAGGAACGTCTCGACTTCCTTGAGGGCCACGGTCGGGTCGGTCGGATCCGTGGTCGACGTCGTGCTCTTCTGGTACTTCTCCCCTGACAGCGAGACTTTTGTGAACGTGTCGGTGCCGACAATGATGATGTCCGCCGTCAGGCCGAGGAATGCCGGCACGGCCGCCGTCACGTGGGCGTTCTTGGCGGCCAGGTCAAGGTCACCCTTCAGGTTCGTGCCGGCGAGGTTGAGCTCACTGGTGGTTCCCGTTCCCGTCAGATCGGCCTTGAACGTGCCATCGACGGTCGCCTCGAGGTGCACGGACTTGGCGTTCTGCATCGCGGCGATGGATTTGGTCAGGATTTCGCCCGGGTCGGTCAGGGTCGGGCCGGAATTGCCGCGGCAGGCAGCCACAAGGAGGGCCACGACCAGAACGGCAGGGAGTCCGGCACGGGAGTTACGACGTTGCATCGGATCCTCTCGATGGATTGGCTCGCCCAGACTCACGACTCGAGGTCCGCGTGTCAAGCGTGTCCGGGGCCGTCCCCGAGCGATCGGCTACGCCCGGCAAGCACGGGCCATTTGCGAATCGAACGAGCCCGGCCTTGCGGCCGGGCTCGTGTCTTGTGCGCGAGGAGGTTGGACTAGAAGTCCATGTCTCCGCCGCCGCCGTGGCCGTGGCCGCCGGCAGCGCCTTCCTTCCGCTCCGGAAGGTCAGTGATCAACGTTTCCGTCGTCAGGACCATCGCGGCGATGGAAGCTGCGTTCTGGAGGGCCGAGCGGGTCACCTTGGCCGCGTCAACGATCCCCTTCTTGAACATGTCGCCGTACTCGTTGCGAAGCGCATCGTAGCCTTCGCCGGTCTTGAGACCCTTGACCTTGGCAACGACGACTTCACCGGACTGTCCGGCGTTGTCGGCGATCTGGCGGGCAGGAGCCTCGAGCGCCTTTCGGACGATCTCGACCCCGACCTGGGCATCAGCATCAAGCTTGAGCTTGTCCAGGACCGGAATGGCCTGCAGGAGCGTCGTGCCGCCGCCGGCGACGAGACCCTCTTCGACCGCTGCGCGGGTCGTCGAGAGTGCATCCTCGATGCGGTGCTTCTTCTCCTTGAGCTCGACTTCGGTGGCCGCGCCGACCTTGATCACGGCCACGCCGCCGGACAGCTTGGCAAGTCGCTCCTGGAGCTTCTCACGGTCGTAGTCCGAGGTGGTGTCCTCGATCTGGGCCTTGATCTGAGCCATACGGCCCTTGATCGCGTCCGGGCTGCCTTCGCCGTCGACGATGGTCGTGTCGTCCTTGGTCGCGACGATTCGCCGGGCCTTGCCCAGGTCCT
>JBDTOJ010000070.1:0-2353 GCA_039933295.1 Chloroflexota bacterium
TGGACAAGCAGATCGTCGACATCGACGGGCGCAAGGTCGTCCGCGTCAACGACCTGCGCCTCGACGAGATCGAGGGCGTCCTGCACCTCGTCGCGGTGGACGTCGGTGCAGCCGGTCTGCTCCGGCGCCTCGGAATCGAGCGCGGCTATCGGACACTGGCCAAGAACCTGCGGATCTCAGTCCCGGAGCGCTACATCGATTGGGAGGACGTGGACCCGGTCGAAACCTCGATCGCATCGATCAAGTTGCGGGTCCCGCATGCGGGCCTGGCGGAACTCCACCCGGCGGACCTCGCCGACATCATCGACCAGTTGGCGCCGAAGGACCGGGCCGGCGTGCTCGCGTCCCTGGACGACGAGGCTGCGGCCGACGTCTTCGAGGAGATGGAGCCCGAGACCCAGGTCGAGGTTCTCGAGGATCTCGATCCTGCACGGGCGGCCGACATCCTCGAGGAGATGTCGCCCGACGACGCCGCCGACCTGGTGGCCGACCTGTCCGATGAAAGTCGCGAGGAAATCCTCGCGCTCATGGAGCGCGACGAGGCCGAAGAGCTCGGCGAGCTCCTCGCGTACCCCGAGGACACCGCCGGCGGCATGATGACGACGGAATTCGTGACGCTCCCGGCTTCCCTGACCGGCGCTCAGGCTATCGATCGTCTTCGCGAGCTCGAGCCCGACGCCGAGACGATCTACTACGTCTACGTCGTGGATGACGAGGAGCGCCTCGTCGGGGTCCTGTCGCTTCGTGATCTGATCATTTCGAAGCCGGACACTCCGATCTCGGCCGTGATGATCGCCGAGCCGGTGACCGTGGGCGCCCTCGCTGACGAGGATGAGGTCGCCGAGATCGTGGCGCACTACAACCTGCTCGCGGTCCCGGTCGTTGATGCCAGTGGGCATCTCGTCGGCATCGTGACGGTCGACGATGCGATGGATGCCATCCTGCCTGACGCATGGCGCAAGCGCCTCCCTCGGTTGGCGGGCCGGTCCTGAACTCCCGGCGGGCGGCGCAGTGACCCAGCCGCAGGATCCGAATCGGGTTCGAGTAAGCGCTCCTCCGCCTGTGATCGGCCTGTTTCGGCGTATCCAGGATCGGATCCAGGACGGTGACTGGCTGCGCTTGCGCGGTCGGTTCCGCGGCCGGCGAGGCATCGTCGCATTCCTCGCGGTGATGGGCCCCGGACTCATCGCCGGAATCGCCGGCAACGATGCCGGCGGCATCGCCACCTACAGCAAGATCGGGGCCGAGACGGGCCTCGGGTTGCTGTGGCTGTTCCCGATCACCATCGTGATCCTGGCGATCGTCCAGGAAATGGCCGCCCGCCTCGGGGTCGTGACCGGGCAGGGCCTGTCGGACCTCATTCGAGATCGGTTCGGCGTCCGCTGGACGGCCTTCGCGATGCTCGTGCTCCTGGTGGCGAATCTTGCCAACACGGTCGCTGAGTTCTCCGGCGCCGCGGCCGCGCTCGAAATCTTCGGGATTCCGCGCTGGCTGACCGTACCGATCGTGGCTCTGGCGATCTGGGCACTCGTGCTGTTCGCCTCGTATCACACGGTCGAGCGCGTCTTCCTGTCGGTCATCGTGGTGTTCCTGGCCTATATCGCATCGGCGATCCTCGCGAAGCCGGATTGGTCGGCTGTCGCGACGGCCATGGTGACCCCGAACTTCAACCTGTCGCCCGCGGTGATTCTCCTGATGGTCGCCCTCGTGGGAACGACGATCACCCCGTACATGCAGTTCTATCTCCAGAGCGCCGTAGCCGAAAAGGGCATCGACGAGGAGGAACTTCGCCTCGAGCAGGCGGACGCGATCGGCGGCGCGGTCTGGACGAACGTCATTGCCGTCTTCATCGTCGTGGCCACGGCCACGACCGTCTTCGCGGTCGGCGGGCACATCGAGACCGCTGAGGATGCCGCGCGAGCGCTCGGACCGGTAGCCGGTGAGCTGTCCACGGCCCTGTTCGCCGTCGGACTGTTCGGCGCGTCAGTGCTGGCGGCCACGATCATGCCGATCTCGACGGCGTTCGTGATCTGCGAAGCGTTCGGTTGGGAGTCAGGGGTCGACAAGCGATTCGAGGACGCCCGGGCCTTCTTCGGGATCTACACCTTCGTGCTCGGGGTCGGAGCACTGATCGTCCTGATTCCTGGCCTGGACCTCCTGCCGATGATCATCGCGTCGCAGAACCTTCAGGGGCTGCTGCTCCCGATCGTCCTCGTGTTCATGGTCCTGCTGGTCAACGACGAACGGATCATGGGCAGGCATCGAAACGGCCGGATTGCGAACGTGCTGGCCTGGGGCGCCGTCGGCCTGGTCATCGTCCTGGACGTGGTCCTGCTCGGCGTCAGCGCGCTGG
>JBDTOJ010000071.1:0-5514 GCA_039933295.1 Chloroflexota bacterium
CTCGTCTACGGCATCGGCGGGTTCTGCTCCGGACCGCTCCTCGGCGGTGTCCTGACCATTGCAGGCGCTTCGGGTGGCGCTGTTCAGGGAGCCGTACTCCTGGCCGTCTTCGCAGCAGGAATGGCTGCCCCGCTGTTGGTTCTCGCGCTCGCCTGGGAGCGCATCGGTGTCGGGGGGCGAGCACGGCTGCGCGGGCGCGAGGTTCGGATCGGCCGGTGGACACGTCACTCATCGATCGTCGCGTCGAGCGTCCTGTTCATGGTCCTCGGACTCGCTTTCATTGCGTTCCAGGGTGGTAACGCGCTCGGCGGGCTGTATGCCGCGGTCGGTGCGTCCGAGGTGTCCCTCCGCATTGAAGTTGCCGTGCGCAACCTGGCGAGTCAGTCCCCGTGGCTCCTCGCGGCCATGGTCGTGGTCCCTGGGGCCGGGCTCGTACTTGCTGTTGTCAGACGCGACCGGTCGGATCCGCCCGTGGACACCGGCCGGGATGGGAGTCAGGGTTGAGCCGACCTCGCCCGGTGGTCCTGGCTGGAACGGTCGTCCTTGTCGCGCTTGTGGCGTGGGTCGTCCTGTCCATCGCAACCGGACTCATCTTCCACCTCATGCCAGCAGCGCCGGTGGTCGGAGCGATCCTCGGCTACCGGTGGGCGGACGGTGACGTCAGGCTCCCGTGGTCAACGACAGCTGCGCTGGCGGCGATCGGCGTCGCCGCGGCAATTGTCGGCTCCGTGCTTGTACGGTCCTTCGGAGGACTCCTTGACGATCCGGTCCTGCTCCTCGGCGCGATCGCGGTGGGCCTCGTACTGGCTCTGTTCCTCGCTCGTCGGCCGACACAGACTCTCCGGGGCACGGCGTCGTTGACGCGCCATCTGAATCACCAGACCGATCAGCGCGAGGAACGGCCGTAAGCCACTTCACAGCGAGGAGCAGCCCAGCGACTACGCTCGACTCATGCCACAGGTGCGCTGGATCGTCGCCGCCACTGCAGCCGCAGTCCTCGTGGTCGCGTGCGCCCCGGCGGGAGCCCGCACCGCGCCCGGAGGCAGCGTGACAAGCCCGGTGCCCGACAGCTCGGCCGGCCGAAGCGCCGGAGCCGCGGCCGACCTCGGCAACCTGCAGTTTGCGACCCGTGGCTGGGCGACGGACTTCTCGGTCACCTCCGTCGACCTCGGCGAGATCCAAAGCGGCGGACCCGGGAAAGACGGAATTCCTGCCGTCGACACGCCCAAGTTCGAGCCCCTTGCGGCTGCGGCCGGATGGCTGGATCCGGAATCGCCGGTCATCAGCCTCGAGATCGACGGCCAGGCCCGTGCCTACCCGCTGGCCATCCTCATCTGGCACGAAATCGTCAACGACACCCTTGGCGGGACCCCGGTCGTCGTGACGTTCTGCCCGCTCTGCCACACGGCGCTCGCCTTCACTCGTGAGCTCGATGGGACGGTCTACGACTTCGGCACGACCGGCAACCTTCGGTACAGCGACCTCGTGATGTACGACCGTCAAACGGAATCCTGGTGGCAGCAGGCGACGGGCCAGGCGATCGTCGGTCGCCTCACATCGAAGCAGCTGACCTTCCTGCCGGCCCAGATCGTTTCCCTCGCGGAGTTCGCGGCCGCTCATCCCGACGCCGACTCGCTCAGTCGCGACACCGGCGCATCGCGGGACTACGGGCAGAACCCGTACGTGGGATACGACCAGGCAGACCAGAAGCCGTTTCTGTTCGACGGAGTCGTGGACGGACGCCTCTCGCCCAAGGAGCGTGTTGTGGCACTCGAGGTGGCGGGGAAACCGATCGCCGTTCCCTATTCCGTCCTGATGACGACGGGCGTCGTCGAACTCGGCAGCGGCAAGGACAGGGTCGTGGTCTTCTGGGCTCCGGGCACGAGGACGGCGCTTGATTCAGCCGACATCGACGGCGGGCGAGACGTCGGTTCGAGCGGGGTCTTCGTCCCGACTGCTGGTGGGCACGCCCTGACGTTCAGCCGATCATCGGGCGCCGCGGGTCCAATCGTCGACAACGAGACCGGCTCGACCTGGTCGGTCACGGGTCGGGCAACGGCCGGACCGCTGGCCGGCGAGAGCCTGCAGCCAGTCATTCACGGGGATCACTTCTGGTTCGCATGGGCGGCATTCCAGCCCGAGACGACGATCTGGACGGGGTCATGAGAGTGGTCACGGTCGGGCCAGTCAGCACGGACATCGGCGCGCCGACGGCTCTCGTCTATCAGATGCTCGCTGCAATCGGCCAGGGTTCCCAGGAGAGTGGCGAACGGGCCGAGATCCTCGAGGCGGCGGGCAACGTCCTCGTGTGCGACTTCTGGACGCGCGTGGCCATGCCGATCGGCGACGACCGGCTCGTCCGGACCCGCGAGCGTGTGATCCTGCGGCCGCCCGACCGGATCGACTACGAGCACCTCGACGGACCTGTCGCGGGTCTCCGGGAGACGATCACGGTCGGCGAGGCGCCTGATGGCCAAACCCGCCTCACCTACGTCGGCTCGTACGAGGCGCACTCGCTGTTCGCCTATCTCCGGGCACGGCTGTTCGCTCGGCCGGCGATCGATCGGATCATGCGCGAGCACTTCGCTGACGTTCGGGACCGAGCTGAGGCCCGGGCCCGGCGGAGTCGGGTGTTCGCGAGCGAGTACTCGAGATGATCGAGGACCCACCGGCAGACACGCGGCCACCTGCAGGCACCCGCCCGCGACCAACCCGTCGAAGCCGAGTGGGCCGTTGGCTGGTCGTGGCGGGCCTGGTCATGGTTGCCGCTGCCCTCGGAACGGACGTCCTCGGGTCGGCGAGGCCATTCATCGGGGGTCTCGGCCTCAACGCTGCGATCGTGGGCGCGATCTTCAGCCTCGAGTGGCTCGTACCTCATCTCCGGAAGCACCTGCCGCCCTGGCTCGGCTGGTAGCTGATCGGGACGCGACGGCTCGAATACGGTCGGCACGACCCGATTCACCAGTCACAGCGGCGTCACCGTGTGGGACGATAGTGACCGCCTCACGCCACGGAGTTGCCCCATGTTCGAGCGATTATTCGGTAACCAGTCCCAGGATCCCGCGACCATGGAGCGGATCCCGCCGGGCCAGTACCGGACCGAGAAGTTTCCCGTCCTCCATTACGGCTCCGTACCGAACACCGAGCTTGCGAAATGGGACTTCAAGGTCTACGGCGATGTGGACGCTCCGTTCACCCTGACCTGGGATCAGTTCAAAACGCTACCCCGCAAGACGGTCAAGACGGACATCCATTGCGTGACTCGCTGGACGAAGCTGGACACTGTCTGGGAAGGCGTGGCGATCCAGGAAATCCTGAAGCTCGCTCAGCTGCGACCCGCCGCGACTCATGTCCTGGCGCACTCCGAACAGGGCTATACGGCGAACATGCCGCTGTCCGTGCTGGACGATGACGACGTGATGCTGGCCGACACGTTTGATGGCCAGCCCCTGGACAAGGAGCATGGCTGGCCCCTCCGCCTGTTCGTCCCCAAGCGCTATTTCTGGAAGAGCGCCAAGTGGATCCGCGGCCTTGAATTCCTCGACCACGATCAGCTCGGATTCTGGGAGCGCTACGGCTACAACAACAGCGCGGATCCGTGGAAGGAAGAGCGCTTCAGCGAATAGGGCCGTGGGCTGGCACCCGCTCGCACACCTGCCGATCCATGCCACGGTCGCGGCAAGCCGATCGGCCCCGCGGGTGACGCGTCAGGCGAAGGGCAGCGTCAGCCTGACGCGCTCGATAGCACCCGCACTTCGTCGCCCACCCTGATTCGTCCCGGGCGCTCGACGTCGGCGAGCACCCCGAACATCGCCTTCGGAGCGCCCTTCGGGTCGGGCATCGGGCCGCGATAGGCGAGGATCGTTCGCAGCGTGTCGAGATCCCGCTCACCCGTGTCCGGGTCCTGGGTCGTGATCGCACATCGGCCATCGCGTGCCGTGACTCGCAGGACCGCCTCGCCAACCGCGATCCGGCCGCCGATCCAGTCGTCCTCCTCGTGGGGCGTCATCCCGTCGAGGTCGATCAACATCCGAAACCGGCGCGAGTCGATGGTCGAGACCCCGGATCGGCGTGCGAGCTCGTCGAGCGACCCCTGCGACAGCAGGGACGCGGCATTGCCCTCCCTAGTCCCGCCGATCCGATCGGTCCGCACGACACGCACCGCCCGCCCGGCGAGGGGCGAGAGTGCCTCACCCCATGGACCGATGACCTCATGGCCCACGGCGATCCGACCATGGAGCTGTGTCTCGACCGGCGCGCCGAGCTCCACGTCGCCCTCCAGAACCTCGCCACCAGGGAGGGTGATCCGCAGGGTCCTGGCGTCGGGATCCGTGTGGCCGGCGGCCTGCGCCAGGTCTCCAACAACCACTCGATCGACCAGGTATCCGCGCTCATCGATGAGGTAGAAGCGGCGATCCTCGGCCACGCCCAGCTCCGTCAGGAGGATCTCCTCCGGATGCTCGAGCCCGAGGCTTCGCACGGGTGCGATGGACAGACGGACGACGGCGCTCACCGCGGAAGCCTAGCTCAGGCGACTGCCAAGGTGCACCGAAGTGCGCCGACGCGTTCCGATGCGATATCGTTGACAATGCAACCATGACCATCTTTGCCGGCCCCGTTCAAGAAGATTTGGAGCGCCCCGGGCACGGTGCAGCCGATCGCTCGATGCCGGCTTTGTACCTCGGCCACGGCGCCCCGCCGCTGCTCGAGGATCCGGAGTGGATGGGCCAGCTCAACGGCTGGGCCGCAAACCTGCCGAAACCGAAGTCCATCCTGATCGTCAGCGCGCACTGGCAGACCGCCCCGATGGCCATCTCCGCCACGCGAACCGTGCCGTTGGTCTACGACTTCTACGGCTTTCCCCAGCACTACTACGACCTCCAGTACGCCGCACCGGGTGCCCCCGAATTAGCCGCCAAGGTCAAGGGCCTCATGCCCTCCCCGGAACCGGTCCTCGAGCGCGAGTCACGTGGCCTGGATCACGGGGCCTGGGTTCCGCTCATGGCCATGTACCCGGACGCCGACATTCCCGTCCTCCAGCTGTCGATGCCGGACCTGGATCCGCGGCACCTGTTCGAGGTCGGGCGGCGGCTGGCCCCGCTTCGAGACGAGGGCGTCCTGATCATCGGAAGCGGTTTTCTGACCCATGGGCTGCCGTTCATCCGGGAGTACTTCATGGGCAAGCCCGGAGCGCCGCAGTGGTCGATCGACTTCGATGACTGGGCGCGCGAAGCGCTCGAGACGGGCGACCTGGACACGCTCTTCGACTTCCGCGAGAAGGCTCCCGGGATGCCCTACGCCCACCCGACCGTGGAGCATTTCGCTCCGTTGTTCGTCACTCTCGGAGCGGTGGCTCGGCCCGAAACTGCTCCCGCGTTCCCGATCGAAGGCTTCGCCTACGGGCTCTCGAAGCGATCATTCGAGACGCGTTGAGGGTCAGGCCGTCGATACCTCAATCAGAAGCTCGGGCGTCGAACGCATTGTGGCGCGGGGATAGAGGACGAGGCCAACGAG
>JBDTOJ010000072.1:0-9123 GCA_039933295.1 Chloroflexota bacterium
GCCGGATGGGAGGAACAGATGGAATACCTCGCCGTCGCCCTCGTGGCGCTGGCCGTTGGTATTGCCGTTGGTTTCGTCGCACGAAGCCAGTGGGCAAACCAGTCGGTCAAGGTCGCCCAGGAAAAGGCCGCTCGAATCGTTTCGGACGCTCGAACCCAGCAAAAGGACCTCATCCTCGAGGCCAAGGAAGACAAGATTCGGCTGCTCCGCGAAGCCGAGGAAGAGGCTCGATCGCGTCGGAGCGAATTGGCTTCGATCGAGCGGCGCCTGACCGCTCGGGACGAGCAACTCGACCAGCGGACGGACATGCTCGAGCAGCGCGATCGGAAGTTGCTGGAGCGGGAACTTGACCTCGAGCGACAGCGCGAAGATCTCGGCCGGCTGAACGCCGAGCGTGTCATCGCCCTGGAGAACGTCAGCGGTCTCGCTGCCGATGACGCGAAGTCGATGCTGATCGAGGCTGTCCGCGAAGAGGCCGAGCACGATGCGGTCAAGATCGCGCGATCCATTGAACGCCGCGCTCGTGACGAGGCCAACGACAAGGCCCGCGACATCATCGTCACCGCGATGCAGCGCGTCGCTGCGGACCACACCGCCGAACATACCGTGACCGTTGTCCATCTCCCGAGCGACGAGATGAAGGGCCGGATCATCGGCCGGGAGGGCCGCAACATTCGGGCCCTCGAGCAGGCCACGGGTGTTGACCTGATCATCGATGACACGCCCGAAACCGTGGTGCTGTCCGGGTTCGACCCGGTGCGTCGCGAGATCGCCCGCGTCTCGCTCATGAAGCTCATGGGCGACGGACGCATTCATCCCGGACGGATCGAGGAAGTCGTGGCCAAGGCTCGAGCCGAGGTCGACACGATCATTCGCCAGGCGGGCGAGCAGGCTGCCTACGATTCCGGCGTTCCGGGCCTGCCGGCCGACGTTCTGAAGCTGCTTGGTCGGCTCAAGTACCGCACCAGCTACGGCCAGAACGTGCTGCTGCACTCGGTGGAGACGAGCGCCCTCGCGTCGGTCATCGCCGCCGAGCTCGGCGGGGACATCATGATCGCCAAGATGGGCGGGCTCCTGCACGACATCGGCAAGGCTGTGGACCACGAAGTCGAGGGCCCACACGCCGCGATCGGCGCGGCCATTGCGCTGAAGGCGGATCTGCCGCCCCGCGTCGTCAATGCCATTGCCGCGCATCACCAGGAAGTCGAGTACGCCTGCCTCGAAGCCCCGATCGTCCAGGTTTCCGACGCGATCTCCGCATCGCGCCCCGGCGCCCGCGGCGAGACGATGGATACGTACGTCAAGCGCCTGGAAGATCTCCAGGGTATCGCCGAGTCATTCAGCGGTGTCGAGAAGTCCTTTGCCGTGCAGGCGGGCCGCGAGGTCCGAATCCTCGTCCGTCCCGAGGAAATCGACGATCTGACCGCCACGCGACTGGCTCGTGACATCGTCAAGAAGATCGAGGAGCAGCTGACCTACCCGGGCCAGATCAAGGTCACCGTTATCCGTGAGACGCGCGCCGTCGAATACGCGAAGTAGCTCCTTGGTCCGCTGAGGGCCAAGGCTGGTGGAGCTGCGGCGCCTCGGTCGCGTCCGTCGGCCTCAGACCCGAGTTGGCTTTCGTCCCGCGCGTTCGGCGAGCGCTGCATCGTCGTCGTCACCCTCGGCGATGATCCCGGAACCGACGCTCTTGCCCCGGTTCATCCGAACGTCGGCAATTCTCGCGACATCTGCCGGCATCAGGTTTGTGTGGCGAGCCAGCTGAACCACCCCGATCGACGAATCGACATCGACGACGGCATCGCGGCTGCGAAGGTGGATGGGCTCGCGCAGCCTCGCCTGGATGCGCGCAGCAAGTTTGACCGCCATTTCGAGATCGTCGACGCCATCGAGCAGGACGGCGAATTCGTCTCCCGCACGGTTCATGCGAGCCACTGAGTCCGACATTCGAACCGTGGCCATCAGCCGCCGAGCTGTGACCCGGAGGACCTCGTCCCCGGCCTCGTGGAGCCAGGTGTCATTCACGGCCTTGAAGCGATCCAGGTCGAGGAGGAGGTAGGCCGAGGCTCGTCGGCCCGAGTGCGCGTGCTCGAGGGCGGCCGTGAGCAGAGGCATGAAGCCGCTGTCATTGAGGAGACCGGTCTTCTCGTCATGGCGTAGGGCCTCGGATCGATCATGGGCCTGCCAGACGATGAGAACGAGTGCAATACATGCGACGGGAGCCCACCACCCGAGCGAAACATAGGTGGTCGCCATCAGCCAGGCGAGGATCCCCTCGGCGAGTGACGTTGTACGGAAGGAGGCGTCATAGGATCGCGCGGCCTCGGCAAGGCTGACATCGCCCTTGAAGGACAGCGTCGGTACGACAAGCAGAACATTGATCGTTGCGAACGTGAACGCTGTGATCATCGCGACGACGAAGAACACCGGCGCTTCCTGGTTCGGTAGCAGGATCCGCAGGATCGTCCCGGCGATCCCGCCGAGCAGGGCCGCGGAAACGGCGGCGATGATCGACACCGCGTGGTTCGCAAGGGTTCCGTACCACGGAAGGGTCCGCAGCTCGCGGACTTCGAATTCCGACACAAGGCCCATCAGCGCGCCGGCGACTGGCCCGCCGAGGATCGTTCCGGCCACGATGAACGGCAGGCTGAAGGTCATGACCGAGCCGCCGGGTCGAGCGTGGGCACGGAGGCCGCCGACCAGGCCAAAGATCAGCCAGAAACTCAAACCGATCGCCGGGGCATCACCTCGTGCCATCCCCGTGAACGGCGTACCGATCGCTTCGTCAAGCGTGATCCCGGCTACTACAACAACGATGACGACGGTCGCGACAAGAACCTGCAGCGCAACCCAGAGCGCAAGGCGCCCAGGTGGGCCGAGGTGCGTCGGTCGGAAGTAGGTGATCCTTGGCCCGTCGGCTCGACGGACAAGGCTTCGCCAAAGGGCAGTAACGACAAACCCGAATCGGGCGGGCATCTATGGCTCCAATCCATCAGGGGGCACACCTGGAGAACTGGCTCACCGTGAGAGCCGCCGTCGGGGTCGATGGCGTCAGATCACGATCGTCCGGCCGGTACCTTTGACTCCCCTCCACGGGAACCCGGTCCGTAGCTGACATCTCTAGAAGACTCCCGATCGACCATGCCTCGACATGCCCCAGAAGTACCGACCCAGCAGGTACATTCGGCGAGCGTACGATCGGCGCGTGATCGCCTGAGTCCGATCCCGGCCCCCCCAGCCCCCGACTCGGTCGCTGTCGGCTACCCTGACCGGCATGCCACTCACCGACAACCAACCCACGGGATCTGATGCCGGCCGCGTCCGTCTCGGGAATCCACCGAACGGGAATGCGCCGATTCCTTCCGGGGCGTGCCGGATCCTGATGATCGGCGACGTCATCGGCAAGCCGGGGCGCCTGGCGATCGAAGGGCTCCTGCCTGCGCTGCGCGAGGAGCGCGGCCTCGACTTCGTTACCGCGAATGGCGAGAATCTTGCCGGGGGCATGGGCCTGACCGCGTCGACGGCCGATGCCCTGTTCGCGCATGGCGTGGACGTCATCACGTCGGGCAATCACATCTGGGACAAGCGCGAGATCTACGAGTCGCTCGAGACCAACGACCGCATTCTCCGTCCGCTCAACTACGGCACGCATGACGTTCCCGGCCGAGGATGGGGCGTCTACCAGGCCCTCGATGGGACGGATCTCGCGGTCATCAATCTCCAGGGCCGGACGTTCATGCAGCCCATCGACAACCCGTTCACGGAAGCCGATCGGCTGTTCGATGAGGCGTCCGAAGCGCTGCCGCCCGTTCGGCTCGTTGATTTTCACTGCGAGATCACGTCCGAGAAGAATGCCCTCGGGTTGTACCTCGATGGACGGGTCTCGGTCGTCGTTGGCACCCACACCCACGTCGTGACCGGCGACGAACGCATCCTGCCTGGTGGCACGGCTTATCAGACGGACCTCGGGATGACCGGGCCGATCTGGAGTGTCATCGGGTTCGATCCCAAGACGGTCTTGCCGCGGTTCATCAACGCCCTGCCGACCCGGTTTGCGGTCGGGGAGGGGACCGTGATCATGAACGCGCTCCAGATCGACGTGGATCCGGCCACGGGGCGCGCCCTCGCGATGGAGCGGGTCACCCGCCTGTTCGAGGCCTGAGCGTGGCAGCTCGTCGAAAGCGCCACGATCCGTGGCATGGCGGCGTGACGCCGCCGGGCCCATCGACCATCGATCTCCACACCCATACCGCGCGCTCGGACGGGCTGCTCGAGCCCGTGGATCTCGTCACCGCTGCGGCGGCCGCTGGCGTTCGCCTCCTTGCCATCACCGATCACGACACCCTCGCCGGCGTACGCGAGATCGTCGCGGCCGGGGCCGTCCCGGAGGGCCTCGAACTCCTGCCGGGGATCGAGCTCAACGCGGTCGTCCGCGACCGGCCGGAACTGATGGAGAGCGAGGTCCACGTCCTGGGCCTCGGCGTCGACCTTGGAGATGACGAACTCGAAGCGACCCTGGAGCTCCAGCGCGAGCGACGGCGGAGCCGGTTCATCACGATGGTCGCCCGGCTCGCGGAGCTCGGGCTGCCGATCGAGGATGCCCTCGCGGCGCTGCCCGTCACCGGCGACGACGATGCCCTCGGCCGCCCGCGGGTCGCTCGGGCGATGATCGCCAAGGGCTACGTCGTGAGCGTCGAGGATGCATTCGAGCGGTACCTGTCCCATGGCCGGCCGGGCTACGTGCCGCGGGACGGCCTCGGGCCGATCGAGGCGATCAGGGCGATCCGGGCCGCCGGCGGCGTCGCCTCGCTCGCGCATTTCTCCGAGGCGCCGGTCCACCTGGGCGTCGTTCGCGAGCTTCAGGATGCCGGACTCGGAGGTCTCGAGGTCTACTACCGCTCGTTTGACGACGTGACCGTCCGCTCGATGGAGGACGTCGCCCAGGCCCTGGGGCTCGTCCCAACGGGGGGCAGCGACTACCATGGCGACCTCGAACCGTACGCGGCGACCCATGCACGTTTGTGGGTACCGCCCTCCGTTGAAGCGCCGCTTCGCGCAGCCATGGCAGGATCCGCAGCCACCCGATGATCGAACGACCACCCAGCCACTCTCGCAGCCTCCCGATCCTCGAGATCGCGCCGCCGCCCGCCACCGAGCGCCGGAGCAGCGATGAACCCGAGGATGCCCGCCTGGGCGAGTTCCGCCCCGAGCCGCGGGCCCTGCCACGCTTCTACGTCTGGACGCTCGGCTGCCAGATGAATCGCAGCGATTCCGAAGAGATGGCCGGCCGCCTCCTGACGGCTGGCGCGATCGAGGCGCCGACGATGGACGAAGCGGACCTCGTGGTCATCAACACCTGCGCCATCCGCGAGCTGGCCGAGCAGAAGGTCATCGGTCGGCAGGGGCATCTCCAGCGCCTCAAGGATGCCAACGCTTCGATGCGCGTGGTCCTGACCGGCTGCGCGGTCCGCGAGCGGGACAAGGATGGCCTGGAACGGCGGTACCCGGCGGTGGATCTCTTCCTCCGCCCAGACCAGGAGCCGGAGCTGCTGGATCGGCTTGGGCTGGCGTCCGCCCAGGCTCCGGTGGGCGTCGTCGGCGCCACGACGGTCGTCGGGCGGACCGTTGTCGGCGTCGCCGATCATCTTGCGACCACGCGCGCGGATGCCGTCGAAGCTGGCACGGTCCGGCGGTTGTCGAGCGTGTCTGCGTGGTTGCCGATCATCTACGGTTGCGACAAGACCTGTACTTACTGCATCGTGCCCTTCAGTCGGGGACCAGAGCGGAGCCGACCGTTCGACGAAATCGTCGCCGAGGCACATTCCATCGCGGCCTCGGGCTTCAGGGAAGTCACGTTGCTCGGGCAGAACGTCAACTCGTATGGCCATGACCTGGCGCCAGACCCGAGATACGGGCACATCCGAACCGAGCGATGGGCTGGACGCCGACTGGATCTCGGCTCGAAGCCTGACCTCGCGGAACTCATTCGTGCCATCGATGGCATCCGAACGGCGGATGGGGTCCCGGCGATCCCGCGGCTGCGGTTCATCACTTCACACCCTTGGGATCTCTCGGACCGACTCATCGATGCCATGGCCGAGTGCCCGTCCCTGTGCGAGTCACTGCACCTGCCCGTCCAGTCGGGTGATGACGAGGTGCTTCGAAGGATGGGCCGCCAGTACTCGACGGAGCACTACCTCGAGCGACTGGACCGCATCCGCGCGTCCGTGCCGGATATCACGGTGAGCACGGACATCATCGTCGGGTTCTGCGGGGAGACCAACGAGCAGTTCGAGAAGACGCTCGCGTTCCTCGAGCTCGTTCGGTACGACCAGATCTTCGCGGCCGCCTACTCGGAGCGGCCGGGCACGCCGGCGACGCACCTGGCCGACGATGTACCGGCAGTCGAAAAGCGGCGACGCCTCAACGCGCTCCTCGCGATCCAGGAGCCGATCGGACTCGAGCGCAACCAGCGCTGGATGGGTCGCGAGGTCGAGGTGCTCGTCGAGACGGTCGCGCGCGATCGGTCGCATGAGCACGACGAATCCAGCACGGATGGGGAGGGGAGTACCCCGCGCGGCGTGCAACCAGGCCCCGGGCAGGTCGCGCTGTCGGGTCGCACCCGTGGCAACAAGCTCGTACACCTCGCGGGATCAGCGGAATGGGTCGGATCCCTCGTCGGCGTCAGGATCGAACACGCGGGTCCGTACGCGCTTCGAGGCACCACGGTCGGGTGACGGGCGCGCCCTCGTTGCTGGTCATCGCCGGCGCGACGGCGACGGGCAAGAGCGGCCTCGCCATTCGGACCGCGCTCGCCCTTCGGGCGGACGGGATCCCTGCGGAGATCGTCTCCGCCGATTCACGGCAGGTCTTCTCGGGACTCGATATCGGCACCGCAAAGGTCACGGTCCTCGAGCGCGAGGGTGTGCCGCACCATGGGCTCAACCTCGTGGACCCGGACCAGCCCTTCTCGCTCGCTGACTTCAGTGAACACGTCGGAACCGTCCTGCCGCGGATCGCAGGCGCCGGTGGTGTCGCGATCCTGGTGGGAGGTACGGGTCTGTACCTTCGGGCGATCGCAGCTGGCATCGATACGGATGCGCTGCCGTCGGATGCTGTCATCCGCGCCGGACTCGAGGCGGAAATGCTGGCCGGCGGCCTGGGACCCCTTGCCGAGCGACTTCGCGCGGTTGCCCCGATCCGCGCCGCGCGCATTGACCTCCAGAACCCACGCCGGGTCGTCCGCGCGCTCGAGATCGCGATGATCGATGGCGGCGTCGGGCCATTGCCCCCGCGGCGTGGCTATCGGGGCCCCATGGCCTGGATAGGGCTGATCCCCGACGACAGGCACGAGGACTGGATCCGAACGCGTGCTCAGGCGCAGTTCGACGAGGGATTGCTGGATGAAGCGGCCGCGCTCCGTCGGCGCTTCGATCCGGCCCTCCCCGCGTTCAGCGCCATCTCATATCGAGAGGCATGGGACGTGCTGGCCGGAACGATCGCGATCGACGCGGCTGTTGCCTCTGTGACACAGCGTTCGGTCGCCTTCGCCAAGCGCCAACGAACCTGGTTCCGGAGCGAACGTGGGATCGAGTGGCTCGGCGCCACGGATCCGGGGCTCGACGCGCGGGTCCTTGCCGTCGCCCGTACGCTGCAGGGCTGAGTTCCACTCGAGAGCCGGAACGAGGCTCCGGACGGCGCTGATCGTCCGGGCCGCGTATCCTCCGGCCGTGTCACGCAATGCCTCCATCGACCTCGCGCCGCCCATCGAGCAGGCGTTCCTCATTGCGGTCGATACCGGTTCCGATGCCGGTTGGACGGCCGAGGACTCGCTCATCGAGCTCGCCAACCTGGCAACCACGGCCGGGGCCGAAGTGGTTGGCGCCGAGTGGCAGAACCGTCGCCATATCGACCCGAACTGGTACGTGGGCAAGGGCAAGGCCGAGGACCTCGTTTCGGCCAAGAACGAGACGCACTTCGATCTGCTCATCACGGACGATGAGCTGTCGCCCGGCCAGCAGAAGTCGCTTGAGAGCCTGCTCAACGTCAAGGTCATTGATCGCAGCCGGCTGATCCTCGACATCTTCGCCATGCATGCTCGCACGCACGAAGGCCGGCTCCAGGTGGAGCTCGCCCAGCTCGAATACCAGCTACCGCGCCTGACCCGTCTCTGGACCCACCTTTCGCGTACCCAGGGTGGGATCGGGTCCCGTGGACCCGGCGAAAGCCAGCTGGAGACGGACCGTCGACTGATCCGCGAGCGGATCAAGAAGATGAAGGCGCGCGTCGAGGAGGTACGCCAGAACCGGGAAACGACGGCCCGCGGGCGCGATCGTCGGCTCATGGCGACCGTCGGCATCGTCGGCTATACCAACGCCGGCAAGTCAACCCTGCTGAACACGCTCGTCGGGTCCGTGGTGGCTCTGGCGGAGGACAAGCTGTTCGCGACGCTCGATCCCACGAGCCGGCAGGTCAAGCTCGGCGATGGCCAGTCCGCGATCGTCACCGACACCGTCGGGTTCATCCACAAGCTGCCCCACCAGCTGGTCGACGCGTTCCGTGCGACGCTTGAGGAGGTCAATCGCGCGGACGTCCTCATCGAGGTCGTCGATGCTTCGGATGCGCATTTCGCCGAGCATCGAGCCACGGTCCAGAGCGTCCTCGAGGAGCTCGGCGCCGGCGACAAGCCACGGCTCGTCGTGTTCAACAAGTCCGATCTGGTCGATCCTGCTGCTGCCGACGGCGGCAACCCGGCCCCGACCATCGCCGGATCGGTTTTCGTCTCGGCCCTGACCGGGTACGGAATGGATACGCTCAAAGCGGCACTGTCCGCGCTGCTGGCCTCACTCTGGGTGGATGTGGACGTCCAGATCCCCTACACGGCCGGCGAGCTGCTGGCCCGGATCCGGGAGCGCGGCACCGTCGAGCTCGACTATCTCGCTCGTGACGTCCGCGTGAGCGGGCGGGTGGCACCGGTCCTGGCCATCGAACTCGAGCGGGTGGCCAGGATCTGGGCGGAAGCACTCGGCGAGGCCGAGGTGTCCGCGGCTCCATGACGGACTGGCTCCGTCGGGCCGGTCGCGGTCTGCTGCCGGATGGGCGCACGCTCCTGTGGTCCGTGGC
>JBDTOJ010000073.1:0-2279 GCA_039933295.1 Chloroflexota bacterium
ATGGTCGGGATGGTCATCGGGTTCATCGTCCCGGTTGTGATCATCGTCGTCGTGGTCTGGGCCATCCGGCGCGGGATGCCGGCCCGTCGGGACGCAGCCGAAGAGGCCCTTCGCGGGCGACTCGCGCGCGGCGAGATCGACATGGCCGAGTTCCAGGTGCGCCTCCGCGCGCTCAAGGACCGCGACGCCTCCTGATCGAGCCGTCGTCTGACGGACGCTGGCCGTCGGCTACAATCGGCCTCAATCCAACCGATCCGGCGCTGGCGCGAACGTGCCGTGCCTCTCGCCCGACCAGGAGCCCTGTCATCCCATGATCAGCACCGGCGAACTCAAGAAGGGCGTGACCATCGAACTCGATGGTGACCTCTGGCAGATCCTCGACTACCACCACATCAAGATGGGACGTGGCTCCGCCCAGGTCCGGATCTCGCTCCGGAACGTCCGGCGCGGCGGGACCGTCGACCGATCATTCCAGGCGGGCACCAAGTGGCCGCGGGCGACAATGGAGACGCGGCCGGTCCAGTTCCTCTACCGCGACGATGACGATTTCCACTTCATGGACACCGACAACTACGACCAGTTCGTGCTCCGGGCGGACCAGCTGGCGGAGTCGACGCAGTACCTCAAGGACGGGATGATCCTGGACCGGACCACCTACCAGGGCGAGACTCTCGGCGTCGAGCTGCCGGTCACCGTGGACCTCGCGGTCACCCAGTCTGAACCGGGATTTGCCGGCGATACGGCCCAGGGTGCGCGCAAGCTGGCGACCCTCGAGACCGGCCTCGTCGTGTCGGTCCCACTGTTCGTCAACGAGGGGGACACGATCCGCGTGGACACGCGGACGGGCGAGTACCAGACCCGGATCTGATCCGGATGCCCGCCGCTTCGCCGTCGGGTTCGACCGGGCCGCGGATCCTCGCGGTCACCGAGGCGACGAAGGTCGTAGCCGCGCTCGTCCGGGCCGACGAGCAACTCCGGGACCTGTGGGTGGAAGGCGAGGTCGGGCGCGTCACCGTCTCTACGGCGGGCCACGCGTACTTCGCGATCAAGGACGACAAGTCGCAGCTCCAGTGTGTCTGGTTCCGGGACGACCGGATCCGGAGCGCGTTCCAGCCGCAGACCGGGCTCCGCGTCGTCGTCCACGGGCGGATGGATCTGTACGAGCCCCAGGGCGCGCTCCAGTTCTACGTCGTGTCACTCCAGCCGTCAGGCGTGGGCGATCTCGCGATCCAGTTTGAGGAGCGCAAGGCGCGCCTCGCGGCCGAGGGCCTGTTCGATGCGGCCCGGAAGCGCCCACTGCCCGTTCGACCGCCGGTGATCGCAGTCATCACGTCTCCGACCGGCGCGGTCTGGAAGGACATCTGCCAGGTCCTCGGGCGGCGGTGGCCGCTCGCCGGGATCCTCCTGGTCGCCTGTAAGGTCCAGGGGGAGGGGAGTGCCCAGAGTATCGAAGGTGCGTTCCGACGACTGGAGCGGCACGTCGAGCAGCTGCGCCACGACGGGCGGGCGCTCGAGGCACCGGCCGTGACCATCCTGGCGCGCGGTGGCGGATCGATGGAGGACCTCTGGTCGTTCAATGACGAGCGCGTCGTTCGCGCGATCGTCGGGCATCCGCTGCCGGTGATCAGCGGAATCGGACACGAGGTCGACGTGACCCTCGCGGACTTCGCAGCCGATGTCCGGGCGCCGACGCCGTCCGCGGCCGCCGAACTCGTCGTCCCGAATCGCGCCGATTTTGCGGCCTCGCTCGGGCGGGGCGCTGAGCGGATGCGGAGTGCCGCCGGCCGCGTCGTCACGGGCGCCGCCAAGGATGTTGCCGCTGAGCGCCGGCTGCTGGATCGACTCCACCCTGCGGCCCGACTCGCCGCTTCGCGAGAGCGAGCGAGCGACCTGCTCGATCGCGGAACCCGCGCTGTGCGCTCACGCATCTCGGACGGACGTCGCATCGAGGAGCGATCGGCTGAGCTGCTCCCCGTCCTCGTCCGCCGGCAACTTGCCGATGGGGCTGCGCATCTTTCGGCCGCGGGTGCGGCGCTCCGATCCCTCGGCCCGGAGGCGACCCTGGAGCGCGGCTATGCGATCGTCCGGCGGAAGTCGGACGGCGCGGTCGTGCGTGATCCGGTCGATGCGGTTCCCGGGACGGCCCTTGCCGTCCGCGTTGCTCGGGGCGAGTTCCCGGCAACGTCCGGACCATCGGGACCCACCGAACCGGTTCCCGCAATGCGGTCTTGATCATGACCTTCGGGCTCGCCGAATTGGCGGTCTTCCTCCTGCTGACG
>JBDTOJ010000074.1:0-1708 GCA_039933295.1 Chloroflexota bacterium
TGGTGTGGTCGTGCGTGGAGCCCCAGAGTGCGAGCCCGGGAGCCGGACGACAACGGCGTCCATCCGCCGTTCAGCCTGACCGCCCTCGTCCAGGGCCTGGATCCGGAGACCGCGGCGCTCGCGCAGGCACTGGTGGCCCGTCTGGAGCCGAATCCGCGAACCCTGAGCCAGACGGACATCAGCTATGAGATCGAACGCCTGATCATCGATCTCGAGGAGCGCGCGCTCGACGAGCGTTCCGAATTCACGCAGGGCGCCATTGCCGAGGCCGAGCAGGAGGGTGATCGCGAGACCGCCGGGCGCCTGCTCCAGCAGAGCCAGGCGATCAACGATCAGCGCCTCTCACTCCATCGTCGGCGGGACCAAACCCGGCTGCTCACGCGACCGGTCGAGCGTGCCACGAGCACGCCAGACGGCAGTTCCGGACCGGCAGCGGTGCGCACGCCGTGAACCAATCATCCAGGCAGTCCATGACCATCAAGCAACCGAAATCGTCCACAGGAGGATGCATCACTCATGCCCGTTGACCCGCTCGATCAGCAACTCGTCGAGGCCGTTCTCACCCGTCCTCGGCGTGGCAAGGCCGATATGGAAGAGGCCAAGATGGCCGGCATTCGCACCAAGCGCGACGACGACGTCGACGACGACGATGACGAAGACGATCCCATCGTCGGGGGCGATGACAACGACGACGTGACGGTCGAGGTCGTCCCGGACGGCGCCAAACTGCTCGATCCGAAGCTGCCCCTCGATGGGCCATCGAAGCTGAACGCGTCCGAGCTCGAGGAGCCGACCGCGGAGGAGCTCGAGGCACTCTCCGCGGACATGATCGGGATCGACGATCCCGTCCGGATGTACCTCAAGGAGATCGGCAAGGTCGCCCTGCTGACCGCCGAGGAAGAGGTCGTTCTGGCCAAGGCGATCGAGCTCGGCGAGCAGCTCGTCGACGAGCCGTGGAAGGGCATCGTCTCGCTCCACGAGTGGACGACACACAACACCGAAACCAAGACCCGGACGCTCAAGCCGCAGCATCGATTGCCGCTCGGCGAGGAGGCGCATCGGCTCGTCCGGGACGCCATCTCGCACGAGGACGCGGCCGATCTGCTGGTCCCGCCGCCGGACTTCCACCTGATCAAGGCCGGGCGCGACGTCCAGTCCGAGGGCACCACGCACCTCCTCAAGGAAGCGCGGAAGCACCTCGCGACGTACGGCGAGGCGCTCGCGGGGGCCGAGGGTGCACCGACACCGCCCGAGGCATTCCTGACGCTCCTCGACTGGGCGTACTTCGCGGTTCACAACGGGGACCTCGATTCCCGCGACAACATCGGACTGCGCGCCATCTACGACTGGACCCGGGACGAGGTTGCCTTCCCCGCGCTGCAGCGCTGGGTCGAGGCCGGCCGGGACTACGAGCTTTTCAAGCTCATGGGCCACGACCCCGAAGTGCCGCTTAACACCAAGCTCGCGCACCGCAAGGGCGAGCTGGTCCGCATCGGGCGGGACGCGCGCGAGCAGCTGACTTCGGCCAACCTCCGGTTGGTGGTGTCGATCGCCAAGAAGTACATCGGACGAGGCATGTCCTTCCTGGACCTGATCCAGGAAGGCAACATCGGGCTCATTCGCGCCGTCGAGAAATTCGACTTCGAGAAGGGCTTCAAGTTCTCGACCTACGCCACGTGGTGGATTCGCCAGGCGATCACCCGCGCCA
>JBDTOJ010000075.1:0-6973 GCA_039933295.1 Chloroflexota bacterium
GGCTACGGGATCGTCCGCCAGTTCGTCGGCCACGGCATCGGGACCGAGATGCACCAGGATCCCCAGATCCCGAACTACCGGACCGGCTATCGAGGCATGGAGCTCCAGGTCGGGATGTGCCTGGCCATCGAGCCGATGTTCACTCTGGGCGGGGACGACGTCGAGGTGCTGCCCGACCACTGGACGGTCGTGACCGCCGACGGTTCGCTGGCTGCCCACTTCGAGCACACCATCGCGATTACGGACAAGGGTCCCGAGATCCTCACGACCGTCTGAATCGGGGTTGCCCGATCAGGCCAGTTTCTGATATGCTGCGCGTTCGTGTGTCGGCCCGCCGGGCCGGCACTCGTCGTGAGAAAGGGACACAACCCCGCCCGTGGCCAAGCGAGACGCGATCGAAGTAGAGGGAACGGTCCTCGAGCCGCTCCCGAACACCATGTTCGCTATTGAACTTGAGAACGGTCATCGGGTGTTGGCCCACATTTCCGGGAAGCTCCGAATGAACTTCATTCGGATCCTGCCTGGGGACCGTGTTCGGGTCGAACTCTCCCCGTACGACCTGACCCGCGGCCGAATCACGTACCGGCTGAGATAACCAATTCCGCCCGGGCTGCCGTGCAGCCTCCACATCCGAGGATCCGTTGAAAGTCAGAGCCTCCATCAAGGCGCGCTGCGACAACTGCAAGGTGATTCGCCGCCATGGAACCGTGATGGTCATCTGCACCAACCCGAAGCACAAGCAACGGCAGGGGTAGGCAGACCGATGGCACGAATCGCTGGTATCGACATCCCGCGCGAGAAGCGCGTTGAAGTCGCGCTCACCTACATCTTCGGGATCGGACTGCCCACCGCGCAGAAGATCCTCACGCAGACCAACGTCAACGGTGATACCCGGGTCCGGGATCTGACCGAGGAGCAGGTCAATCGCCTGCGCGAGCTCATCGACCGACGCTTCAAGGTCGAGGGCGATCTGCGCCGCGAAGTGGCACTCAACGTCAAGCGACTCATCGAGATTGGCTCGTACCGGGGCCTTCGTCATCGCCGAAACCTGCCGGTCCGTGGCCAGCGAACCAAGACCAACGCGAGGCAGCGTCGAGGACCGAAGAAGACGGTCGGCGCGCGCCGCAAGGTAACCAAGTAGTAATGAGGGATTGCTGAACGCATGGCTGAACGGAAGCGGGCTGTCAAGCAGCGTCGCCGGGAGAAGAAGAACGTGCCGCAGGGGCACGTCCATGTCCTCGCGTCCTTCAACAACACGATCATCACGATCACTGACCTCAGCGGCGCTGTGATCAGCTGGGGCTCTGCCGGCATCGCCGGGTTCAAGGGCTCCCGGAAGAGCACGCCGTACGCCGCCGCCATGTCTGCCGAGATCGCCGCCCGCAAGGCGATGGAGCACGGCATGCGCCAGGTCGAGGTCTACGTCAAGGGTCCGGGTGCCGGACGAGAGCAGGCCGTTCGGTCGCTCCAGACGGCGGGCCTCGAGGTCACTGCGATCACCGACGTGACGCCAATCCCGCACAACGGTTGCCGGCCGCCCAAGCGGCGCCGGGTCTGAGCGGAGACAGGAACGAATGGCCAGATACACCGAAGCCGTATGCCGCCTGTGCCGCCGGGAGGGCGCCAAGCTCTTCCTGAAGGGCTCGCGTTGCTATTCCAAGAAGTGCGCCTTTGAGCGTCGTCCCAGCCCTCCGGGCCAGCACGGTGTGCGGCGTCGGAAGATGGGGGATTTCGGGATCCAGCTTCGCGAGAAGCAGAAGGTCCGCCGCGTCTATTCCGTCCTCGAGCGCCAGTTCCACAACTACTTCGTGGTTGCTGAACACCAGGACGGCGTGACCGGCGAGAACCTGCTCCGCTGTCTCGAGACGCGCCTCGACAACGTTGTCTTCCGGCTCGGCTTTGCCGCGTCGCGAGCCCAGGCGCGCCAGCTCGTGACCCACGGCCACTTCACCGTCAACGGCGTCCCGACCGACATCCCGTCGTTCGTGACCAAGGCCGGTGACCGGATCGAGGTCCGCGAGTCCCGCCGGTCGCTCGAGCCATTCAAGAACGCCAAGGAAACGCTTCGTTCGCATCAGGCGCCGGAGTGGCTCGGCCTTGAGCCCGCCCGTCTTGCAGGCAGTGTCCTGAGCCTTCCCCGACGCGACCAGATGCCGCTCGATCTCAACGAGCAGCTCGTGGTCGAGTTCTACTCGAGGTAATCCCAACTCATGATTGAAGTCGAGAGCCCGCAGATCGAGCCCATCGAAGAGGTCGGCACGTACGGCAAGTACGAGGCCGGTCCTCTGCAGGCCGGCTATGGCGTCACCCTTGGAAACGCGCTTCGGCGCGTGCTCCTGTCGTCCCTTGAGGGCGCGGCAGTCACGTCCATCCAGATCCGGGATGTCTACCAGGAGTTCTCGACGATCCCGGGCGTCAAGGAAGACGTCACCCAGATCGTCCTCAACGTCAAGAAGCTCCGCCTGAAGAGCTTCGCGCTCCACCCGATCCAGCTTCGCCTGAGCAAGAGCGGCGCCGGACCGGTCCTCGCGGCCGATCTCATCGAATCAGCCGACATCGAGATCGTCAATCCGGAACTCGTCCTGATGACCCTCGATGCCGATGACGTGACGATCGAGATGGACCTCACGGTCGAGCGTGGCGTCGGTTACCTCGGTGCCGAGCGGGCGGAAGCACTGCCGATCGGCGTGATTGCAGTCGACGCAATCTTCGCCCCGGTTCGCAAGGTCAACTACTGGGTCGAGAGCATGCGCGTCGGTCAGGTGACCAACTTCGACAAGCTGACGATCGAGATCGAGACCGACGGGAGCCTCAGCCCGGAAGAGGCGCTCAGCCGCTCCGCGCAGATGCTGATGGACCAGTTCCGCCCGTTCGTGACGATCGGCCAGGCGCCGCTGCACGATGACCGAGCCGTTGCCGGCGTGCCGCAGCTGCCTCCGAACATGCTGGACATGCCGATCGAGGAGCTCGACCTGCCGATGCGGGCCTACAACTCGCTCAAGCGCAACAACATCGTCAAGGTCGGCCAGCTCCTGCAGCTCAAGGACGACGACCTGCTCCGGATGCGGAACTTCGGCAAGAAGTCCCTCGATGAGATGAAGGAGCGCCTCACGATGCGCGGCTTCATCCTCCCGGAGAGCGAGCCGAGCAGCTTCGACGAAGACGCCGACGGCGACGACGCGGACGCGCCGTTCGAGGGTGAGGACGCCTGACATGGCGCACCGAATCGATGGTCGCAAGCTCAGCCGGAAGACCGGGCCGCGGATGGCCCTGTTCAAGAACCTGACGGTTTCGATCCTGCGCTACGAGCGGGTCAAGACAACCGAGGCCAAGGCCAAGGAAGTCCAGGGTCGGGTCGAGCACATGATCACCCTGGCGAAGCGCGGCGATCTCGCGGCTCGGCGGACGGTCACGTCCGCCTTCCCGAACGAGCCGCTCGTCATCACCAAATTGTTCGACGAGATCGCTCCCAAGTACGCGGATCGAACGTCCGGGTTCACCCGGATCGTGAAGATCGGCCAACGCGCGGGCGATGCCGCCGAGATCGTTCAGATCGAGTTGGTCTGACGGACCATGAGCGCCCGCAGGGGCGTTGATGCTGGTTCCCGAGAGGGGACCCCTGTGCGCTATCGGGCACAGGTTGAATATGACGGCACGGAATTCTCCGGCTTCCAGGTCCAACCTGGAACACGGACAGTCCAGGGGGCGCTTGAAGCGGCGCTGGCCCTCCTCAGCGGAGGCACCAGACAACCCGTAGACGGCGCCGGCAGGACCGACGCAGGAGTTCACGCCGAGGGTCAGGTGATTGCATTCACCTACTCCGGCAGGCTCGATGCGACGGCCCTCGGTAAGGCTCTCAACGGCCTGCTTCCGCCGGATGTCGCGATCCGCGACCTTCGACGGGCGGCCAAGGGCTTTCACCCCCGCTACGCGGCGCGGTACCGGGAGTACCGCTACACCGTCTGGAACGGACCGCGCAGCCCGCTTCGAGAGCGCACCGCGCTCTGGGTGCGGACCCGACTGGATACGGACGCCATGGCACGAGCCGCAGCGGCCTTCGTCGGCCGACGCGACTACAGTGCATTTGGAGGGGCCGATCCGCAGCCGATCCGGAACGTTCATGACGTTCGGGTGAGGCGGGATGGGCACCAGGTGACGATCGACGTCCGCGCCGACGCCTTCCTTCGTGGGATGGTCCGGCGCATGGTCGCCGCCCTTCTCGGCGTGGGGAGGGGGACAATTGAAGAAACTGCGGTCGCGGCGGCACTCGCCGAACGTCGACCGGCCTTTGGCGGGGTTGCAGCCCCGGCCAGGGGACTGAGCCTTCGACGCGTCGTCATGGGACGGACGTCGAGGCGAACGAGCGGAGAACACGAGGAACGATGAACGCCAAGACCTACACGGCCCGGGAAAGCGAGATCGAGCGACGCTGGTTTGTCGTGGATGCGACTGATCAGACGCTGGGTCGGATCGCCACCCAGGTTGCACGCGTACTGTCCGGGAAGAACAAGCCGACCTACACGGCTCACCTGGACACTGGCGATCACGTGATCATCCTCAACGCCTCGAAGGTGGCGGTGAGTCGGGACAAGATCACCAGCAAGACCTATGCCCGCCACAGCGGATTTCCAGGGGGGTTCAAGGAAGAGTCGCTCGGACATCTCCTGGACCGTCGTCCCGAGGAAGTCATCCGGCGCGCGATCAAGGGCATGATGCCGCACAACCGACTCGGAGCGCAGCAGCTCCGCAAACTCAAGATCTATGCCGGATCGGAACACCCGCATCAGGCTCAGCGGCCTGAGCCGCTCGCCTGACGGAGGATCCAACCATGGCTACACCCACGCTCTTCAATTCCGGGACCGGTCGACGCAAGACCGCCGTCGCCCGCGTCCGCCTGATGCCCGGTGAGGGCGAGATCGTCGTGAACGGTCGCTCGCTGGTCGAGCACTTCGGCAACGCGATCGACGAGAGCGACGTCCGGATGCCTTTCCACGTCACCAGCACCGACGGTCGGTACAACGCCCTGATCAAGGTTGAGGGTGGTGGCGTCACCGGCCAGGCCGGCGCCATCCGCCACGGCATTGCCCGGGCGCTCCTTCAGCTCGAACCCGAATATCGCGTCTCCCTTCGCCAAGCCGGTCTGCTGACCCGCGATCCGCGGATGAAGGAACGCAAGAAGTTCGGCTTGAAGCGAGCCCGCAAGGCGCCGCAGTACACCAAGCGCTGATTGGCGGACGGGACGCCGTGCCCACCAGCAGGCCTCCTTCCGTCGCCGCCCCCGGCAGCCTTCGCGGCCGGGACTTCGTCAGCGCTGCTGACCTTCAACCGAATGAAGTTCGGCGAATCTTCGCAACCGCCAGCGATCTGAAGGCTGAATACGCGCACGCCCGCGGACATGCACGTCCGGCGTTGGTCAGGACGACCGTCGCGATGCTCTTCGAGCGGCCGTCGCTGCGGACCCGCGTCACCTTCGAGGCTGGCATGGTCCAGCTCGGCGGCGCGGCGATCCAGTTGACCTCGGGCGGCGTGGGATGGGGCGTTCGAGAATCGATCGCCGACGTCGCCCGCAATCTCGAAAGCTTTGTCGATGCGATCGTGATCCGAACGGGTCCTCATGACGTCGCGACGGAGTTCGCCGAGCAGGCATCGATCCCGGTGATCAACGCCCTGACCCTGCATGAGCATCCGTGTCAGGCACTCGCCGACGTCTTCACGATCGAGGAGACCTTTGGATCCGTGGCCGGCAGGGTCATTGCGTTCGTTGGCGATGGGAACAACGTGTTTCATTCGCTCGCGCTTGTCGCGACGGCGCTGGGTGCCACGGTTCGGCTCGCACACCCGCCAGGCTATGCACCGGATTCGACCGTTGTTCGCATCGCTGAAGCACGAGCCCGAGAGCACGGCGGTGCCCTCGAGATCGGCGAAGATCCTGTCGCTGCTGTCCAGGGCGCTGACGTGATCTACACCGACGCCTGGACCTCGATGGGCCAGGAATCGGAAACGGACGCACGACGGGCGGCGTTCGAGGCCTACCAGCTCAACGACGAGCTCCTGCGCCTGGCAGGACCGTCTGCTCGTGTCATGCACTGCCTTCCTGCTCACCGTGGCGAGGAAATAGCGTCCAGCGTGATGGATGGTCCGCAGAGCATCATCTTCGAGCAGTCGGAGAACCGGCTGCATGTCCAGAAGGGACTCCTGGTAGAACTCCTCGGCAGGCGCGGCAGTGGCGGTATCGTCGATTCCGGTGGTGGAACGGGAAGGTCAGCATGAGTCAGGCCCTGTTCGATCTGTACAAGGAAGCCTTGCGGCGCGGCCACCTGGCCGCAGTCCAGGGCAATCTCGAGGCGGCACTGAAGGCATATCAGGCGGCCGCGACCATTGCGCCGGACCGCGCGCTGCCACACGCGAGCGTCGGGGATGTGCTCAAACGCCTTCGCCGGTTCGATGAAGCCGAACGTGCATTCGATGCCGCCCTGCAGCGCGCCCCGACCGACGAGGCCGCGCTCCGTGGACGAGCGTCGACGCGCATCGAGCTCAGGCGGCCGATCGACGCGGCGAGGGATCTCGAAGCCCTGGCCGATGTCCTGGAGAGGGCGAACCGGATTCCGGACGCGTGCAACGCCGCCTGCGCAGCGCTGGAGATTGCCGACACGCGATCACGCCGGCAGGTCGTCGAGCGTCTGGCGGATGCCTTGACTGGACTCGCGGGTGAGCCGGGGGCCGCGGCCGCCCTTGCGCGCGCCGAACCGTTCCTGGATCCGAATCGCCCTCGCGTGGAGCCGGAGCCAGCGGTGGCAGGCGGGTCGGAAAACTTCGCCTGGCCCGTCTCCACGCCCGAGGCCGTCGTTACGCCAGTCGAGGCAGCCGAGTTGCCCGAGCCGGAACCAGAGCCCGAGCCGAAACCCGAACCCGAGCCGGAACCCGAACCCGAGCCGGAACCCGAACCCGAGCCGGAACCCGAACCCGAGCCGGA
>JBDTOJ010000076.1:0-14366 GCA_039933295.1 Chloroflexota bacterium
GGACGATGTCGGCACCCAGCTCCAGCGGGCGTTGGCGAAGCGGGGTCGCGAACGTGGCATCGACGACGGAGATCGCGCCCCGCTCTCGTGCGTCGGCGGCAATCGCGGTGATGTCCGCGACCACGATCAGGGGATTGGCGATCGATTCCACCCAGACCATGTTCGCGCCGTCGGCAGCCGCGAGGACAGCCTCCGTGTCATCGGCCGCGACCGCACGGACGACCAACCGGCCCACGGCCTGCATCCGATCGAAGATGTTCCGGACGCCGTGGTATGCCACCGACGCCAGCACAACGGTCCCGCCAGCGGGCACCAGAGCGGCGATCGCCGTGGCCGCTGCCATGCCGGAGGCGAACGTGACGGCCCGTCCACCGTCCAAGGCGCCAAGTGCCGCCTCGAGCGCACCCCACGAAGTGTTTCCGTCGCGGCCGTACTCCAGGGCGGCGTCGTGGACGTAGGTCGAGCTGAGCGTGAGCGGCGGATTCATCGGCGCGCCGCCGACGCGCGCGGGACGGCCCGCCTGGACCGCGACCGTATCGGCGGACCAGGCCTCGTCAAGGGCCAACGCCGGGGGATACAGCGATTCGGACATTGGCGGCGCTCCATTTCGTTAGCACGAGGTGCCGCGGTCCGGCCTGAGTGCAGTTTGACCGCCGGGCTCGCCGACCGCAGCAACAGCGTGTCAGATCAGCGCCGTTTGGGTGAGAACGCGGTCATCCTGAGGCTTGCGCGGCGGCCTCGATCAGCCCTGCTCGAGAAACTCCATGACTGGGGCCATCGCCTCCAGGGCCGCGGACGTCGGCGGCCAGAGAATCACCTCGACCTGAGTAAACCCGGCGTCAAGGAATGAGCGCAATGAGTCCGCGATTGCCTCGGGAGTGCCACGGACCGGAACGCCAAGCACCTCGGCGGCTCCCGTGACGGCTGTGGGCTCAACGATGATCCCTGCCGATCGACCGATGGTCGCGGGATCCCGCCCGGCGGCGTCGCAGGCCGTGAGGAGCGCGTCGATCCGGGGCCCGAACTCGGTCAGATCGCTCCGCTCCTCGACGTACCAGCTCCAGATGTCGGCATGCTGTACCGCCAACTGGAGCATCTTCGGGCCCTTGGCGCCAACCATGATCGGGATTCGTCCCGGCCTCGGTCCGACCGGGCGATGCTCGAGGTCGCGGGCGGCGTGGAAGGTCCCCTCAAAGTCGGCTCGGCCCTGTCGCAGGAGCGGGACGATGATCTCCACTGCCTCCTCGAAGCGGCCGAACACGTGGTCCTCGGGCAGCCCGAAGGCATGTGCCTGGCGGCCCGCATGTCCCGATCCGAGGCCAAGAACGAATCGACCGCCGCTGATCTCATCGAGCGTCTCGACGGCCTTCGCCGTGAGTGATGGATTCCGGTGAAGAGCCGAGAGTACCCACGTCCCGACCTGCACGCCCGATGTCGCGGCTGCGACCGCGCCAGCCATCGCGACGCACTCCCACCAACCAAGCGTCTCGCCGTCAGCCATTCGCCATAGAAGCTCATCAGCCAGCCAGACGGTGCCGAATCCCATGGCATCGGCCTGAACCGCGAGATCGCGAATCTCGACCCATCGCGCAGTCGAACCGTCGACGAAGGATTCGCCCATCGGGAGGACGAGGCCGATCCTGGAGCGATTCATGCGACCTCCGAACCCGAATTGCCCAGCGAAAGCGCTGCGTGTGGTCAGCCCTTGTTGCCTCCGAGCATGCCTCCGAGGCCGCCCAGGACGTCGCCGAGTCCACCGGACTGAGCGCTGCCTCCACCACCGAGGACGCCACCGAGCAGGCCGCCGAGATCGGGCATCCCTCCGGTCGGGGACTTGCCTCCCGGCGTGAGCATGTTGATGATCTGGGGCAGGAACTGAGCGAGCATCGGCAGGAGTGATCCGAGATCGATGCCCGAGCCCGACGACAGACGCTGAAGCGTCTCTGGACCGAGCGCCGAACTCACCTGCGCCTCAGCCACGGGAAGGTTGTCCGCGTTCGAGATCCACGAGTCGACCTGCGACCCAAGGCCCCCGGCTCGTAGCTTGCCGATGAGGCCGTCGAGGCCTCCTTCCTGCTGGATCGCCTGGGTGAGCCCGCCGAGCGCGGCCATCGGGTCCGTACTGCCAGCCGCAGCTGCGCCCGTTGCCTGGCCACTGAGGCCACCGAGCAACTTGCCGAGATCATCCATCTGCCGGGCTCCTTCCGCCTGAGACTCAGGCACTCGTGAGCGTGGATCCTACCTGCGCTCGACGAACTCGGCAGTTCCTGGGGACGTGGACGGGCGATGACCGCCGCGAGTCGGATCGCCGATTGCGGGGCGCTCGGGGCCCTGTTCGAGGCACAGGCCACCGGACGGGATCAGCTCGTCTTCGCCTGATCGAAGGCTGCGGCGCCCGACGGGAGCAGCCCAGCCCACATCATCGAGCGCTCGACGATACTGACCGACGTCGCGCAGCTCGTACGGGGTTCCCGTAGCCAGTGCGACGGAGTACTCGGCAAGGATCGGCTCATGGCGCGTTTCACAGTGGATGACAAGGCACCCGATCTCGCGTGAACCGTGCGTTCGTGCCCCAGGCCATCCTTGACGCGGCCCATGCGCGGTCCACGGCACGATCGGAACGCCGTTGGGAGGATGCCGATCGCCTCCGAGGCGAGATCGAGGCGGCCGGCTGGAGGGTCATCGACAGCGGCGTGAACTTCCGCCTCGAACTGGCCGGCCTGCCGGATGTCGTTGCCGATGGCACCGTGAAATACGGGAGCTCGAGCGCCGTCCCGAGCCGTGCTGGCGAACCGGTCACCTTGCGCTCGACGATCGTCCTGATTGCCACCGATGCACCAGGGGACGCGGAAACGACCCTCGAGGCCGTCTTCGCGACGCGTCAGGAAGACGATCAGATCGTCGTGGTCCTTGACGGTCCGGAGCCCCGCCTCGATGGCCTTGCGGATCGGCTCGGAGACCGCTGCGAGGTCGTTGCCACCGCGACACGGCTCGGTGCTGGAGCATCGCTCAACGTTGCCCTGCGCCGCGCAACCGGCAGGATCGTCGTCGTCCTCGGACCCGGCGTCGAACCCACTGGCGACTTCATCAGCCCGCTCGCCGCCGCGCTCGAAGATCCCACCGTTGCCGTGGCTGGACGGACCGGCCAGCGGACGGCGGACCTGCGAAGAGGTGCGGACATCACGGCGGACGGCGATGCAACGACGATCAGCGGGGAGGTGTTGGCGTTTCGTCGAGAGGACGGCCTCGCGGCGATGCCGGTCGACGAGGCGTTCATGAGCCGGCGTCATCTTCATGCATGGTTGAGCCTGACCCTGCGTGCCGGCGCAGGCGCGGAGGGCGCCGACGCGCAGGAGGCGGGGCCGGTGCGTCGCGCCGTGGTCGTTGGCGATCTGCCGATTCGCGTTCAGCCCAACGCCGTGAGTGCCACTGCCCTGGACCCGGAAGCGGCACGTCGGGAACGACGGAACTTCTATCGAGTCCTGCGTGATTTCCGGGACCGAGACGACCTGCTCGACCAAACCAGTGGTGCGTGAACGCAAACCGATTCGTGATTCACCCTAACGAACCACACCAAACTTCGTTAGTGTTCCCAAGAGGCCCCGTATCTCCACACCGTTCCCCCGGCGGTGCGATGCGGGGCCTCCCATTGTCCGGGCCGCAGATTCGGGACCCGGAATCGGTGGACTCGCGTCCTCGCCGCGCTTCCCGCCTACCCTGAGGAACGGGTCTCGGGCTGAGCAACCCTATACTCCCGCCATGCGTCGGATCGTGTGTGTTGCAGCTCTCCTGTTCGGCTTTTCCGGGGATCGCTATGTCTGGTCGGCTCGACCTCGAATGACCGTTCCGGTTGTTCAGCCCGTACGACTTGCCGAGGTCGGCGGCACCGTCCGCGGACCGTCCTGGTGGCTGCGCTGAGCGCGACGCGCAGGACCCGGGGGCGTGGCCTGTGGTTGGTGAGTCTGATCGCGGTCGGGTTCCTCGCATTCGCCGTCGGGGGCCCGCTGACGCCCCCAGCCAGCGGCGCGGGCAAATCCGAAGTCACGATCCCCTTTGGGGAGCCGACCACACTCGACCCGGCACTGCAGAGCGACATCGGATCGGCCGCGTTCTCAGCGCAGCTCTTTGAATCGCTGACCTCGTTCGACCTCGGGCTGGTGCTTCGACCCGCGCTCGCGCGTTCGTGGGACATCTCCGACGACGGCCGGCAGATCATCTTCCACCTGCGGCCGGGGCTCACTTTCTCCGATGGGGCCGCGTTGACAGGCGAGGACGTCGTCCAGAGCTGGCTGCGGATCATCGACCCGAAACGACCCTCCCAGCTCGCGTCGTTGCTGCTCGACGTCAAGGGCGCCTCGGACTACCTGGCCGGGCGCGTCACGGATCCTGCAACCGTGGGCCTCAGGGCGGACAACCTCGATGTCATCGTCGACCTCGAGCGGCCGGGCGCCGATTTCCCGTCGATCGCCTCGAGCCCGACGTTCGGCGTCGTTCCCGCTCAGGTCTGGCGCGACGGGTCGTCCGTGGACGTCGCGGGCATCCCGAGCAGCGGGGCATACACCATCGACGCGATCACCACGGACGAATTCACCTTGAAAGCCAATCCGCGGTATTGGGCCGGCATCGCCGCCATCCCGACGGCGCATCTGCTGACCTCGATCGGCGGTCGCAGCCCGGTGACCGCATTCGAGGGAGGCGATGTCGACTACACCCAGATCGGCTCGACGGATGCTTCCTGGATCCAGTTCGATTCGACGCTCGGACCTCAGCTCCGCGTCGTTCCGTCGATGTCCCTCACGTTCATCGGGTTCAGCGCGGACCGCCCTCCGTTCGATGATGTCCGCGTTCGACAGGCATTTGGCGCGGCAGTGGACTGGAAGCGGATCACCGAACTGGCGTCGTACGGTTCCAGCATCCCGGCCGACAGCATGGTCCCGCCGGAAATCCCGGGCGGCGGTGACGGGAACTGGCTGCCGACCGTCGATCCTGCGAAGGCCCGCGACCTGCTCGCGGCAGCCGGTTACCCGGGCGGTGCTGGCTTTCCGGACGTGACGTTTGCAGCGGGCGGGATCGCCGCCGCGGAGGGGATCGTCGCGGATCTCCACCGTGAGCTCGGCATCACACTTCGGCTCGAGGAACTGGACGACCACTTCGGACGGCTCCATGACGACCCGCCGGCCATGTGGTCGCTCGGTTGGGTGGCCGATTACCCGGGCGCGAATGATTTCCTCGGCGTCCTCCTCGGGACTGGCAGCACCAACAACTACGGGCGGTGGTCCTCGCCGACCTTCGATGAGGCGATCAACGATGCGCTCGGAACCCGCGACCCCGCGGCGGCGCTGGCGGCATACGAGCGTGCGCTGACCGCCGTCCGCGACGACGTTCCGGTCGTTCCGCTTGCCTATGGCGACGGCTGGGCACTTTCCCGGGACGGTCTGCTCGGAGCCGACGAGAACGGGCTTGGAATTCTTCGATTGGCTGGTCTCGCATGGCGCTGACGGGAGGCAGCAGCAGGGTGATGCGCCTCGCCCTCGGTGCGGCCCTGGTAATCGGGAGCCTCGGTTTGGCGGCGCGTCCGGTGGCGGCGGCCCAGCCGGCGGTGACCGCACCGGCGGCGAAGGTCGTCTTCCTCGACGGCATCACGTACACCGGGACCGCGACCCTCACGACCGATGTCAAACGCGTCGAGATCGTCATCGACGTCGAGGGATCCACTCGTTCGATCGTCGCGGACGTGCCGACCACGGTCTCGACCGGGTCGGCGGCGCTGTCGTGGGTCCTCAAGACGCCGGGCGGCTTCCTCCTGCCGAACACCGACGTCACGGCCCGGTTCCGACTGACGCTCACCGATGGATCGAACGTCGTCGGTCCACCGACGAAGGTCCACTACGACGACACGCGGTTCAAGTGGAAGACCGTGACCGGCGATTTCGTGACGGTCCACTGGGTGGACGGTGGCCAGACGTTCGGGCTTCGGGCCATGAAGATCGGGGATGACGCCATCCGCTCGGTCAGCACGCTGCTCGGGGTCACGGAGCGGGATCCGATCGACTTCTACGTGTACGGGGATCGGACGGCGTTCTACGACATCCTGGGCGCCGGGACGCGTGAGAACGTCGGTGGCGAGGCCCATCCGGACATTCGCACCCTGTTCGCGAACATCGGTCCGGATGCTGTTGACGATCCCTGGGTCGGCGTGGTCATCCCGCACGAATTGACGCACCTCGTGTTTGATTCGGCATCCCAGAACCCGTACCACGCCCCGCTGCACTGGCTGAACGAGGGGATCGCCGTCTACCTGTCCGAGTCATTCACCCCGAGCGACCGGAGCGCGGTCAAGGCTGCCGTCCAGGCCGGAAATCTCATGCCGCTGCGAGCGCTCGCGGCCCAGTTTCCGACGACGCAGGACCGCTTCTTCCTCGCGTACTCGGAGAGCGTGTCCGCCGTGTCCTTCCTCGTCGATACCTACACGCGAGACGCCATGGTCCGGCTCGTCCGCTCGTATGCCGGTGGCGTCTCGGATGACGAGGCGTTCACGGCCGCATTGGGCGTTGATGTCGCTGGTTTCGAGGCTGCCTGGCTTGCCTCAATCGGGTCGTCGGCACCGAGCCCGTACGGGCCGCAGCCAGCGCCGGCAGGTCCCGTCCCCGTGGATTGGGGCGGCTCAGCGCCCACACCGGGGCCGATCGATGCCGGCGCAACCCCATCGCCGGGTTCGCCCGATGGAGATGGATCCGGTCTCTCAGCGGGATCCGTGGCGATGTCCATCATCGGAGCGCTGGCAATCGTGGCCCTCGTTGCGGTCTGGGCGTGGCGGCGATCGAAGCGCGCCGCGAGGCCGGACGATTCCGCACCGCATGTCGATCCGGCGGGTCCGCTGGATGAGCCCGCGCCGCCGCCCGACCTCGACCCGGGTCCCGAGCCCGGAGAACCTGACGCATGAGCGGCGTGGTGCGCCGACTCCGGACCGTGCCCAGCTGGCAGGTGACGCTTTCGGTCGCACTGCTCGTGCTGGGATTTCTCGTCGCGGCGCAGTTGAGCGCCGAAGGGCCGCGGATCCGGTACACGAGCCAGGAGCGGGCGCCACTGATTGAAACCGTGCTCGGGCTCCAGACCCAGCAGGACGCGCTGAAGGCAAGGATTCTGGATCTCCGTGGGCAGATCAGCTCGACCGAGGGTCAATTGCCGGCTTCGGCTGCCCAGGAAAAGGCACTCAACGCCGACCTCGAGAAGGCCCGGATACAGGCAGGGCTCGTCCAGCTCCAGGGACCGGGGTTGGTCTTCCGGCTCGAGGACGCCGACGCGGTCGGCGGGGCGGGCAACACGGACGGATTGGTCACGGCGCGGGACGTCCGCATCGTCGTCGAGGAGCTGTGGCTCGCGGGGGCCGAAGCCGTGTCGGTCAACGGCGAGCGGGTGGTCGTTGCCACCGCGATCCTCGATATCGGCAACTCGATTCTGGTCAACAGCGCCTATCTCGCTCCGGCCTACGAGATCCGGGCCATCGGGCCATCGGACCTCTACTCCCGGATCACAAGTGCGGCATCGTTCGTCGAGTTCGTCCGAGACCGCGTGAGCCCGGCCGGTCTTCGACTGTCGTTCGCAGAGCTGAACTCGGTCACCGTCCCGGCCTATGCCGGCGCCGTAGGGGCGCGCTACATGCGCGCCGTGCCAGCCGGGTCGTGACCATGAATCGACCGCGCAATCGCTTCTCGGTCGCCGTCGTCGCGCTGATCCTCGGGGTGCTGGTGGTCGCCCAGATCCGCAGCCAAAGCGTGAATGCCGGGCTGGCCAGCCAGACGGCCCAGGACTTGACCCTCCTCGTCGCCAACCTCAACACCCAGAACGAGGAGCTGCGTGGCGAGGTCTCGGCGCTCGAACGGCAGCTCGCGACCCTTTCGGATTCCAGATCGCGCGGGGAGGGCGCTGCGGGGCAACTTCGCGATGACCTCGACCGCATCCAGGCGTGGGCCGGACTGCGGGCCGTCACCGGGCCGGGCATCTCGGTCCGGATCAGCGGCGACATTGACGGGCAGGGCGCCGAGGACTTCCTCAACGAACTCCACAATGCCGGAGCCGAGGCGATTGCGATCGACGGCGTGCGCGTCGTTCCGGGGTCCGTGGTTGCGGGTCCAGTGGGCGCACTCTCGGTGGAGAACGCCGCACTCGGCGCCTCATTCGAGATACGTGCCATCGGGAGCCCCCAGATCCTCACCGGCTCCCTGACCCGGGCCGGCGGGATCATCGCCCAGCTGGCGGTGGCATTCCCGAGCCTCACGGTCTCGGTCACGCCGCTTGACTCCGTGGCCATTCCCGCAACCGAGCGTGATCTCAGCCCGGTCCACGGGCAGCCGAGCCTCTGATACCCTCCCGGCGATGCCTGCACGACCCGTTCTCGAACTCTTTCTCGGCGATGTCATCGCGTTGCAGCGACCGCATGCGTGCGGTGCCAGCACCTGGCTCATTGACCGCCTCGGGGCGGACATCGGGCTCCGCTGTCGTTCGTGTGGTCGTCACGTGCTGCTGGCTCGACGGTCCGTCGAGTCCCGCCTCGCTGCGTTCGTCGAGCGGGGGGATCCGGAGATCTCCGCCGCCGTGCGACCAACTCAGGTTCCGTCCGCGTGATGGTTGATCCGCCGGCGGCCACCGGCGATACCGGGACCGCGGCCGTCCTCAGGAATCGCCCATTCCTTCTCCTGTGGCTCTCGCAGCTCGTGACGCAGGTCGGATCGAACATGGTCCTGTACGGCCTGACGGTCGTGGTGCTCGACTCGACGAACCTGTCGTCGGTCGTGTCGCTCCTGTTCCTGACGTTCCTCGTTCCGGCCGTCCTGTTCTCGGCCGTCGCCGGCGTCTATGTGGACCGCCTCGATCGCCGGCTCGTCCTGATCACCACGAACGTGCTCCGCGCCGTCGTGCTCGTCGCGATCTGGGCCGTGAACGGGGACGTGACCCTGATCCTGATCCTGAACGTGGTCGTCTCGTCGCTCACGGTGTTCTTCGCGCCTGCTGAGGCCGCGATGATCCCGCACCTCGTGCCGCGACATCAGCTGGTCAGTGCCAACGGCCTGTTCACGCTCACCCTGAACGGTGCCTTTGCACTCGGCTACGCACTGCTGGGCCCGTTGATTGTCAAGGTCGCGGGCGGCCCTGAGCCGGTCATTCTCATCGTTGCCGTCCTGTACGGGATCTCCGCGATCTTCTGCGCCACCCTTCCATCGGATCGCCCGACGGAGGACTCGACGGACCGAACGGGTCCGGTTCATGAAGCCGGCGAGGCAGTCCAGGGGACGTTCACGCAGCTATCCGAGGGCGTCGCCTATATCCGGTCCAATCGATCGATCAGCTGGTCCCTCATCTACCTCGGGATTGCGGCTTCGCTGGTCGGTGTGATCGGCGTCCTCGGGCCGAAGTTCGCCCAGGCAACCCTCGGGCTCGGAACGCAGGACCTGATCCTCGTTGTGCTGCCGCTCGGAACGGGGATCGTGATGGGCGTCCTGCTCCTCAACTCCTACGGTCGATATGTGCCCCGACGTCGTGCGATCGAGGGCGGCTTGATTGCGCTTGGCGCGCTCCTCGCCCTCCTGACCGTCGCAGGGCCCGTGAGCCGGGCGCTGTCGGGGGCGACACCCGGGGTGAGCGATGTCGGCGCCGTGACGACACTCGTCGCGGTGGTCATCGTCATGGCATTCCTTGCCGGGATTGCCTACGGGATCGTGGCGATTTCCAGCCAGACGCAACTCCAGGAAGACCTGCCCGAGGAAGTCCGGGGCCGGGTATTCGGGGTGCTCAACATGCTCGTCTCGGTCGGCAGTTTCCTGCCGATCATCATCGTCGGGCCGATCTCTGACCTCATCGGCACGACCGAAGTGCTCCTGATCGTGGCGGGCCTGATCTTCCTCTTCGGGATCCTGTCGATCACGCGACGCGGGCACCTGATGCCAGCCGAGGCACTGGCTACCGCGGGGACGATGATTGCGAGTACCGCCGTCGACCCGATTGGTGTTGTGCGGCGCAGCGGCGAGCACGATGGCGACTCGGCGGAGCCCGATGGCGCCTCGGCGGAGCCCGATGGTGACGCCTGACCCGAGCGTCCCGACGGGATCTCCTCGGGATCCATCGCCCGAAATCGCCGATTCCACGGCTGAATCAGCCATCGAGACGCCGGCCGCATGGCGTGCTGTATCTGCGGCCGTGCTGGCCGGTGGCATCGGCATTGGGTTTCTCGGAGCCTCAAGTTCGCTCGACCGGTGGATCGTTGGCGCATTCGCCGTGGTCCTCGTCATCGGATTGGCCCCGATCCTGATCGGCAGTCGGCGCCCGCCGGTATCGCTCGCGGCGCGCGCACGGTCAGGAAGCGAGGCCCTGCCGACCGTGCTTGTCCTGGTCGCCGGTCGCAACGAAGCGACGGTCCTGCCGGGGCTGATCGGTGATCTCGCAGTACAGGATCACCGAACCAGCGACGGGACGGCGCGATTTTCCGTGGTCGTCGTGGACGATCGATCGACGGACGGAACGGGCGAAGCGATCGCGGCGGCCGCTGCCCGGCACGGGATCGCCGACCTGGTCACGATCCTGCGGCGGGACGAAGCCGAATCGGCCGACGGCAAAGGCGCGGCCCTGGCGAGCGCGAGGCCGGAGGACACCGATGCCGACGTGATTGCCGTCCTCGATGCGGATGCACGAATCGGACCCACGTACCTTCGCACGGCGGCGCGCTACGTGGCCGCGGGTGTCCCGGCCCTCACGGCAAGGCGCCGCACGCTGCACGCGGAGCGATCCATCCTGGCCATGCTCCAGGCCGACGAGCAGACGCAGGACGGAGAACTCCAGCTTGGCCGATGGGCGTCGGGCGGCTGTTCGGAATTCCGGGGCAATGGCATCGTCATTCGTCGCGACCTGCTCGCTGCGGTCGGCGGCATACCCGCAGCCAGCCTGACAGAGGACCTCGACCTGTCGACGCATCTGGCCGTAGAGCGGGGAGTAACGGTGGGCTGGGCGCTCGATCTCGAGGCATGGGAGGCCGGCGTTCCGACCTGGCGTGGCCTGTGGCGGCAGCGATTGCGGTGGAGCGAAGGCGCGATCCGACGGTTCCTCGCCTACACGCCGGCGGTGCTTCGAAGCGCACGCCTCGACTTCCGTGCGCGGTGGGACTTTGCCGCGTACGGTGCCCAGCTCGTCGCGCCGTCGCTCATCCTCGGGGCGATCGGTGGCGCGGTCGCGTTCCGAAATCCTGCGCTACCGATCGGCCTGATCGGGAGCTACCTCGTCGCGGGCGGTGTCCTCGCCTTCGATGCGCTTCGATGGGACTCGGATCCATCGGGGACCCCGCTGCGGATGGTGGACCGCGCCGCCAGGTCGGTGCGCGTCGCACTGTTCAGTCTCGGATGGCTCCTCGCTGTGAATGGGGCGCTCTGGCGGCTCGCCGTCCGTCGCGGCAGGGTGCGATTCGACAAGACAGCGCGTGTCATCGTGACGGAGCCTGACGGGGTCGAGGTCATCGCGGTCGGCGAGTCGAGCGTCCGATGAGCCGCGTCACTGCCATCTTCACCGGCGGGACGATCAGCATGCGACATGACCCCGTCCTTGGCGGGAACGTCCCATCGCTCAACGGCGCTGAGATCCTTGCCCAGACGCCGGGTCTCGATGCCATCGCCGAGGTTCGCCCGATCGATATGGGCCGCACGCCGGCCAGCCACTTCACGTTCGCCCAGCTGTTCGAGATCGGTGCCGCGATCTGCGCTGCGCAGGCGGATCCGGAGATTGACGGGGTCGTCGTGGTGCAGGGGACCGACGTTCTCGAGGAGACGGCGTTCTTCTGGGACCTGATCCTGGACGGCTTGAAGCCCGTGGTCGTCACCGGAGCGATGCGTTCAGCTTCGGAGCCCGGGTATGAGGGTCCGCAGAACCTCCGCGACGCGGTCCTTGCGGCGGCATCGGCTTCGTTCAGCGGCGCCGGGGTCATCGTCTGCATGGCCGGTTCGATCCACGCTGCCGACGACGTTACCAAGACGCACGCCTCCAACCTCGATACGTTCCAGAGTCTCAACAACGGGCCGCTCGCGACGGTGGGAAAGGACGGAATCACGATGGTCCGCCGTCGCGGACCCAGGCGCTTCGTTCGCAGCGATGCCGCGGCGGACGACGTCCGCCTCGTGACCGCTCACGTGGCGATGGACGGCTCGATCATTGAGGCAGTGTCCGCGATCGGTCTCGCCGGGCTGGTCGTTGAGGCAACAGGATCCGGCAACACCTCAGCGGCGCTCCTCGACGCCGTCCGGCCGCTGATCGACGCCGGTATCCCCGTTGTTCTAGCGACCCGCTGCGCGGCCGGCGCGGCAGGAACGGGCTATGCGTTTCCCGGTGGCGGCGCCATGTGGGTGCGCGCCGGCGCCATGCTTCCCGGTACGCTGAGCGGGCCAAAGGCAAGGATCGCCCTGGCCCTTGGCCTCGGGGCGTTGCTCGCTGGGGAGCAGCTTCGGGACCTGCTCCGCGGACCGATTCTGGAGGCCTGACATGCCGCTCGACATGCTCGTCACTGGGCGAATCGCGACCTTCGCCGGGCCGACCGGGTTCGCGTGGGTGGAGGCGATCGGGATTCGGGAGGGCCGCGTCGCCTTTTCCGGCAGCGCGGTCGATCTGGAAACACGCGCTGATCCGCATACCGTTCGCCTCGATCTCGAACCGGGCGAGATCGCGATTCCGGCGCTGACCGATGCCCATGCGCACTTCCTGGACGCGGCGTTGGCGACCGAGCACATCGACCTCACGCCCGCGCAGACCCTCGAAGAGGGGCTCGCGCTCTTGGTCGAGGCGGAACGGTCGTTGCCGGCCGGCGCGTGGCTGCAGGGTGGGGGATGGGACCAGCGACGCTGGGGTCGCTGGCCGACGTCGGCCGATCTGGACCAGGCGGTGCCGGGGCGTCGAGCGGCGCTCTGGTCGTTCGACCACCACGCGGTCTGGGGGAGCGGCGCGGCTCTCGCCCAGGCGGGTCTCGACGCATCGACCGTGGACCCGGACGGCGGGATCATCCGGCGGACGGCCGATGGGTCGCCGGAGGGCGTCGTCCTCGAGAATGCCTGCGTCCTGATCATGGGCTGCGTCCCGGCGCCGGATGAAGCCACCCTCACGCGGACACTCCAGAAGTTCGGACGGCAGATGCTCTCGCTGGGCCTGGTCGGCGTCCACGATCCGGGCAATGTGTCACCCGACGTCGAGCTGTTGGCCTTCGATGCGTACGGTCGGCTGGCTGATTCGGGTGATCTGCCCGTTCGGGTTCACGCGAGCCTGCGGCCCGAGAGCCTGGAACGGGCGATCGAGCGCGGGATCCGCAGCGGCGCACTGATCGGGGAGAATCCGGATGGTCGGGCACGTGTCGGCTGGCTGAAGCTCTTCGCTGACGGCACGCTCGGCTCACGCACGGCGGCCCTCCTCGAGCCTCGGGAAGGATCGGCCGACGTCGGGGTGTTCCGGCAGGGTCCGGAGGAACTAACCCGCCTCGTTGCCCAGGCCGCAGACGCGGGTATCGCCAGCCAGATCCATGCCATCGGCGACGGCGCGGTCCGTGCCGCCCTTGACGCGCTCATCCCGTCTTCGGGCTCGGTGCCGCTCATGCCGCGCCTGGAGCACGTTCAGCTTGTCAACCCATCCGATCGGAGCCGGTTCGCCAGTCACGGGATCGCGGCCTCGGTCCAGCCGATTCACCTGCGCGAGGACGCGGATTCGGCGCGACTTGATTGGGGCGCCCGGGCCGAGACGTGGGGATACGCGTGGCGGACGCTCGCCGACCATGGGGCGACGCTCGCCTTCGGGACCGATGCCCCGGTCGAGCCGGTGGACCCGTGGCCGGGCATCGCACTGGCCGTCCTGCGCCGTGATCCGTCATGGGGCGCGGATGCCGACCCGTTCGGACCGCACGAGGCACTCGACCTCGAGGCGGCGCTTCGCGCGGCCTCCCTCGGCCCGGCCGAGACGACGCGCGAGGCTGATCGCGGGCGCTTGATCCCGGGATCGCGGGCCGATCTCATCGTCCTGCCCGCCGCGCCCAGGGAGCCGGATGATCCCGGTTCGTCGTTCGCGACGGTTCGGCCGCGCGTCGTGGTGCTGGACGGCGAGGTCGTGTTCGAGCTCTAGGCGCGATCCCCATGGAGGTTGTTGCGGAGCGATCTCCCATGAGCTGATCGATCTGGTTGATCAAACCAGACCTGTCCACGCTCGGCAGACCGACGTAATCGACCGAAGTCGGGTACGGCCACGCTCATTCAGTGCGATTCTGATGAACCAGCCCGATCAGGGCGCGATGCCCCGCATGCAAAGCCTTCAATCGCGGCGGCGTCCGTCGGTCAACAACGTGTCTGGGAATCACA
>JBDTOJ010000077.1:0-81356 GCA_039933295.1 Chloroflexota bacterium
GCTTCAAGCACGTCGAATCCGGGCCGCTCGTGCGGTCCAGCTACCACGCCCGCGATCAGGTTCCCGGTGCGGAACTGAAGGCCATGCGCCGCCGCCAGGCCACCCTCGACTCCGACGGCCGGGTCATCCCCCTGGCGGGCTGATCGTCAACGCCCCAGGGCGTCAGGGAGCAAAGCTCCCCCGGCTTTCGGTCAGGCGAGCGCCGCGCGCACCAGGTTCTGGAAGTGGTACACGCCGTTTTCGCGACGCGGGCTGAGGCGCCCCGCCTCGTACGAACTGGACCGCAGGCCACGCTGGACCTGCTCGCACAGGACGATGTCCTCCAGCTGGATCTGGTCCGAGAAGGCGATCGCCTGCTGCATCGATTCCCAGCCGTCGCCAGTACCGGGTTCCGCGAAGTACCACTCAAAGACGGTCAGGGTCCGATCGGCCGAGAGCGGGATGACCAGGTTCATGCTCATGTTGTCCGGGTAGATGTTGAACATCGTGTTCGGGTAGAGCCAGTAGTAGAGGGCCTCGTCCTCGCCGTCCGGCGAGCGAATGAAGCGCCGGTCGCGACCGTGCACTTCCCCTGCCTTGAGCTCGCGGACTGGTGCGTGCTGCTTGGAGTACCAACGGAACGTCTCGACTGAATAAGCGTCGTAGTCGAGTTCCTTGAACAGCGCCGGATGGGCGATGGGGATGTGATAGCCCTCGAGGTAGTTCTCGACATACACCTTCCAGTTGCACTCGACCACGTATTCCCGGCGCTCAACCAGGCTCATCCGGTCGATGTCGTAGCCGGATGTGGCCACTTCGTCAGGGATCGCACCCATGACGTCAGCCAGCTCGGGCCCATCAGCGTCGAGGCTTGCGAAGACAAACGGCCCCCAGGCGGCTACGCGGACCGGCCGAAGTCCGAAGTCGCCGCGATCGAAGTCGACGGCATCGTCCATCTCGGGAGCTGTCCGCAGCGCGCCATCAAGTCCGTAGGTCCAGCCGTGATATTGGCACTGGAGGCTCTTCCGATTGCCCCGCGACAGTGCCACCTGCCCGGCTCGGTGTCGACAGACGTTGTAGAAGCCGCGCAATTGCCCATCGATATCGCGCACCAGGACGATGGGCTCGTCGAGGATGGTCACCGGGGCGAAATCCCCGGGCCGTTCGAGGTCCTTGAGCCGACCCGCCAGCTGCCACGTCTTGCTGAAGATCGACCGTCGTTCGCGCTCGAAGATCGCTGGGTCGAGGTATTCACGGGAGGTCAGCGTCAGGGCCGACGCGATGTCGGCGCCCGTGGGCTTACCGCCCTCCGTGAACTCGCCGTCGTCGATCAGAGTCATGCCGTCGGTCGCCTCGCGAGCAAGCACCATCTTCTGGGGTGACCACCATCATGATCCAGCCCCTTCCGCGCCGGCGGGCGCAGGCTGGCCTCAAGTCTACCGTCGTCAATGGGGCCCGGAATGGGGGCGCCGCTCGGAACCGCGTGGGCAATCGGCTATGCTCAGGCTGATGGCGCGCCAACTTTCCCGTTCGATCCCGCTTGCCGAGCTTCACTGTCACCTCGGTGCGGCGGTCACGCCGTCGATCATGTGGGGCATTGCGCACTCCCAGGGGATCAAGCTCCCGACCAAGGACTACTGGGAATTCCGAGAGTTGATCACGGTCAACCCCCGGGCCGCGAAGTCCTTCGAGACGTACCTCCAGCTCTTCCACTGGACGGAATTGATCCAGAGTTCGCCGCTGGCGGTCGAGCGGAGCGTCTACGAAGTCGTCGGCGGGGCGTATCGCAAGAACAATGTGACGACGATGGAACTGCGCTTCAATCCGATGAAGCGAAATCGCGGCGGCGAACAGGACCTCGACCACATCATCGCGGCGGCGGTCCGGGGCATGGATCGCGCCCGTCTCGAGTATCCGATCAAGCCCGGCCTGATCTTCTGCCTTGATCGTGCCTTTCCCTACGAACTCAACGAGATCATCGCGGAGAAGGCAATCCTGTGGCGGGACAGGGGCGTCGTCGGCCTCGACATCGCGGGTCCCGAATCGCCGACGTTCCGCGTCGCCGACTACCGCAAGCTTATGCGCCGCGCTCGCCAGTACGGCCTCGGGATCACCATCCACACGGGTGAATCCGGGCCGATCGATGAGGTCGCCCGCGTCGTCGAGCTCCTCGAGCCGGATCGCATCGGGCACGGCATCAAGGCGGCCTACGACCCCCGCGCCATGGCGATGATCAGTGAACGCGGCATCGTCCTGGAGATCTGCCCGACATCGAACCTGAACACGAAGGTCGTTTCGAGCTGGGAAGAGTTCCGCTGGATCTTCGACACGTTCCGACGGAACAACGTCCGGTTCACGATCTCGACGGACGGCCCCGAGATGCTCAAGACCTACATCCGGGACGAGATGGCCACGCTCGGCCGGCTGGGGATCCTGTCGGTTGAGGAGCAGGAGCAGGCCGCCGCGACCTCGATGGCCGCTTCGTTCGTGCCGAACGTCTCCGATATCCCGCTGCCGAGCCGCCAGCCGGCGACCCGCGTCGCGGTGGAGCGCGAAGAGGCCTAGTCGGGCCGGTTCGTCCCGACGCGATAGGTACACGAGCGATCGCCGGCCGCGATGTGCGTTTCTCGCTCGACGTCGGTGCCGAGGACCTCGCGGAAGAGCGCCAATTCGGCCTCGCAGCATGAATTGACGTCGCGAGACACGTGAAAGATCGCGCAATTGTGTTCGCGCAGACGGATCGTTCCATCCGTGTCGATGAGGGACTCGGCGAGGTACCCGGCGGCATCCTGAACCACCGCCAGCTCGCGCACACGATCCGCGAGTGGCGCATCGGGTGCAACCCGTTCCGCGAGACGATCGCGCAGGCGATTGCCAAGTTGCTTGCGCCGCGCGGCGAGGACCTCATCGAGGAGGGCGTCACCACCAACCGCCGAGATTGCTTCGATGAGCCCGAGGGCCAGGCCGTCATAGTCCTTTGGGAACAGGTCCTGGGCATCGGCCGTGACGTCGTAGCGATGGCGCGGACGTCCGACGCCATGTCGCTCGACGTCGTGTGAAACGAGCCCGCCCTGTTCGAGGGCGTGGAGTTGCTGGAGCACGCCGGTACGACTGGCGCCGAGGTGCGAGGCAAGACCGTCGGGCGACATCGGGCCGTGCTGGCGGAGATTGACGAGGATGGCGCGTCGCAGCGTCGAAGGGGAGGGCAGCGCCGACGAGGCTCCGTTGGTCGGGCCGTGCCCGAACGCGGAGACGGCCACCGAGTCGGGAACCGGACGATCGGCCTGCTGCGCGCGCTCGGGCATGGCCAGAGGCTAGCGGAAAGGCTCGAACCGCGTGCTGTGCGGCCGCGCCGGCGTGCGTGATGCTGGTGCTCTCGTCCGCCCGAACGCGCTCCCGTGCGGTACGCTCCGCCCATGGACCTCGACCTTTCCGCCGAGCACGCCCTCCTTCGATCAACGATCCGCGAGTTCATGGAGCGCGAGGTCGCACCGGTCGTCGACGAGCACGAACGCGAGCGCCGGTTCCCGGTTGAGATCGTGCGGCGGCTTGGTGAAATGGGTTGGCTGGGAATCCCGATCCCCGAGGACGAAGGAGGCGCCGGCCTGGACACGCTGGCCTACGCGATCGCCATCGAGGAGATCAGCCGCGTGTGGGGATCCCTCGGTCTGATCGTGGCCGCGCACACGTCGCTCGGGTGCGGCCCGTTGCACCTTGCCGGCACCCGCGAGCAACAGCAAGAGTTCCTGGTCCCGATGGCCGGTGGCGCCGTGATCGGCGGCTATGGGCTCACGGAGCCGGGTGCGGGCTCCGATGCCGGGGGCACTCGGACGACCGCCCGTCACGAGGACGGCCCCGATGGCGGCACCTGGGTCATCGATGGCGGCAAGCGGTTCATCACGAATGCAGGCCAGGCCGGAACCTACATCGTCACCGCGCGAACCGGCTCCAAGGCGGACGGCTCGGCCGAGATCAGCGCGTTCATCCTTCCCGCGGCCACGCCGGGGTTCCGGGTCGGTCGCCTCGAAGACAAGCTCGGGCTCCACGCCTCGGCCACGGGTGAGCTGATCTTCGAAGGTTGTCGTGTTCCCGCGTCCAACATGCTCGGCGCCCAGGGCGAGGGCTTCCGGACGTTCCTGAAGATCCTGGATGGCGGACGGATCAGCATTGCGGCCATGGCCGTAGGGCTCGCCCAAGCAGCCCTCGATGCCGCCGTCCCGTACGCCCAGACCCGCGAGCAGTTCGGCAAGCCGATCGGCTCCTTCCAGGGCGTCGCGTTCATGATCGCGGACATGGCGACCGAGATCGAGGCGGCCCGCGGTCTCGTCTGGAAGGCCGCCTGGCTCAAGGATCAGGGCCGGGATTTCGCGCTTGCTGCCGCGGAGGCAAAGCTCTTCGCGTCAGAGGTTTCGAGCCGAGCCACGAACGCCGCGATCCAGGTCCACGGCGGCTACGGTTACGTGACCGACTATCCGGTCGAGCGGTTCATGCGTGACGCAAAGCTGACCGAGATCGGGGAGGGGACCAGCCAGGTCCAGCGGCTCGTCATTGCGCGGAAGATCCTGGGCCTGCGAATCGGCTGAACCGTGCGCCGGGCGATGTACCCCGCCCGTGTGCCGTGGCGTTTCGCGCCGAGCTACCGATCCGCGACGAGGCGCACGAGGAGCCGATGATCGCTGTTGGCCCCGATGCAGGTCTGGAAGGTCATCGACGCCACCGGCTGGCTGGCAATCGCCCAGGCGACCTGATCCGGAGTGACGACGCGAATCGCAGTGACCCGGTAGGTCCGAACCTTGCCTGTCGCGTCGGCGTACTTGGCGATCATCCCGATCTTGACGCGGCCCGCGAGGTAGCCGTCGTGGAGGGGCTTCATGACGCCCCACGCATGGCCGAACAGGTAGACATTGTTCTTGCCCGCGCAACCCCAGCGGTAGACCAGATTGGCCGGCGGCGTCTTGCGTGTGCAGGCAAAGGTCGAGATCGAGCGCGACAGGCCCAGCGATGGGATCCAGAGATGGTTCTTGCCGACGTAGGCGGGCGCGGCCGCTTTCGCCGCCGCTGCCGCCTTCGCCGCAGCGGCCGACTTGGCCGATGCCTCGGCCACGGCAGCAGCCTTTGCGGCGGCTTCGGCGGCTTCGGCGGCCTGCGCGGCCGTGATCGCATCGAGGGCCGCGAAACGCGCTTCGACTCGGCCGAACGCAAGGAATGCAGGAACGACCCTCGGCTGACTGGCCGGCTGGCCGTCTGCCCGGGTGTCGACCGAGCCGAGGCGGACCTGGCCCGCGGCCACCGGTGTCCCACGAGACGGTCGCGTGGAACTGTCGGCGGCGATGCTCGGCGTCGGGATCGACATGCCGGCGAGCATGGCCAGCGTGAGGAGGGTCGACACGCGGCGGTTGGGGTTTGGTGTTCGATGCATGCCCAGACCATCGGTCCAGCACCGCTCGCGCCCCATCCCCCGGGCGTCCCGTTTGGTGATGGGAAGGTGGTGACCCCTGCCAACGGGACCATCGTTCCGTCACGCTGCCCGAGTGTTCGAGTTCAAGGCATCAAGGTGGTGCGTACAGTCAACACCACGGGATCCAGCGCCTGCCCGGATCAGCCGCCGTCACCTGCCGCGCTGGTCAGCGCGTCCCGAATGGCCGCCTTGAATGCGGCCGGCCAGGGACCCTGACCGGCAAGGACGAATGGCTTTGCATCGATGAATTCGACGGTCGCAGGGTCCTGCGCCCAGGCGGCGACGCATGGGTCGACATCGGGCCGCCGGCGATCGTAGGTGTCGCTTGTTCGGAAGATGTAGATCCGGAGGCGGATCGGGGTCGTGACACCGAGGCCGCTCGCCTCGAATCCGATGGCCGTCGCTGTCAGGGTGCTGTCGTGGCAGCCGTCATCGCCTGACGTGAACTGGTCGAGCGTGATGCCGCGATTGGCGAGCTCACCGGCAATGCCCGGAAAGTCCATCGGCGTTGGAGCCGGCGACGCCTGGAGGATGGTGCTGCACCCGGCCAGAACGAGGACTGCGACGAATAGCACGCCACCCTTGACGGATCTGCCGAGCTGCATCGATCGAGGCTATCCGACGGCGCGGTTCCATGCCGGGGACGCGCTTGTCCAGGTGCTAGGATCGGCCTCGTGCCCGTACACGACGTGCCCTGGCCGACGTTCGGGCAGGATGTTCCCGACGCAGCCTGGCGCCCCGGACCGCGCGAGTTCGCGACGGCGCGGTTGGCCCGCTTCGTGGCGGTTACGGGATCTGCCGATCTGACAGCGCTTCAGGCGCACGCCACCGCCGACCCCGCCTGGTTCTGGGGCGCCGCCGCGGACGATCTGGCGCTCCCGTGGCAGCGCCGTCCGCAACAGACCCTGGACGCGTCGCGCGGTCCGGAATGGACGCGCTGGTGGACCGGCGGGGCCTTCAATCATGCCGTGGCCTCGGTCGACCCACGCGCGGAGCGTGATCCCGACGGCGAGGCACTCGTCTGGGAAGGAGAGGACGGCGAGATCCGGCGTTTCACGGCGAGGGAGCTCCAGGCCGAGGTCGACCGCGCGGCCCAGATGCTCGACCGTCTCGGCGTCGGCGAGGGGGACCGCGTCGGGATTCTGCTGCCGATGCTCCCGGAGACCGTGATCGCGGTCCTCGCCCTGGGCCTGCTACGGGCGATCTTCACGCCGATCTTCTCGGGCTACGGTGCCGAAGCCATTGCCGCGCGCCTGCGCGACTGCGAGACTTCGCTGCTGATCACCGCGGACGCCTTCCTGCGCCGCGGATCATCCGTCGCCCTGAAGGCTGTGGCGGACGATGCGGTTGCCCTGGCGCCGTCGGTTCGCCAGACGCTGGTCGTACGGCGCCTCGGCGAGCGAGCGGGCACCACGCCCTGGGATCCATCGCGTGACCGGTGGTGGGACGAGGAGATGCCAAGCGTCGCGGATCCTGGCGCCGGCGCCAGCCCGGCAAGTGGTGTTTCGCAGGCGGGCACCCCGGGTGATCGGCCCGAAACGGACCCCGAGCTCCCGTACATGGTCATCTATACGTCCGGGACCACGGGCAAGCCCAAGGGCGCGGTTCACGTCCACGGCGGGTTCCCGATCAAGGCCGCGCAGGACCTCGCCCACAGCTTCGATCTCAACGCGGGCGACACGCTCTTCTGGTTCACCGACCTCGGCTGGATGATGGGCCCGTGGGCCATCTCCGGTGCCCTGATCCTCGGGGCCCGCCTGGTCCTGTACGAGGGGACGCCGGACTACCCCGGCCCGGATCGGCTCTGGGACATCGTGGAGCGCCACCGGATCACGCACCTCGGTCTCAGCCCGACGGTCATTCGGGCACTGATCCAGCACGGGACGGAGCCCGTCGCCGCCCATGATCGATCCTCGCTCCGCGTGCTTGGATCGACCGGTGAGCCCTGGAACCCGGATCCGTGGTGGTGGTTCTTCCGCGAGGTGGGGGAGGGCCGCTGCCCGATCGTCAACTACAGCGGCGGAACCGAGGTGTCGGGCGGGATCGTGGCCGGCAACCTCATCACGCCGGTCCGCGCGACGTCCTTCGCCGGCCCGAATGTCGGCGTCGCGGCGGATATCGTCGATCCCGACGGCAACCCCGTGCGAGGGGTGGTTGGCGAGCTCGTGATCAGGCAACCCCTGCCCGGCATGACGCGCGGATTCTGGAACGATCCGGACCGCTACCTCGATGCCTACTGGGCAAGGTTCCCCGGCACGTGGGTCCACGGCGATTGGGCGCTGATCGACGAGGCCGGCTACTGGTACATCCAGGGTCGCTCCGACGACACCCTCAAGGTCGCCGGCAAGCGCGTCGGGCCGGCCGAGGTCGAGAGCGCCGCCGTCAGCCACCCGGCCGTGGTCGAGGCCGCAGCGATCGGTATTCCCCATGCCATCAAGGGCGAGTCCATCGCCGTCTTCTGCGTCCTCGCGACGGGCGTCGTTGACGGCGCCACGGTCCGCGCCGAGATCTCGGCGTCGGTCGTTCGTTCGCTCGGGAAGGCACTCAAACCCGATGTCGTGCTCGTCGTTCGAGCCCTGCCGAAGACGCGATCCGGGAAGGTCATGCGACGCGTCATTCGATCCGCGTTTCTTGGTCTCGATCCGGGCGACATCTCCGCCCTGGAGGACCCGACGATCCTCGCCGAGATCGCGCGACACGGCCGCTCCCGAGGCTAGGTCTCGGTTCGGCGCGCCAAGCGACGGCGGGCGTTGTCAAGGCGGATCTGGATCCCGCCAAGATCGTTGCGATGGCGTCGTTGAGTGTCCCGGTCAGCCGCCGCGATCTCGCGTTCGACGCTTGGCTTCGCGCAATCGCGCCAACGTGTCGCTGCCGGACTGATCATCGGCCGGTTGCAGGCCTGCGTCGGGCGGCGTGGCCTGGGGAGCCGCGGGGCCGCTCGGAGCCTGCGAACCCGGCTCGACACTTCGGATCGCCGGAGCCGCTTTCTTCGGAGCCGGAACCGGCGCCGTCAAGACTCCCGGTGTGGGCGACTCGGTCTGGCTCGCCACCAGATTTGCTTCGTCCTGAGCTCGCATGATCGCCGCCCGCGCTCCGGCGCCTGCGGCGCGATCCCGTGCCGAGAGCATCCCAGCCGCCGAGGCGGTTCGCGCTCCCGTCGCGGATCGGGCGCGCCAGCGCCGACCGACCCAGGCCCGACCGTCGGCCAGCTCTCGCCGACCCAGCGACACACGGCGGAGCGCGATATCGAGCGGGAACAGGAGCAGCGCGAGCAGCAAGAGCCACGGCCACAGCTCCGTGAACGACGAGGTCAACTTCAGGTCGTGCCGCCATGGCTCGAGGGGCGTGGTGACCTCGCGCCCATTCGTCGCGGCACGGAGCGTGGCAAGGAACGGTTGATTGGCACCGAGCAGTCGGTATTCGGCCGCGACCGGCGACACCAGCCCGACGGTCCGTCCGAGGGCCGGCGAACCGGGCCGGATCTGGGTGACGCGGACCGCATAGGCACCCGCGCCGATCTCGCCAAGGTCCTTCTCGTAGACGCCGGGCGCCACCTGATCGAGTTCGGTTTCGACCGGTGACAGGTCCGGGCCGACCAGCACCGCCGAGGTCGTGTAGAAGTCGCGCGGCGAGCCATCCGATTCCACGGACTGGATGTGCAGGGTCGTCCGGCCGTCCTTCACCTCGAACGAAGCCTCGATGCCGCCGGCCTCCTCGCCCGGGAACGTCCAGCCCACGAGCTGGCTGAAGAACTTCGAGAACCCCGGCCAGGCCACCCAGTTGCGCGCCCAGCGACCGGTCGAGTCGGAGGTCCAGGCGACGCTGCGTCCCAGGCCGTACTGCCATTGCGCCAGGAGGGGATCGTCGCGGGCGGTGACGAGCACGGTCTGGGCCGCGGACTTCACGGTCGTGCCGTTGTAGCCGAGCAACTGCGGGAAGCCGTCGGTGAGGCCCCGAAGAATCGGGGATGAGCTGGTCTGGATCGGGAAGAAGGGCTCCTCGACGATCTGCTGCCCGGCGACCTGCTCGGTTTCCTTGAGGAAGATGTCCGGGATGGATGCCGGGTTGGCTGCCGCGTAGAACCGGCCGCCGCCCTGCTGCGCCAGCTGCTCGAGGAATGGGTTCGCGCCGCCGCCGGCACCGACCGTTGAGAGGGTGATCCCGGCGGCCTTCATGCGCTTGATGATGTCGTCGTACTGGCCGGATCTAGACCAGCCGTCGGTCAGGAGAATGATGTGCCGCCGCGTGGCCGTCGCCGTCTCGAGCGACGTGACCGCCTGGTCGAGCCCGGCGAAGATGTTTGTCGTCCCATTCGGGTTGATCCCGGCGATGAGTCCCTGGAGGTCCGACGTCTGCCCGAGTGGCTTCGTCCTCACGACCCAATGGGCCGAATCGTCGAACGCCACGACTCCGAATTCATCCCGCGCGGTCAGCGCCGCCGCTGCCCGCAGGATGGCCTCCTTGCCGATATCGACCTTGCGCACGCCCTGGAGTTGGCCGCCGCCTTGCCCTCCCGCGAATGAGTTGCAATGGCAGGCGTCCATTGAGCCGGACTTGTCGATGACCACCACGAGCGCCACGTCCGGCTGTTGCTGGCGATTGCGAACGCCCATGTCGACGGGCAGGGTCTCCTCCAGTGGTGTCTTCGTGTAGCCGCCAGCTCCGTAGCTGTCCGGTCCACCGACCATCACGAGGCCGCGGCCCAGGTCCCGGACGTAGACCTGGAGCGCGGCAAGCTGTCGATCGCTCATCCGGATGCGCGGCACGTCCACCAGGACGACGCTGTCGTAGCTCGCAAGGGACGCGAAATCGGTCGGGAGCGCCTCGGGGACGATCGAATCGACGTTCTGCTTCTCGGTCTTGAGCGCGGCGACGAGCTCGGCGGCCACGTCGGGGTTCCCGGCGAGGACGAGGATCCGCGGCTCGCCCTTGATGATGGTGTTGGCGTCGGCCCGGTTGTTCTGGCTGAACGTGTCCCGTGCCGCCTCGACGACCATCCGGAAGGTGTGAAAGCCGGCCTCGGTCGGCTTGACCTCGAAGACCATCCGGTTGGCACCTGTCTTCAGGTCGGCGCCCTGCGTGGCGACAAGCTGGCCGTCGGCGTAGAGCCTGATGACCGCGGACTGGGCAACGCTCGAGACCACCGATCCGACGACCTCGATGCTCTCGCCAAGGCGCGCCGTCGAAGGGGCCTGAACGCGTTCGATGAGCACCTCATCGCGATGTTCGAGGCCGACGACCCGTGTCTCGACCTGGATCCCGCGCGTCGCCGCGAGGGCCGCCTCCTGCTGGCCGCGGCCGGTCGTGTCGTTGCCGTCCGAGATGAGCACGATCCGCTTCTGCATCTCGTCGGGGAACAGGGCCGCGGCAAGGCGAAGGGCTCCGCCGATATCCGTGGCTGCCGTGACTGGCGTGGACCGGATCCGCTCGATCTGGCGCACCTCCTCGGGCAGGCGCTCCACGAGGGCGTCCTTGCCGAATGCCACGACGCCGGCCGTGTCACCTTCCGGCATCACGGCCAGGCTCTCGCGAAGGAATGCCAGCGCTGACTCCCGTCCCGGAGTCCCGACCGAGTCGGACAGATCGACGACGAAAACCGTCGCGAGGCGATCAACCGGTAGGACCAGCTGGAAGCCGCCGAGGGCAAAGACGAGTGCCGCCACGAGTACGGTCCGGACCACGAGCGCAGCTCGTCGCCGGGCAGTGCCGATCCGGCGGCGCGCCGCCAGGTACGGGACGAAGGTGATCAGCAGCGTCGGGATCAGGAGCAGCAGCCAGAGTGGCGTTTCGAAGTGGATGCCCATCAGCCGCCGCCTCGCCCGATGCGCGGCTCACCAGGTGCCGTGTTCCCGGCAGTGTTGCCCGGCCCACCGAAGCGGCGTCGGAACCCACGCCACAACCGCGTGGCCGCGTCCCGCTGATAGACGAGCCACTCGGCCATGAGGACGACGAGCACCAGGATGACAATCGGGACCCACAACTCGTCGCGGGCGGCAGGCCGGTCCGTGCCACCAGCGGCGGCGCCCGAGGGTGCGGGGGTCCCGCCCGAAGAGCCGGCAGGGGAAGCCGTCGGCGACGCGGACCCGCTCGCCCCGGGGCTGGCCCCGGGGCCGCCGCCAAGCGCCACGATCGAAGCCGCGGACCCAGGGGCGATGTTCGACTCGGCCGGATCGAAGAGATCAACCGCGAACTGGACGGGTGCGTTCGGATCGGCGAGTGGCGCGGTCGGTACGGGTGTCGGTGACGCCGCGGCGGATGAACCGCTGGTTGCCGATGGGCCCGGTGACGCCGAGTCCGTGACCGTTGGCTCCGGGGAGGCCGTCGCCGTCGGTCGAATCGCGACCGCGGTGTAGACGCCGAGTTGGTCGGTCTGGCTGAACGTGACGCTTCCACCACCGAGCGTGCCCGGCACAAGGTCAATCGAGGAGCCGTCCGGCTTCGTGACGGTCAGCCCGGTGGCGCCGGCGGGCACGGGAAGCGAAACCGGGCTCCCTGGCTCGAGCGCCTGCGTCGGGGCCGATGACCCGCCCATCAGCTCGCCCGCGAGGTTCGAGATCAGGATCGGGAACGCCACCTGGAGCGGGAGGTCCGATTGGCGCGGCTCGAACGTCAGCACCGCGGCGGCGCGCCCGCCGAGGGTGCCCGCGTAGAGCAGCGGAGCGCCCGAGGGTCCGGGAATGATCGTCCGCGCCCAGGCCGGCAGAGCCATCTGGATCGCGGTTCCGATGTGAGTCGTCGAGAGATCGACGTAGCGAAGGATCGGTTCTGCCGGATCGAGTGAGCCGATTCCCGGGTCCTTCAGGGAGCCCACCACCTCACCGAGCGGCGATGACAGCTTGGGCGCGATCGCCAGCACCGCGGTGGCCGGAAGCTCCGCCGGCACCGTGCCCTCGAAGATGATCAGGTCGAACAGTTCGGGATGGGTTGTCGGCCCGTACTCGGCGGACTTCACCCCGTACAACTCTGTGTTGGGGAGGTACGTGAGCGCCGTTTCGAGGTACGGGTCGCCGTCCGATACCAGGAGGATCCGACGCAGCCGCTCGGGCGGGACGATGGCCCACGCCTGGTCATCGAGGGCCAGGGCATCGGCGGCGGCGCCGGTGCGATCCAGCCTCACCTCGATGACCCGGACGCCGACCGGGATGTCATCGATCGTCGCCTCGGCCCGGGTCTGTGGGTCGAGGACGAGGTCACGGGCCTCGAGCAGCACGCCGTCCCCGAAGATCTGGAGGCGCCGCTGGGCGGATTGCAGATCGAGGTTCGCGATGCTCACGAACACGGACCGGCTCACACCCGAGGCGCCCTGCCGGACAGCGAGGGCGACGATCGCCTGATTGCGCCGATCTCGGCCCACCTGGAGGACCTTGATCGTGTGCTCAACCCGGGAGGTCGGCGGGACGGCAAGGGCTGCGTCGGTAGCAACGACGATCTCAGCGTCGCCCGAACGGGCTGCGAGTGCGTCCGCAAGGACCAGCGCGTCTCCGAGGTCCCCGGTGGCCGGGCTGACCGTCAGCGCCGCGAGGGCCACCCTCACCCGACCGAGATCGGCCGTTTCGTTGACCACGACGCGGGCCGTCCGGCCGGCCGCGATCACGCTGACCTTGCCGCCAGCCGGCAGTTCGCGCAGCGCATCGAGCGCGGCCGCAGTCGCCGCCGCGAGACGGTTCGGGGTCACGTCGGTGGCGGCCATGCTGGCCGACGTGTCGATCACGATCACGATGTCCCGGGCGAGGCCCGCGGGACGCTCCAGGAAGGGCCGTGCCGCGAGCGCAGTGAGGAGCAGGATCAGCAGGAGCTGGAGGAGCAGCAGCAGGCTGCGACGGAGCCGTTGCCACGGGGCGTTGGCTTCAACATCGGCCACGAGTCGCTGCCACAAGAGCGTTGAAGAGACGACCGACTCATCGCGCCGCAGCTTGAGCAGGTACATCGCAACCACGACCGGCAGGAACAGGAGTCCGAGCAGCGCGAGGGGGGCGACGAACGGCATCGTCAGCCCACCACCTGGCGCCGCCGGAGCTCGGCGAACATCAGGTCGCTGAGCGGGACATCGGTCGAGAGCGGGACGTAGGTTGCCCGTCGCCGTGCCGCGAGATCCGCGAATGCCTGGCGCCAGGCATCGAGACGCTGCCTGTAGCCATCGAGCGTGGCGAGGTCCACGGTGACGTCGATGCCCTCGCCGGATTCGACATCGACCAGGCGCAGATCGCCTTCGATGGCCGGGTCGAGTTCCTGCGGTGACAGCAGGTGCAGGATGATCAGCTCCGACCCGGTCGCCGCCAGTTCGCGGATGACGCGATCCGCGTTCACATCGAGCAGGTCGGACAGCAACACGATCACGCCGCGGCCGGAGAGCTGGGCGCCGGCATGGCGGGCCGCGGCCTGGAGGTCGGTCGGGCCATCGGTGATCGAGATGTTCGACAGCGCCGACAACAGGCGGAAGACACGCCCGGAGCCGCGCAGCGCTACCTGGCGGCGAGCGACGCGTCCGCCGAGTGACGTGACGGCAACGCGGTCCTCAGACGCCAGCCCGATGTACCCGAGTGCGGCCGCCGCGCGCTGGGCGAACAGCAGCTTTCCTGGTTTTCCACCGGCCATCGAGGCTGAGGTGTCGATGAGGAACGCGATCGTGACGTCCTCTTCCTCGACGTACAGCTTGATGAACAGCTTTTCGAGTCGGGCCAGGACATTCCAGTCCAGTTGCCGAAGATCGTCACCGAGGGAGTAGTCGCGGAAGTCGGCGAATTCCACCGACTGTCCGCGCTTCACGGACCGCCGCCCGCCCTTGAGCCCGCCGCGAACGGGGGCGCGCATCATGACCTGGAGCCGCTCCAGCTGGCGCAGGAAGGACTCGTCGAACACGGTCGGATCGATGTCGGACGGCAGGAATGCCGGTCGCGCTCGCGCGCGATCGCGCGGCGACGCCTTGGCTTCGGGCGGCAGGGAGAGCCCGGTTGGTTCGTCCATGGTCTCGATCCGATGCGCCTCGCGCGGCGCTATTCGACGGACGGGGCGGGGATTGCGTCGAGGATCGCGTTGACCACTGCCTCGGTCGTGATCCCCTCGGCTTCGCCCTCGAAGTTGAGGATCACGCGGTGGCGAAGTGCGGGCAGGGCGACGGCGCGGATGTCGCCGATCGAAACATTGAAACGCCCGTCGAGCAGCGCGTAGATCTTGCCCGCGGTCACGAGGGCCTGGGCGCCTCGAGGGGAGCCGCCGTAGCGAACGTACTCACGCACGATCTGGGGTGCGCGGGGCTGATCCGGGTGGGTGGCCGCGAGCAGCGCCACTGCGTACGCGGTCACGTGCGGGGCGATCGGAACCCCTCGGGCGAGGCGCTGCATCTCCACGATCTCGACAGCCGTGCAGACCTTGCCGGCTGTCGGTGCATCGACGCCAGTCGTGCGGTCGATGATCGTGATCAGATCCTCCTCGGTCGGGAACGGAACGTGGACCTTGAACAGGAACCGGTCCAACTGCGCCTCGGGGAGGGGATAGGTGCCCTCCATCTCGAGGGGGTTCTGGGTCGCCAGCACGAAGAACGGTGCCTCGAGCGGGTAGCGATGGCGGGCCACCGTGACCTGGTGCTCCTGCATAGCCTCGAGGAGCGAAGACTGGGTCTTCGGGGTGGCGCGGTTGATCTCGTCGGCAAGCACCAGGTTGGCAAAAATCGGGCCGGGCTGGAACTGGAAGATCCGTCGACCTTCCTCCTCGATGAGGATGTTCGTGCCGGTGATGTCGGCGGGCATCAGGTCGGGCGTGAACTGGACACGACTGAATGCGCAGTCGATCACGTCGGCAATCGTTCGGACGAGCATCGTCTTGCCGAGTCCCGGAACACCTTCGAGCAACACATGGCTGTTGGCCAGCAGGGCCGTCACGGTCTGTCGAACGAGCTCACGCTGGCCGACGATCACGCGCCCGACCTCGCGTTCGATGGCGTTCGCACGTTCGGCGAACGCTTCGGGCGCCAGCCTGACCGGGTTGGCTGCGTCGATCGTCGTATCCATGCGTTCCTCCGGGGCGGAGCGCTCGGGCTCCGCCACCACTGCTACTGGCGAGGCTCGAGTGAGCTGAAGTAGTCGCGCACGTAGTCCTTGACCGACAGCGGCACATATCCGCGATCGAGCGAGGTCAGGGCGTACTGGTAGAACTGAGAGAACACCTGCGAATACGGGACGTATGAGCCCGGATCGGTGCCGGCTCCCTGCTGATTACCCTGGGTCGTCTGCCCCGAGCCACCGGTGCCGGAGATGTAGGAAGGATCGCCGGGTTGCCCAATTCGTCCGAATGGGGCAAAGACGCTGCTGAGGTCGCTCCCGAGGATGGATGGTCGATTGGGATTGACGGGGCCGCCGGCCGTGCCGTTGCCGCCAGTACCGGAGCCCAGATAGTTGGCGTTCGAGCCGCCGCCACCGATCGATCCGCCCTGGCCCTGGCCCTGGCCCTGACCCTGGCCCTGACCCTGGCCCTGACCCTGGCCTTGACCTTGACCTTGACCCTGACCTTGACCTTGACCCTGACCTTGACCCTGACCTTGACCTTGACCCTGACCTTGACCCTGACCTTGACCCGAATTCCCGGGCTGGCCGCTGCTCCCGGGCTGCCCGCCATTACCAGGCTGACCGCTGCTGCCCGGCTGGCCGGTCTGGCCACCCGGTTGACCCGGCTGCCCGGTCTGACCGGAGTTCGCGAGATCGCGTCGGCTGTCCTGGAGCTGGTTCGCGGCTCCGGTGAGGTCGCGGTTCTGGGCGATGCCGTTCTGTGCATCGCCAAGCGTTTCCGACAGGCGGTCGAGCGCGGACTTGGCCCCGGCCGCGTCCCCTTGGGCGAGGCTCTGGGCCGCGTCCTTGAGAGCCTGTGCGGACGCGCCGCCGGCCTGGCTCGCGGTACCCTGAAGTTCGGACAGTTGTCTGGCCAGATCCTGCTTCTGCGCGTCGGTCATGGAATCGAGCTTCTTGCCCAGATCCTCGAGGTCCTTGACGGCCTCCTTGGGATCGCCCTCCGGATTCGACTTGTTGTTACCGGTAGCGGTCTGGGACAGGCCCCGGCTCAGCGAAGCGAGGGCCGCCGCCCGTTGTTCGTTGGCCGGGTTGAGCTGCGATCGGAGCGCGGCCTCTACGGCACCGAGCTTGGCGAGGTTCGCGGTCAGATCATTCGGGTGATCCCGGAGCTGCTTGGCGAGGTCGCGCAGCTCCTTGGCCAGTTGCGAACGCGGATCCGTCGGGTTGAGCCCCTTGCTCGCCAGCTGGTCGGCGAGGTGATCGATTTTTTGCGCCTGAGCGGCGGCCTGCTCACGTACGGCGCGGTTCTGGGCGATCGCGGCGGTCTGGGGATTCGGCAGGAGGAGGGTCGGGACGAGGGCCAGCGAGAGCGCGAGGACCGCGATCGCCGGCCGGTTCGACATTCGCGGCTTGAAGAGGTTTGCCGGAACCAACCGCAGGCTTGCCATCGCATCGCGCCGCTGGCGACGAACAAAGCGCCGCCGTTCGTCGGCGTCGTCGACGTCGCCCGTTCCTACGGCCATCAGGGCTTCGTCGTCGGCCGTGGGTGGCCCAGAGGCTTCCGGCACCGTTCCACCGAGCGCCAGCGCTGTCGCGAGCCGGTCTCCCAGGCGTGCCTCACCGTCGACCGCGATCGCGGTCTCGCCAAGGCTCGGGCGTGCACGGGCTGAGACCAGCGCGAGGACCACGAGCATCGCGATCGGCACGGTTGCGGCAGCCGCCTCGATTCCTTCGATCGGCCAGATTCGCCCGGCCAGGAAGACGAGCAGCTCCAGCCCGACCGTCGCGACGAGGACGATCCACGCGCGTCGGACGATGCGTCGGACCCACAACCGGCGGCGATGGGGTCGCAGACCAACACGGACCCGCTCGAGTTCAGGATCCAGTGGGCCCGTGATCAATCGGCGCGGATCATCCGGGACCTGGAACCCCGCTTCGAGGGATCGCGCCGGCCGGAGCGATATGCGGGCCAGTTTTGGTAGCGAACGGGGCAATCGGAACATCAGGCGGACCTCCTCGGTCGGAGGCGACGCAGGAAGCCCGGCAGGCTTGGGCGCCAGCGACGCGTTGGCGTGACAAGTTGCACCGAGGCAGCAGTGAACCCAATGGAAATGAGGAGCAAGGTCAGGGCTGCGCGGGGCCAGAAGCGATCGCGCAGGGACTCGGGTCCCGTGACGACGTCGTTCGCGACGATATCCTTGCCCACGATCGGCTGTGGGACCGGGACCACCCCGCCTCCAACCGGCACCGCGATGGCCTGACAGGTTGTTGTGTTCCCATCGGATACGCAATTCTGACCACCACCGAACCCACCGGGCGCGATGCCCACGCCGCCGACAGGCTGCGCGAAGGCCTGGGTCGTACCGGTGATGTCGGCGATGATCGAGCACCAACTCCCCGTGCCACCCTCCGCGCCGCAGGCCACGTCGGCCTGGCTGACGAATGGGTTGAGGAACAGGAGGGCCTCGGGCGGGCGCCGCGCGGCGAGCGTGTTGGCATCGAGGTTGTTGGCCTCGCCGATTCGCAGAAAGACCCAGATGAAGGTGAGACCCACGGTCGCCACGATGACCGACACGAAGGTCAGGCCGGTGGCGGCGCCGCTTCGTCGAATGAGCGCCGAGAAGAAGATCCCGAGCGCACCGAACGCTATCGCGGTGACGAACAGCATGAAGTAGCCCCGCAATAGGTCATCAGGAGCGACGCCGCCGTAGACGAAGACAAGCGCTGAGACCGGCACCGAGGCAAGGATCAGCATGAACACCCAGGTGAGTGAGGAGAAGAGCTTGCCGACCACGATGGCGACCGACGAGATCGGCGTAACCGCGAGCAGATCGAGTGTCTGGCGCTCGCGTTCGCCGCTGATGGTCCCGGCGGTGGAGGCCGGCGCCAGGACGGAGATCATCAAGGTCTGGAGGAACATGATCGCCACGAAGATCCCGCGCCCGATCGATGCCGACTGATACTGCGGGCTGAACCCGAAGTTCTGGCGGGCACTCTCCTCGAGGATCCGGCCGACCATCCAGGCGAAGCCGGCCACGATCAGGGTGTAGATGGTCACCGAGATGAAGGCCCGCCGCCCTCGCATGCGACCGCGCAGTTCCTTGACCAGGATCGCGGTGATCCCCGGCATCGAGACATGGGGCCGGCGCGCCAGAACCCGGGCCATCATGCGACCGCCTCCTGAGGCGCCGGCTCATCCTGGCCCGTGACCTGGAGGAAGAGCTCCTCGAGGTCGCTCGCCGCGCGCGAGAAACTTGCAATGCTGAGTCCGGACGAGATTGCGTCACGGAGCAGTGCCGCCGTCTGCACCTCGTCCCCCCGGAACCCCAGCTCGACCAGTCCATCCGGCAGGATGGCTGCCGACGCGACCTCGGCCTGTCCGGAGAACCAGACGCGGGCGGCTTCAAGCGCTTCGCCTTCGGCGATGACGCGGGCTCGAAGGACCGCCCCAACTCGAAGCCGCTTCTCGATGTCGGCGATCCGTCCCGACGCCAACACACGTCCACGATCCACGATCGCAACGCTCGTACACAGCTCCTCGAGTTCCGGGAGGATGTGGCTGCTGATCAGAATGGTCTTGCCGAGGCTCCGCAGCTCACGGAGCAACTCGCGGAGTTCGACGCGGGCTCGCGGGTCGAGACCCGAGGCGGGCTCATCGAGGAGGAGCACCTTCGGGTCGTGGACGAGCGCATGGGCGAGGCACAGGCGCTGCTGCATGCCCCGGGACAGGCCCTGCACGTACGTGTCGCGTTTGTCGGCGAGATCCACGAGCTCGAGGAGGTCCCCGATGATCCGCTTCCGCGCAGGCGCCGAGAGCCCGTAGCACCGGCCGAAGAAGTCGAGGTACTCCCAGACCCGCATATCGTCGTAGACCCCGAACACGTCCGGCATGAACCCGAGGACGCGTCGGACGTCGTTCGAGTTCCGGGCAAGCGACCAACCCGCGACCTCGGCCTCCCCGGCGGTCGGTTCCAGGAGCGTGGCGAGGATGCGAAGTGTCGTGGTCTTGCCGGCGCCATTCGGCCCGACGAGACCGAAGATCTCGCCCTCCTCGATCTCGAGGTCGACGCCAGCCACTGCCAGCGTGCGGTCGTAGCGCTTCACCAGACCCTGCGTCCTGACGATGGTTGTCACGAGATGACCCCACTGATCGAGATCTGGAACTGGAACCCGAGACCCTGGTCGGACGATTCGTTGACGAACCTGATCAGCACCTGGCCGGTGGCTCGATCGACGAATCGCTCCGGCGAGTCGATGGAGTAGACATTCCCCTGGCCGAGATGCGGAAGTCTGGCCCACACGCCGGCGACGACATCGAAGACCTCGATCTCGGGCACCCCGTCGAGGCGTGGCGGCGTGCAACCCTCCGGCTTGGTGTTCGTGGAGTCGACGCAGGCGATCGGCCTGGTATCAAGCGGCGCGACGTGGGTTGCGCCCGGTCCCGGCAGGCTTGCACCATTCATCGAGAACTGGACCTCGGTGGCTCTGAACGAACCCCGGAACGAAATGGGCCGGTAGGCAATCGTGGCCGACCCGGCGCCCATGTTCAACGAGAACGGGTCCTTGCTGAAGAACGCGGCATCGGATGACACGACGGTCGCGGTGATGAGATCCGATGCGAACGCCGTGGTGCCAGTGACATCAAGGCCGGCGGGCAGGTAGTACAGGACGTTCGCATTGCGGCGGGCGGTCTGGCCCTGCACGCGTACGTCAAGCACTTCATCCCGACCCCATGCCAGGAGCACGGGACCGCTGGCATTCAGATTGCCGATCGAGCCGAACATTGGGTCGAACGTCAGCTGATCGACAATCGCGTGCCGGACCCGCATCCGGAGGCCATCGTCGCTGAGCGACGACGAGTCCCCGAAGAACACCTGGCCGAAGATTCGATCTGAGAGCGATTGGCCTAACTGGTTGCCGGTTGTGCGGAGCGAGAGGTCCTTGGAGGATCCCGGTGCCATGTCGCCTATCACGGCGACGGAGCCACCGAGGACCATGGCGACACTCTCGAGGGTGATGTCCGAGCTGTTCGTCACCGTTCCGGTCACGTTCCCATCCTTGAAGGCGAGCTTGGTCGTTACGAGCGGTACGGTTGCCGGTGCATCTGCCCGGATGGTCCTCAGTGACGAGAACCCGACGGCGAGGTCGCGGACGAGCGCGGGATCGCCCTGAACGATGTCGAGTGAATTCGGATCGCCGTTGCCTGAGAAGTCGCCGGTGGATGGCGCCGTGAGCAGGGCACTCCCGTGGACTTCGAGCTGATAGGTCGATCTGGATGGCGAGAACACCCCGACATAGACCTGCGCGGAACCCTCGGTCGCACCGGGCGCGCCACGCACGACGGCAACCTCATTCACGATCAGATCGCTGCCACGGAGCGTTGTGCCGAAGCCGTAGGACGCAGTCGCGAAGGCCACGATCAGGACGGGCATCGTGATCCATGCAAGCTCGCGTCGATCGAGCCGGCGGAGGATCAGGTAGTTGATGGGTCCGATCAGCAGGATGTAGCCGCCAATCAGGAGGAGCAACCCGCCGATCGGCGGGAGGGCCAGCGACGCGAGCTGGTTGACCGCGTTGACGATCTGACTGTCATCCGAGCCGACAACTGGCCCGCCCGCCGTCCGCCCGGGCAGGAGGCGTCGCCACATGACGTCGATGTCACGGCGCGCCGCGAGCCACGTCGTGGCGGGATCGAAGCCGAGGACTGTCACCGCGCCACTGCCGTAGTCCATCTCGGCGGCAATGACGCGATCGCCGGACGTTGCCAGTGGCCGACCTTCGCGAAGTGTCCCGCCCTCCGCCGGAAGATCCACCGCGTTCACGGGCAGCTCGCCGATGAGTCCGGTCAACGTCGTTGGGCTCACGGTCAGGGTGGCGGTTGGCCGATACGGCAGCAGGTCGTCCGGGAAGCCGGACAAGGTTCCGATGCCCGCTGTGCCGCCGGCGATGACGAGCTCGCCGCCACCGGCGATCCAGCCCCGGAGTGCGGCGAGCTGGTCCGTACTGAGTTGGTTGCTGTCCACGTCCTGCCAGACGAGCCGATCAAGCGTGCCCCAGGCCTCGAGGCGATCGGGCAGGTCCGCGATCCCCAGGGCCAGGATGGCCGGCGCAATCCCGTTCTGGTTCGGCTCGAGGTTGAGCTCGGCGATGATGCCCTGGGGCTGTTCGGCGATGACCCCGACCACGAGCTGGGCGGCATCGTGAATGAGGTAGGTGACGTCGGCCGAGGCGATCGTGCTTCCGCCGGAGATCAGTTCGACCTTCACGGTGCGCCCAAAGGATGGCGGCTGCGCATGGAGCACGTACGCCTGTCGGGAATTCGTGGGCAGGTCCACCGGCACCGAGAAGCGTGTCCGTCCGGAAGCTCCGCCCGCGAGGCGGACCTCGCCCTTCACGGCCGGGCCGTCGTTCGTGAATGCGATCTGGATGGCCATCCACGATCCGACGCGCGCGTGGCCCTGAAGGAGGACCTTGGCCTCCATCTTCACGGTGGTCGCGGCCTGCGCTGTGACGGCAAGCGGACCGAGGAGCAGCGCCGCAACGACGAACATCGCCGCGAGCGCGTGGAACCAACGGGCGGCGGGTCGCGGCAGAGCCAGAGCGAGCGGCACGACGTCTCCAGGGATTACGTGGGTGGTCGGTTGCATCGACGCCGGGCACCCCCGATTAGTTGCGCGGCCCGGTAAATACCCGGCCGGTCGCGAATCCGCGGTGCCTATCGTACGATCCGGGAGCCAGCATGCGACCGAACCTTCTGACGATCGGCAGGTGCGTGGCCCGCCCGCCATCCGGCAGGCTGAGCATCGAGCCCCGACAGAGAACTCGTATCCGTCCATAGGCCATCTCCCGGCCTCGTCATCAACCCGCTGGAGGGGTGAGCATGCCCAATTCGACACCCGACGACATCCTCGCACGCGCCCAGGTGCCGGCGGTCAATGGACGACCCATAAGGAAGGACGAGATCGAGCTCGACGAGCGGGGCATCTACGTCGAATCCTGGCTGCCCGAACGCCGGTCGCGCCGCAAGCCTCTCCTGTTCGTGCACGGGGAACTCGGTGGATCGTGGCTGTGGGAGCGCTACCTCGGCTATTTCGCCGGGCGGGGCTGGGAGGGCCATGCCCTCAACCTGCGAAACCACCATTGGAGCCAGACGGCGGACCCGGCGGAGTTGTCGTTCGAGATGTTCGTCGAGGACGTCGCCTCGGTCATGGCGCGGCTCGGCCCCGGTGTCGTCGTAATCGGCCACGGGATGGGTGGTCTCCTCGCCCTCAAGGCGGCCGAGCGCCAGCCGGTTTCCGGACTCGTGCTCGTCGCCCCCGAGGCGCCGGGCGAGCTTCGTCTTGCGGCGCATCAACATGAGCTTCGAGATATCCCGGAGCTGTACGGCAAGGCCGTTATCGGCTGGGAGACCCTTCCCGAGCGGTTGCAGCGTGATCACCCGGACCTGTCGATCGGCGACATCCTGCGAATCCAGCACCTGATGGGCCAGAAGCCGCACGAGTCGGGACGAGCCAGGCGAGCGGTTCTGCGCGGGATTCGGGTGAACCGGACGGCATTCGAGAGCGTGCCGCGTCTCGTGATCGCCGGCGGCCTGGATCGCCAGGTGCCGGCTGAGAGCGTTGAACGTGTCGCCGAGTGGCTTACCGCGCCGTACGAACCATTCGGGGCGCACTCGCACTACGGGCTGGTCGTGGGCGAGGACAGCTACCAGCAGGTCGCGGACTCGATCCGCGCCTTCCTCGAGCTGAATCGGCTCTGATCGAGGGCTCGATTCGCGGTCGTTTGGTATCATCCGCCGCTCACGCGGTCCGCGTGACTCAGGCCGCATTCGTCTAGAGGCCCAGGACACCGCCCTCTCAAGGCGGAGACCACCGGTTCGAATCCGGTATGCGGTACCAGATGCCAACGAAGGCCCGATCCGCCCTGCGGATCGGGCCTTCTTCCTGTTTGGCGGCCGTTCGTTGCCACGCGTCACCGGTCTCCGCCGTCGTGAGCGTGGAGCGTCCAACCACTAGGCCCAAAGTAGGGCTCACAGCCGGACCCGACCCCCGTGCTAGGTTCGCCAGACCATCATCTGTACAGGAGGAGGCATCGATGGTCAAAGTGCGCCGAATGATGTTCAGCGCCCTGGTTCCGGCCCTCGTTCTCGTGGCCGCCAGCACCGCCAACGTGGTGGGGCAGCCGCTTGACAAGGTCAATGTCTGCCACCGGACAGGCAACGGCAGCTATCACGAGATCAACATCTCGCAGAACGCGCTGTCGGCTCACCTGAAGCACGGCGACGTGCTTCCCGACGAGTACGGCGACTGCCCGTAATCGTTCTTCGTTCGGCCTGAGTCCAGGCCGTCTCTCGCGCGATCTCCGTCGAGATCGCGCGAGCCACTTCCCCGATCGCAAGCTCATCCGGAGGTCCGATGACGGCTGCCCTCATGCCGCCCCGCGTGTCCATCGTCATGCCCTGCCTCAACGAGGCCGAGACTGTCGCCATCTGCGTCGAAAAGGCCCGTGCCTGGCTGCAATCGACCGGAACGATCGGTGAAGTCCTCGTCGTCGACAACGGCTCGACCGACGGATCAGCAGCCCTCGCCACTGCCGCCGGAGCTCAGGTCGTCCATGAGCGACGCCGCGGCTACGGGAACGCCTACCTGCGGGGCTTCGCCGAAGCGCGCGGGGAGATCATCGTCATGGGTGACGCCGACGATACCTACGACTTCAGCCGGCTCGATGAACTGCTCAAGCCCCTTGGCGACGGCTTCGACATGGTGCTCGGCAATCGGTTCACCGGCGGGATCACGGCGGGCGCGATGCCCTGGGCCCATCGATACATCGGCAGCCCGATCATCAACCTCATCATTCGCCGGTTCATCGGGCTCCGCGTGGGCGATAGTCAGAGCGGGTTCCGGGCCTTCACCCGGGATGCCTACGAACGGATGAAGCTCCGGTCCGGCGGCATGGAGCTCGCCTCCGAGATGATCGTGAACGCTGCACGAGAAGGCCTCGCGGTCACCGAAGTGCCGGCCCCGTACAACGTCCGCCTGGGCGAAAGCAAGCTGAACACGGTCCGCGACGGATGGCGCCATCTCCGGTTCCTGCTCGTCTCGGCACCCAACTTCCTGTTCGTTCTGCCCGGCCTCGCGCTGGTCGGGATGGGGCTCGCCGTGTTGGCTATCTCGTTCCTGGCGCCGACCGGTATCGAGATCGGATCGCTCAACTGGCAATCGGTATTCGCTGGCTCGATCTTCCTCGCCATCGGCGCCAATGCGCTCGTCTTCGGGCTCATCACCAAGACGTACGGTGTCGACCGCGGCTTCCTCAAGGAAGACAGGTTGGTACGCTTCTATCGGAGGATCTTCAGCCTCGAACGGGTCCTGGCGGTCGCCGGAATCCTGATGGTGGTCGGGCTCGTGCTCAACCTCGGGCTGCTGGCGATCTGGCTGTCCGGCTCGAAGCTCGCGCTTGGACTCCAGTTTGCCGCTCTGGCCCAGAGCCTGATGATCGTCGGCGCGAACGTCGGCATGGCTGGGTTCCTGGCCGTGGCGATCGCCGATCGCCGGTGAGGTGCGCCGCATGATCGATCCCGGCACGAGCCCCCGGTTGCGGATCGCCTTCGTCTACGACGCCCTGATCCCGTATTGCAGCGGCGGTGCGGAGCGGCGCTTCCACGAACTGGCAATTCGCCTCGCGGAGCGCCACGACGTCCACCACGTCACCTGGCGGTTCTGGGGCGATGAGCCGACGATCGTCCGCGACGGGGTGACCCTTCACGGCATCGGTGCCCCGCGCGGGTTCTACGGCTCGGATGGCAAGCGGACGATCCGGGAGGCGGTCGAATTCGCGGCGCGTCTACCCTCCGTCCTGGCCCGGCTCGGGGCCGATGTCGTCGATGCTTCGGCAACCCCGTTTCTGCCGCTGTACGCGGCCTGGGCAACGACTCGGGCGACCCGGACGCCATTGGTCGCCACATGGCACGAGTTCTGGGGCGATCACTGGCTCGACTACCTGCCCGATCGGCCGGTTGTGGCCCGAGCGGCGCGGTTCGTCGAAGGTGGGGCACGGCGCGTCGCGGATCGGCGGATTGCCGTCTCGCCGTTCACCGCCCGCAGGATGGCGGGACGGGACGCGGATGGCCCTGGGATCGAGGTCGTGGCCAACGGCGTGGACCTCGCGGCCATGTCCGTCGCCACCGTTGATGACCAGCGGTCCGACCTGATCTACGTCGGGCGGCTGATCGACGAGAAGCGGGTGGACCTGCTCATTCGTGCGGTGGCGGGGCTCGTCGGTCGATTCCCGGAGCTCCGATGCGTGATCGTCGGCGATGGGCCGGAGCGAGCCGCCCTGGGCTCGCTGGCCGTGGAACTCGGCGTCGATGAGCAAGTCACGTTCGTTGGTCGCGTATCCGACGAACGCGTGCCGTCACTCATGCGGGCGTCGCGGGTACTCGTCCTACCCTCGGAGCGCGAGGGCTACGGGATCACCGTCGTGGAAGGGCAGGCATGTGGCCTCGTGCCGGTCGTCGCGGCGAGCCCGATGAGTGCCGCGCCGGACCTCATTTCGGACGGCGTCGACGGCCTGGTCTTCGACCCGAGCCCAACTGGTTTGACCTCGGTCCTCGCCGACCTACTGGCGGATGCCAGGAGCCTCAAGCGCATCGCTCGGGCCGCCCGCGCGACCGCGGAGGGACGAGGCTGGGATAGCCGCGCACTCGAGATGGAGCGGGTCTACATCGACCTCGTCGCCGAGCGTCGGCTGGCCGGGCCGAAGTCCAGCCGCGCGATCATGAGGCGAGCGCGTCTGGCCGGACCCGCAGCCGTGGCCGGCGCTGCGGAGCTGCGATCCGAGATCGCGTCCGACCACGCGGCCCTCCTCGGTGAACCGCGATGGTGATCGCTCGACGCCTCGTGCCGTCCCGGATCGCGTCCGTCGGCGCCTCGATTCCGGATATGCCGGGCAGTGTCCCGCTGATCGCTGCGGGCGGGATCATCCTGATCATCGCGGTCCTCGTGGCGACGACGGCGATCGGGAGTGGCGACTATGGCCAGTGGCTGATGGTCTCCCGGGCCTTCGGTGGCGCGACGACGCCGGCGTATCGGGCCCTTGGGGACGTTCCACCGCTCGTCCCGACGCTGATTGCGCTGATCGCCGGCTGGGTCGGCAATCCCGTCCTCGCCCTGCACCTCGTCGGGTTCGTCATCGTCGCCGGTCTGGGTGGTGCGCTCTTCGCCGTCGGGCGTGCGGTAGACGGGCGCACGGCGACCGGACTGGTCGCTGTCATCCTCGGGCTTCTGGTCACGGACCGGTACCTGGAACTGCTGGCCTTCGGCGGACTCCTCCAGGCCGCGGCCGTCGTCTTCCTGATGCTGGCGATCGCGGCGTTCACTGCCGCACTTCGAAGTGCGGCTGCGGAGCGGCGCTGGTGGATGGCGGGTTGCGTGGCACTTATGGCCGCCTGCCTCACCCATGTCCCAACCGCGACGATCGCGCTCCCGGTCTGCCTGGCCACGGCCGCCCTGACCCTGCTTCCGCGTGCCGGAGTGACCTTCGCGACACGACTTCGGGCCGCCTGGCCGCTCGGGGCCGCCATGGCCGTGATCGGGGCCTACTGGATCCTCGTGATTGCGCCGGCCTCGGTCGGCTACGTGGCGAATCCGGCCAGCCTCGCGTGGCGGGGACCTGAGCGAGTGCTCGATGTGCTCGCATCCTATCCGCCCACGATCGGCATCCTCGTCCTTGGCATTGCCTACCTGGGCCGCTGGGCCTGGCGCCTGGCGCGGGATCGGCGCATGCCGCCGTCGTCGGATGCGCGACTGGTTCTCGCGACCTGGGTCGCGGTCTCGTGGGGTGCCTACGTCTTCTCGGCCTTCACCGGCGCAGCGACCGATTACCCGCGCTTCGGGCCACTCCTCCTCGCCCCGCTTCTGGTCGCCGGAGCGGCAATGCTCGGCGCGGTCGGCGCGGACCTGCACCGGCGTTCACCCGGACGCGCCACTGGCGAGCGCGGCCTCGCGGTCATCGGACTTGCGATCGTTCTGGTGGCCCCGTTCAGCATCGCGCGCTACCAGTCCGAGGCCTCGGGATACCAACTGACCGACGATCAGGCGCTCGCCGCAGCGGCGGCATGGGCAGATTCCCGGCTGATGCCGGGCGTCTCGATCCTCGCCCCGGTGCGGGAGGCCAAATGGATCGAGGGCCTGACCGGGCGGCCCGCCTTGTTCAGCAGCCAGATCCGCTATGCGTTCCGGCCCATCGAGTGGGAGCGTGGCCTTGCCGCCAGCGCGCTGCTGCGGGGCAACCTGTCGCTCGCCAACGAGTCCTTCTTTCTGACGATGACCGACGGAGCTCCGACCGATGCCGGCGCGCAGCCACGATCGATCATCATCGGAGCGAACCACGGCGGCGAGTTCCTCGACCTGCTGAGGGTCGTGCCGGCTTCGATGGTCATCGTGGCCGCCGATGGATCCACGCTCGCAAGCCTGCCCGCCCTCGGCGCTCGCGGGATGGAGACGATGAGCGCGCCTGATCGACTCACGACCACGACGCACTGGGCCGGTACGCGCGGGCGATCACCGGTTGCGCTGACGCAGGTTCTCGCGATGACCCGGGGCACGACGTGGTTCGACCTCGATCTTCACGTCGATACCCCGCTGCCGATCGGCGGCCTGCTGATGGAGTTGCGACCACCGACGGGCATCGCGCTGACCAAGGTGGACTCCGCGAACGGCACGGCGGAACTGACCTTCTCGCGATACGGACGTGACGAACCGCGACTGCGCCTCGAGGTGTCCGGCGGGACGATCACGTGGGCGCCGAGTGGGGGATTGCTCATCCAGGTCTCGGGTACGGACCTTTCGCTGCGGGTCACGGATCTGACGGTAGGCGGCGCCTCGACATCGCTCCGGCTGCTCGACCCGCGCCAACTGGTGGCCGACTACAACGTCGGCGCAGCCGTCCTGCGTCGCGACCCGGCCTACGAGGACCGCCGCCGGCGCCTCGAGTTCCTCGGATTCCACGTGGCGCACGTCGATGGCCCGTACGTCGTGATGGTCCGTACCGGCGCCGCCATCCCTGCCCCATGATGGATCGCTACGGCACCGAAGCGCTGCGACGGCCGATCCTGGTCGTGGGGGGTTACGGCTACCGCAACGCGGGCGACGAGGCGATGCTCACCGGCCTGCTGAACCTGCTCGGCCGGGACGGGACGACCGTCGTCTCGCGAGCGCCCGCGGAGACGACTGCGCAGCACGGTGTTCGTGCGGTCTCGATCGGTGGGGCCCCTGCCGCGATGGTCCGACATCGAGGTCTCGTGATCGGCGGCGGTGGCCTGTTCGGTCGGGACATGGGCGCCCTCGGGCGGCTGCTGCCGGTGGCGGGAATCGTGGCGGCGGCCGCCGGCCGACCGGTGGTCCTGACCGGGATCGGCGTGGACGACGGGATGCCCCAAGCGTCCCGATGGCTCCTCGCGAAGCTCGGGGAGCGGGCTCGATCCGTCGTCGTGCGGGACGAGGAGTCGCGCCGAGTCCTCGCCGAGCTCGGCGTGACCGCATCCGTGGCGCCGGACCTCTCGTCGCTCGTCGCGTCCGCTGGCCGCTCGGTCGGTGAGGGTCAACTTCGTTCGGCTGGTCTCGAGCCCTCACGTAGACCCGTCGTCGGGCTGTGTCTCACGGCGGTCAACGCCTCCATGCTTGCGCCGATGCGCCAGGCGATCCTCGAGGCGGTCGATGCCCGGCAGGACCTCGATTTCTGCCTGATTCCGATGAGCCGACACCCCTTCGTGGCGACCCACAACGACGAGACCCTGGCTCGGAGCCTCGTCGTCGAACGCCCACGACTCCGGGTCCTGCTCCCGCCCGACGATCCAGCGATGCTCCTGGGCGTGTTCGAGGCGCTCGGCGCAGCGGTCTGCATGCGCTACCACAGCCTGCTGTTCGCCGATCGAGCCGGGCTCCCGATCGTCGGCATCGCCTACGCCGAGAAGTGCCGCCATTGGCTGAGCGATCGGGGTCTCGAGCCTGTGGCGCCAACCGGCCCCGCCCTGCTCGCCCGGCTCGAAGGCGTTGCAGCAAGGGCGGCGGCATGAGCCCTGGCGTGCGCTCTCGGGTGCGGACCGGGATCCGCTGGGCGATTGGCCTCATCCTGCTCGGTGCCCTGATCTCGACACTCGACCTCGGGGCGCTTGGGGCCCGGCTCGGCTCGCTCAACTTCGGTTTGGCGGCCCCGGCGATCCTCGGGCTGGTGGCCGTCCACCTCGTAGCGGCCGCGTCGTGGCGTCGACTGACATGGCATCTCGCCGGCGTCCGACTCGATTGGCGCACGACGATCCGGCTGTACTACGCGGGCCAGGCGCTGGGGATGGTGACGCCGGCCAATCTCGGCGCCGACGTCTACCGGGTCATGGCCACAGACGACGGACCAGGCCGCATGCGCATGGCCCGCCCGGTCGTGATTCAGCGCCTGATGAGCATCGTCGCGCTGCTGCTGCTCGGGATCCTTGGTGCGCTCCTCGTCCCGAATATGGGATTGGGCCCGTTCGTTGCAGCGCTGCTGGTGCTTGCAGTCGGCGTGAGTGCCTTGACGGTCGTCACGACGCGTGGCGGGCCGTCGCTGCGCGAGCACCTCGGGCGTGGGCCGGTCCTTCGCCTCGTCGAGCGGCTTGGACTCGACGGGGCCGCCGACCCGGGCACGGGCGTGGCCGCCGGCAACGTTGCGTCAGCGGCCCGCGACGGACTCGGACTCGGGCTCATTTTCCACGGGTTCAGCCTCCTGATGGGTCTGGCCCTGGTGGCCGCGGTCGAACCGAGCGTCGTTGCGCGGCCCATGGTGGTTCTCGGCGCGCTCGCAATTGCCCGATTGAGCCTGACCGTGCCGATCTCACCGAACGGCATCGGGATCCAGGAAGGCGCACTCGCGATCCTCTTCGTGCAGCTCGGGCTGCCGCCGGACGTCGCGCTCGCGGCGGCGTTGTTGAACCGGCTCGCGCTCCTGCTGACCGCCGGTCTCGGCGCCATCGCGCTCGCCCGGGGAACCCGGCACGAAGCCGCCATGCCGGTCCGCGCGGCGCTGACTGAGGCTGCTCCCGGCCGGTAGGGATCGGCGCCACGGACCCGAGGCACGGCCCGACAAACGGGCCCGCCACGGCCTCCGTGCCACGGCCCGTGCCGCTCTGTACACTCCGGAACCATGACCTCACACGACGCCCGCCGCCTCCTGATCCTGACCGAAGGCCAGTTCCGGGCCCACAACGCGAAGACCGCGATGGGCGTCATCCGGTACGGCACCGACGAGATCGTCGCGCTGCTCGATTCGTCCATCGCGGGCCACAACGTCAACGAATGGCTCCCGGGGCACGACATTCCGGCCGTCGGGGCGCTGGCCGAGGCCCTCGCGATGCCCAACCCTCCCAATACGCTCCTCATCGGGATCGCACCGACCGGTGGGCGCCTGCCCGATGACTGGCGCGGGATCATCATCGCGGCGCTCCGTGCCGGTCTCGACCTCCACTCGGGACTGCACACATTCCTGGGGGACGATGCCGAGTTCTCAACCGAGGCAGCGTCGTCTGGGGCCCGGATCGTTGACTACCGACGCCCCCCGGAGCGTCATGAAACGGCGATCGGGCGCCGCCACCGGCCCGGCTCACGGGTCATCCTGACGGTGGGCACGGATTGCGCGATCGGCAAGATGTCGGTGGCTCTGGATCTGCGCAAGTCGGCGCTGAAGGCGGGCGACAACGTTGTCTTCGTGCCGACCGGCCAGACGGGCATGATGATCGACGGCTGGGGCGTCGCGATCGATCGTGTCATCAGCGATTTCGCCCAGGGAACCGTGGAGTGGATGACCGGCGAGGCCGAGGCGCGCGGCGACTGGGTCATCGTCGAGGGGCAGGGCTCCCTGGACCATCCGGCGTATTCGTCGGTCACGCTGAGCCTCATTCACGGCTCAACGCCGCATGCACTGGTGATGGTCCACAAGCCCGGGATGGCGAACCATGACTTCGACCATCTGCCGGACGTGTCCTTCCCGATCGCGAGCCTTCCGGAGTTCATTCGCCTCCACGAGAAGGTTGCCGGGCTCGTGGCGCCGAGCCGGGTCGTGGCCCTCGCACTCAACACCTCGCTGTATCCGGACGACGCGGATGCGCGCCAGGTCATCGAAGACATCTCGAAGGAGACGGGCCTCCCTGCCGGCGATCCGGTGCGCTTCGGCGGGGACGGGTTGTGGGCATCCATTCACACGGCGGTCGAAGCGCTTCCGTGGGTCCAGGCAAACGACGCCCGGATCGAGGCGTGACGCTCCGGATTCGACACGAGACACTCCAGCTCCGCTTGCGGGAGCCGTTCCGTATCGCCCGCTCGGAGCCCGGGGCAGGTCAGTTCGTGACGACGGTCGTGGTCGAGCTCGAGGACGACCGATTTCCGGGGATCGTGGGGATCGGCGAGGGATACCCGGATCGGTTCTACGGCGACACCCCGGAGACGATGGCTGCCGTCTACCCGCTGCTGCTGGCCTCGATCGGCGAACCCGACCCGTCACCAGCGGGTCTTCAGGCGGCCGGTGAGGCGATGCGCGACGCGATCCGTTGGAACGGCGGCGCGAAGTGCGCCGTGGACTCGGCTCTCCACGATCTCGTTGGCAAGATCACCGGGCGCCCGGTCTGGGACCTGCTGGGACTGTCGCCGGATATTCCGCCGACCGATTTCACGCTCGGCCTCGATGAACCGGACGTCGTCCGGGAGCGTGCCCGACGCGCTAGCGCGTTCCCGGCCCTCAAGATCAAGTGCGGAGGACCCGCCGACGTCGCGACGCTGCGCGCCGTACGCGAGGTCTTCGAGGGACCCATTCGCGTCGATGCCAACACTGGCTGGACCCCCGACGTTGCCCGGGCACTTCTCCCGGACTTGATTTCGCTGGGGGTCGAGCTCATCGAGCAACCATTTCCCGCCGCTCGCCTGGACTGGATGGCCGAACTGCAACAGCACTCGACCCTGCCGATCGTCGCCGACGAGTCGTGCGTCACGGATGAGGATCTCGATGGTCTCGTCGGGGTCGTGGCCGGGGTCAACGTCAAGCTCGCGAAGGTCGGTGGGCCGGGGCCAGCGGCGCGAATGCTCGCTCGGGCCCGAGACCTTGGCTTTCGTCGATTCCTCGGCTGCATGGAGGAGACATCGGTCGTCATTGCGGCCTCCGCGGCGTGCGCATCGCTCGTCGAGTGGGCGGATCTCGATGGCTGCCTGCTGATCGCCGATGACCCATTCGAGGGCCTCGAGCTGGGCGCTGATCATCGCTGGCAGTTGGGCGATCGACCAGGTCTTGGCGTGGCGCGCCGCACCAGCTGACGGGTCTGAAATCGACCCCGGATACTGAACGTTTCGGACCCTGTGGATAACTTGGTGGACGAAAAGGTGGAGAAGGCCCTAGGCGTCTGACGGCCATCCGGCGTACCATCCGCATGTCGGCAGCGAACCAAGGGAGGGGGGTCAGCCGGCCACCCAGCTACCACCCGCAGCCGCGGGCCACGGTCCATTTCGCCGTGCCTCGGGCCAGCCTGAATGCGCCCCGTCGTGGAGGAGATTGATTGATGGTTTCGCGCGCCGCGCCTGTCGCTGCGCCGTCCGACGAGGCGGTCGAGTTCGTCCGATTCTGCTACGAGCGCCGCAAGGTCGGATGGCCCGAGCTGTACGACGAAATGTGCGGAGTCGCGGGCCGGGGCCTGTTCAAGGGCTGGAGTGCCGAGGACCTGTCAGCGAACGGGATCGGCCTGAGCCTGTTCGAGATGCCCGCCCTGGCAGCCCTCGTCAGCGAAGTGGTCAACGAGGATCGAGGCCGGATCAAGGTTCGGATTGCGGGCGAAGCTCCGGCCTGATTCGAAGTCCGTTCTGCATTCCGGTCGCCGGCCCCATACGAGGCGCCGGCCTGGTACGAGCCTCGCGGCCGGTCCCGCGCAGATAGGCCGCCGGTCAGGCGCGGATGCGCCGCCGGGCCATCTCGCCCTCGATCTGTCGTTCAGCCTCGACGTACCGGTCGATCTGCTCACGGAGCTGGTTCGCTTCAGGGACGTAGAGGTGCACCTGCTGTTGCAGGATGTAGCTCAGGCGTCGGCTGGTCATCCGAACGTGGTCCAGATTCTTCATGAGGACCAGCGGATCCATCGAGGCGAGATCCGATGGGTGGTACATCTGCTGCATGGCCGCATTCTAGCGGCGCCCTTGCCCCCTCGCAGCCGCTGATGGCTGAGGCCCGGTGGCTACAGCCCGCGCAACCTGGGTGGCCATGTCCAGTCGATCGGGATCGATGCGCCGCTCAGCGCCCGGCGACGCCCGAGTTCGGTCGCGCCGATGACCAGGATCCGATCCAGCTGCGTCGCCCGACCGGCCTCGTCGCCCCACAGCTTGGTCATCTTGCGAAGCGCGTGGACTTCGTCCAGGGCCACGCCCGCAAGTCGGTAACCCTCGGGCGCCGCCGCTTCGGCCCATACCTGCTCGGCGAGCCCATGCCCGGAGCTGATCTTGCGGCCTCGATCCGTCGCCACGTCACCGATCACGAGAACGACGATGCCATCGTCCGTGAGCGACGGGCGAAGCCCGTGCAGGACCTCGCGCATGAAGCCGAGATACGGGGCGCGGTGATGGGCGTCGTCCAGCGTGGCATCGATGACCTTGGGGTCGAAGCCGAGGAACCAGGCGCGTAGCCAGTTGTAGTAGCCGTACTTCACGACTCGCAGGTACGGTGGCGACGTCACGACGAGGCGTACCCGGTCGGGCAGGCCGTGCGCACGGAGCGCTGTCGTAGCCCGCCGGCCGGCATCCCGCGCGTCGCCCAGGAGCGAGATCCCCGGCGATCCGGGTGGCGGAGCGCGGAACAGGCGATCCAGCTTGGCCGAGAGGCCGCCGAACACATCCCGCTCGGACGAAACGTAGCCTGTCCTGGCCGCGTAGTCGCGGACGTAGCGTGGCGCCATGCTGAACGTGTTCGGCATAAGGTCCGACAGATACGAGGCGCTCTTGCCGTGGAGAATCCCGGTGATTGCCGCAGCCAGGAAGCGGTCAACTCGATCGTTGAGGTCGAGCGAATCCCGGACGTACAGAAGCTGCCCGAAGGTCGTCGGGTGGAAGGCGAGCGCCACTTCCGCCGGCACCGGATCCGGCCCTCCGTGCTCAGGATCGGACTGGATTGCGTTGGCTTGCGCCAGATACGCGGGCGCGGCGGCCGGCCAGGCGAGCCGAAGTCTGGCGACGCGCGTCCGAGCCTCGGCTGGCGAGGCCGGATCGACTTTCGATGCGGTCAGGAGATGGGCGAACGGGTTGAGGTCGTTGCCGACCCCGACGCGACCCTCCGCGCTCGCCTGCAACGGGACAGTGCCACGACCGGCGAACGGGTCGAGGACGACATCGCCGGGTCGGCTGTAGCGCGCGATGAACGCGTGGGTCAGGGCTGCGGGAAAGCTCGCCAGGTACGAGCACATCGGGTGGAACGGATGGCCCCATAGCCGCTGCTGCGCCTTCCATTCGGGTTCGATCCCGAGGCACGGCAGTTCGGTGGCGAGCTCGAGGTCGAGTTGCGTCGCGGCGCCTTGCGCGCCGGTTGTGGCGGCCATTCGGCGATCTGGGCTCCCGTCACCCGCCAGCGCACGTCCGATGCGCCCGTCGGGTCGGTGACAGTAGCGGTCGCCTCCCGGGTACTGTCAATAGGTCGATCGGCGCACCGGTCGGGACCCGAGGATCAGCCGAGCCCGGCCAGGATCTCGTCGAGCGCCTCGATGGTGCGATCGATGTCGGCGGCTTCGATCACCAGGGGCGGCTTGATCTTGATCACGTCATGCTCAGGTCCATCGATGCTGAGCAGGATCCCGCGGGCCACCGCGCCCTCGACAACGGCGCTCGCCAGCTCCGGCGCCGGTTCGCGTGTCGCTCGGTCGCGGACGAGAACGATGCCGAGGTAGAGCCCGAGACCGCGTACATCGCCGATCTGATCGTGGCGAGTCGCGAGTTCGCGGAGGCCCGAGAGGAACCGTTCCCCGAGTTTCGCGGCACGTTCGCGGAGGTGCTCATCCTCGATGACATCCAGCACCGCGAGCCCGACGGCCGCCGAAACGGGATTGCCGCCGAACGTGTTGAAGTACTCCATGCCGTTGACGAAGGCATCCGCGACCGCGCGTGTTGTGACGACGGCCCCGAGGGGATGGCCGTTGCCGAGCGGCTTGCCCATCGTGACGATGTCCGGCAACGCACCATCCACCTCGAAGCCCCACCAGTGGGTGCCGACTCGCCCCAGGCCGACCTGGACCTCGTCGGCGATGACGACCGCTCCGGCGCGGTGCGCGGCCTCGTAGGCACCGGACAGGAACCCACGGGGAGGGATCACCTGGCCCGCGGTCCCGGGTGCCGATTCGGCGATGAACGTCCCGACGGGATGGCCGGCGCCCGCGGCATCCGCGAGCACCGTTTCGACCTCCGCGACGTAGGCGGCTGCGACGGCGGTCTCCGATCCGGCCCCCGCGTGTCGGCCGCGGTACGGATCGGGGAGGGGAGCGACATGGGTCGTCGCCGGCCGTCCCGGGCCGCCAGGACCGTCGAACTTGTAGGGACTGATCTCCACGAGGCCCGAGGTGTTGCCGTGGTAGCCCGCTTCGAGGACCGCGATATCCCGCCGACCGGTCGCCGCACGGGCCATGCGGAGCGCCAGTTCATTGGCTTCGCTTCCCGAGTTGACCAGGTGAACGACCTCGAGCGGAGCCGGAAGCGTTGCGACGAGGCGGTCGGCGTAATCGAGGATCAGCGGGTGGAGGTAGCGGGTGTTTGTCTCGAGGATCGCCTTTTGCCGGGCAGCGGCCTCGACGACCCGCGGGTGCGTGTGGCCGACGTGGGCCACGTTGTTCACCAGATCGAGGTACGGGCGATCGTCGGCGTCGTACAGGTACGCCGCCTGCCCGCGGACGATGGTGAGCGGCTTGCGATAACTCAGGGATAACTCGCGCCCGAGCCGCTGCCGGCGACGGGTCAGGAGGTCGTCAGCGTCGGTCATCGCACTACGCCTCGTGTGCTGCGGCGCGGAGTTCCGATGGCGCGATCGCGTGGAGGCGTTCGAGCAGGTCCCAGGCCGGCTCCTCGGAAACGCGGAGATAGGGGTCATCGGACAGCCGGCCCTGGCGCGCGGACATGGCCACGCTCGCAGCGAGGCGGGCAATGGCGAGCGAAGGCAGTGCGTCTATTTCGTCGGCCGTGAGCGGACAATTGGCAACGAAGCCTCGGATGATCGCCGTCATCACGCCCAGCGGATCCTCGCGGCCGAGCATCGCATAGGCACAGGCGACGGCTGCCTCGTGCGCGGTGATCGAATGGATCATGTCCCCGAAGTCGAGCAGTCCGACGACGCGCATGCTGTCGTCGCTGACCAGGATGTTGTGGTCATTCGCATCGTTGTGGATCACGCTCCTCCGGAGGGTCGCGAACCGCGGCACGAGGTCGGACCGGAGGCGGTCCAGGACGGCCGCCAACAGGCGTCGCCGGGGGCTGTCGTTGACCGCTTCGAGGCCGAGACGGATCACCGAGCCCGCCTGGAGCACGTCCCACGGGAAGTCTCGATGGGCTGCGGGGTGATCGAACCCGAGGAGCGCGGTAGCACCTCGTCCCATCTCATGCCCGAGGTCGATCAGGACATCGACCGAGGGCTCACGGAGCGAAGCCATGGTCCGACCATCGAGCCATGTCAGCAGGCGGGCGTACGGCGGACCGGGATCGCCGAGCGGAACGAGGTCCCGGCCGTCGAGGGAGGACACGAGTTGCTGGACGGGTACGCCCGCCGCTGCCAGAAGCGCCATTGCGTGGCCCTGGCACGCCAGGAAGTCGGGCGATTCCTCGAGGTTCGCGATCTTCAGAACGTGCGTGGGCCGGCCATCACTCGCGCGCACGAGGAAGTTGCGATCACGCTCGCTCGGCAGGTCCTCAAAGGCCCCCGCGATCCCCCAGAAACGGCCAAGTGCGTTGGCCGCCTCGCCGACCGAAGTGGCCGGCCGGGTCTCGATCCAGGATGTCGATGGTGCCATCGGCCTAGCGTAGCGTGCGGGGACCCTGCGGTAGAGTTGCCCCAGTCCCCGTAGCTCAGCGGACAGAGCAACCGCCTTCTAAGCGGAAGGTCGCAGGTTCGAATCCTGCCGGGGGCGCCACCTTCCGCTCAATGGCGGTCGCAGGGTCAGGCGCCTGGCGCTCGGTAGGGACGAGGACTTGAATTGGGTCCGAAGCCAACTTCACTCGGGCGCTCACCCGGAACCGGAGTCGCGTGGGATGAGCCACCAGGCCATGAGGGTGCCCGCTGCGGCGGCTACGACGCCGACGACGATGGCCAGTTCGATCGAGAACGTCGACAGCACCCCGGCAATCGCCGCGCCGATCGGCCAGCCGGCAAAGTTGAAGGCCATCGAGATGGCAAAGGCTCGGCCCATCCAGGCGGTATCCGTCCGGCGCTGTCGGAGCGTGAACATCGCGACATCCATTGGGCCGTTGAGCAAGCCGATGAGCGCCATCGACAGCAGGATCGGGCCCAGCCCCGGGATCAGGAGGATCGCAAAGGCCGGCACGAACCCGATCATGGGACCCGCGAAGAGCCGCGCCTCGCGGCCGCGCATGTCCATGCGGCCAGCCCACAGCCCTGCGCCGACGCCGACGACGCCCTGAAGGGCGAAGACGAGACCGACGGCCGTCTCGCCGAGGTGCAGTCGATTGAGGACCAGGAGCGGGACCACGATCGAGACCATGCCGCCGCCGATGTTGAGGGTCGTGATGGACAGCCCAATCGTGCGGAGCGTCCGATTTCGCCATGTGTACTGGAGACCGTGCCACGAATCCAGCAGCAGGCCACCGCTCGTCGCGACCTCAGTCGCCGGTTCGGGCACCGGAGCCAGCACGACCACCGAGATTCCGAGGACGACGGCGATCGACATGAGCGCCGCCGGCCCGCCGACAGTCCCGACCATGAGCGCGGCGAGGGGCGGTCCGATGATCGTGGCGACGACATAGCCGTTCGAATCGACGGCGTTGACGCGTTCCCAGAGGTTCGGCGGAACCATCAACGGGAAAAGCGTCCGCATGCCGGTCGCGCCGAGGGGCCCCGTGAGGGACGAGATCGCCGCGATGAAGATCAGCAACTCGGTCGGCAATCGATCGGCGTACGCCAGGACCGCGATCAGGGCCAGGGAGGCGACCGCGATGATCAGGTCGAGGCGGATCAGCCTTGTGCGGCCGTGGCGATCGAGCAGTGCCCCACCGATCGGGCTGATCAGCAGGCCCGGCATGAGGCTCGCGAACGTCACCAGCCCCGCCAACGCTGGCGAACCGTAGCGGGTGAGGCTGAACAGTACGAGCGCGACCCCGATCATCGATTGGCAGATCCGCACGAGCTGCATCCCGAGGAGCGCCCGTGCGAGGAACGGGACGTTCAGGAGCGCCCGGTATGAAGACGGGGTTGGCGGCTGCGCATTCCGCGCGAGCGCCGATTCCGGGTCGAGGTCGGCTGGAGTCGTTCCCTGTCTCGGCATCGCCCGATGCTATCGGAGCGGCGGAGCGAACCTCGATTCCGATCGAATCAGGGCGCCGTGGGCCATGGGTACTGACCGATCTGGAACCGAAGTACGGCTTCCCTCAACTCCCGCGCACTCGTACGTTCATGTCAGCAACAAGCCGGACCGCACCCGCCCCTACCGGACGGACCCGGCGACAGGCATCAACGTGATCGAAAGGCGACCATGGCAATGGCCTCGATGGCAGTCAACGAACTTGGACCAATGCTCACCGCCACCGAAGTCGCGGAGATGCTCCATCTCCACGTCAACACGGTCAAGCGATTGGGCGATCGCGGCGAGCTCCCGTTCTATCGGGTTTGCAAGCGCGGCGATCGACGTTTCCGGCTCCAGGACGTCCTGCGTTTCCTGCACCAGAACCGCTAGCGACCCAACGGCGGGCCGAGCCCGCCAGCGTCAACGCGAGCGGTGGTCAGACCGTTCGTAACGCCTCGCCGAAGATCTCAAGACCCTCGGCGATTTCGGCGCGCGTGGCGTCGATCGGTGGGATCCACCTGACCACCTGGTGCTGAGCGCCGCACGACAGGACGAGCAGGCCGAGATCGGCCGCCCTCGCGACCAGCCGATCGACGATCGCGCCGTCAGCGGCCTTGGTCACGCGGTCGGAGACGAATTCGACCCCAAGCATCAAGCCCGGCCCGCGGACGTCGCCGATGCGCTCGTCCTCGGCCTTGAGCCGGTTGAGCCCCGCCGTCAATTCCGCCCCTCGTGCGGCGGCATTGGCAACGAGTCCCTCGACCTCGATGGTCTCGAGGACGGCCAGCGCCGCAGCGCAGGCCACGGGATTGCCGCCGTAAGTTGACCCGTGGGCGCCGCGCCCCCACTGCTCCTGCAGAGCACGGGACGTCGCGATCGCAGATAGCGGCAGGCCATTGGCGATCGCCTTGGCGATGCACACGACATCCGGGACGATCCCGGCGTGTTCGAAGGCCCACATCTTCCCGGTTCGCCCATAGCCGGTCTGGACCTCGTCGGCCACGAGCAGGATCCCGTGTTCGTCGCAGATCTCGCGGAGTCCGCGCAGGAAGGCGGCCGGGCCGGGAAGGTAGCCACCTTCGCCCTGGACCGGCTCGACGAAGATCGCGGCGACGCTCGAAGCCGGGGCAATGCTCGTGAGCATCGTTCGAAGGTGGTCCAGCGCGGCCTCGGAGGCCCGAGCCTCGTCACCATCGAAATCGCGCCAGACCTGGGGAAATGGCGCGAAGTAGATGGACGGCACCATCGGGTCGTAACCCTGCCGGTAATTCGGCGATGAACTGGTCATCGAGGTCGCCCCGTAGGTGCGCCCGTGGAAGGCACCCGCGAAGGCGATGATTGCGGGGCGCCCAGTCACGCGACGAACCAGCTTCATGGCTCCATCGATCGCCTCCGACCCGGAGTTGAGCAGGAAGATCGAGTCGATCGGATCCGGCAGTGTTGCCGCGAGTCGATCGACCAGGCGGACCACGGGCTCGGAGTACCCGATCGCCCCGGTCGGCCCGATGAGCTTGTCCACCTGAGCGTGGATCGCGGCTGTGACCGCCGGATGGGCATGGCCGAGCGCGGTGACAGCAATGCCGTTCGCGAAGTCGAGGTAGGCCCTGCCCGCCGTGTCGTACAGCCGGTGACCGATCCCGTGGCTCCACGAACGCTCGAAATAGCGCCCGAGAACCGGGGTCAGATGGCCGTCCGCGAGGGCGGCGAGATCGAGGGTGCCAAGTGTGTCTTTCATGGGTGGCGAGTATAGGCGGCCACCCCGGGCGCTCGCGGTGGCATCATTCGCGGGCAGCCCGTCCTTCCGCTTCTCGAGGTACCCGTGTCCATCGACTTCCGCCTGACCGACGAGAACAAGCTCGTCCAGCAGACCGTCCGCGACTTTGCCGAGAACGAGATCCTGCCCCACATCCGCGAGTGGGACGAGAAGGGCGAAGTGCATCGCGAGGTCTTCGCGCGGATGGGCGAGCTCGGGCTGCTCGGCGCCCCGATCCACGAGGCGTGGGGCGGTTCCGGGATGGACTACCTCAGCTTCGCCATCATCTGCGAGGAACTCGAGCGTGCGGATACGGCCTTCCGCGTCGTCCAGAGCGTCCACGTCGGCCTGAACTCGCTGACGCTCATGCAGTGGGCGACCGAAGAACAGAAGCAGCGCTGGCTCGTGCCCCAGGCGCGCGGCGAGAAGCTCGCGACCTTCGGCCTCACCGAGCCGGGAGTCGGGACGGATGCTGCCAGTCTGGCCTCGACCGCGCGCCGGGACGGCGATTCCTACGTTCTCAACGGCGAGAAGATCTGGATCAGCCTCGCCGACGTGGCGGACCATTTCCTCGTTTTCGCATCGGTCGATCGCTCGAAGAAGCACAAGGGCGTCACGGCGTTCCTGCTCGAGCGCGGGATGGCCGGTCTGACGACCGGAACGCTCCACGGCAAGCTCGGGATCCGGGCGGGGAACACCGGCCTGATCAACATGGACAACGTCCGCGTCACCGCCGACCACCGCATCGGCGAGGAGGGCGAGGGATTCACGATCGCCATGAGCGCGATCGACCAGGGGCGGTTCACGGTCGCTGCCGGGAACGTCGGCCTCGCTCAGGCGTCCCTGGATGCATCCTTGAAGTACGCCCACGAGCGCCAGACGTTCGGCGATGAGATCGGGCGACATCAGCTCGTGAAGCAGATGCTCGCGAAGATGCTGGCCGGCATCGAGGCCGGGCGGCTCCTCGTCTGGCGCGCGGCATTCCTGAAGAACCATGGGGTCCGGAACACCCGCGAGACGTCACTCGCCAAGTGGTTTGCGACCGATCATGCCGTCGCAAGTGCGCTCGATGCCATCCAGATCCACGGCGCCAACGGGTACAGCAACGAATTCCCGGTCGAGCGATACCTCCGCAACTCGAAGGCGGCGGTCATCTACGAGGGAACGAGCCAGCTCCACACGCTGATTCAGGCGGACTACGCCCTCGGGTATCGCGAGGATCGCCCGATCCGCTGTGAGCCGCTGCCGGCTCACGGGTTCGATCGGCTTCCGACCTCGGTCGCCGCTAGCGCCGGCCGAGCCTGACCTCCTCCAACCAACCAGAAGTGGAGACGGAAGCCGGCCAATTCAGCACCGCTGAGATCCGCACGCTGGCGTCCCTCGCGGAGACGTTCGTCCCCGGCGTTGATGGCGTCCGGATCGGGGAACTCGCGGCAGGGGCGCTCGTCCGTGCCGCCGACCCGGCGCAGGTGACCCAGCTTCGACTCGTGTTGCGGCTCCTGGAGCAGCCGCTGGCGAACCTCGCGACGGCGGGGCGCCTCGCAGGTCTGACGGCCATGACGATCCCGGAGCGCGAGCGACTCATGCTCCGTTGGGCGTACTCGCCGCTCGCCCTCAAGAGATCCGGGTTCCAGGCGCTCCGCAAGATCCTGTCCTTCCTCGCCTACTCGGCTCCCGATGGCGACGGACGGTACAGCCTCCTCGAAGCGATTGGATACGTGACCGATGACCCGCCGGCGACGACGCAGCCGACGAGCGTGAAGCCGACGCTCATCGACCGGACGCCCGGCCCGGACCCGATCCATCTGGAAGCCGACGTGATCGTGGTGGGATCCGGCGCCGGCGGCGGGGTGATGGCCTCGGAACTCGCGGCTGCGGGCCGATCCGTGCTGGTTCTCGAAGCCGGCCCGGCCCTTGACGAGACGACCATGCCGCGGACCGAACTGGACGCGTTTTCGCGCCTCTACCTCAACCACGGGCTGCTCTCGACCTGGGATGGATCGGTGAGCATGCTCGCCGGGTCCGCGGTCGGCGGGGGAACGGTCATCAACTGGATGACCTGCATCGACGTCCCGGAGCCGGTTCGAGCCGAGTGGGCCCTCGATCACGGGTTGGACGGGATCGACGGGTCGGAGTGGGATGCGGATCGAACGCAGATCGAGCTCGAGATTGGAGTGACCGATACCTCGTTCGTGCCGCCCAAGGACGAGGCGATCCTGCGCGGCGCGGCTGTGCTGGGATGGGAAGCAGGAACGATCCATCGAAACGCTCGAGCGTGCACGGACTGCGGCAGCTGTCCGTTCGGTTGCCCGCGCGGCGCCAAGCAAGGCGGCCTCCGCGCCCATCTCGCCTCGGCTGCCGCGAATGGCGCCCGGATCGTGGATCGGGTGCGAGTCACAAACCTGATCATCGAGGGTAGCCGGGTCGTCGGTGTCGAGGGCAACGTCCTCGTCGAGGACCCGATCAGCGGCATGCCCGTGCTCGGGCGACACGGGGACCCGACATCAGCGCGGGTTCGACGACTCGTGGCTCGCGCACCGCAGGTCGTGCTCGCCGCCGGCGCTCTCAGGAGCCCGGCGATCCTCCAGGGCAGTGGCGCCCATCACCGGGCCGTGGGCCGCTACCTGCGGATCCACCCCGTGCCCGTCGTCGCGGGCCGGATGGCGACGCCCGTTGACATGTGGCAGGGCACCATGCAGGCGGCCCGGTCCGTGCAGTTCATGCATGCCGAAGCTGGCCGCCGGGGCTACGTCATCGAATCAGCGCCGGGGCATCCGGGGCTGTTGGCACTCGCGGTTCCGTGGGACGGAGCCGAGGATCACGCAGGCTGGCTCCGGCAAAGCCGATACCTCGTGCCGCTGGTGGCCGTCACGAGGGATGGCGGGGAGGGCCGGACGACGCTGACAGGCGCCGGTCGCGTTCGCATCGACTACCGCCTCGATGCAGCGGGGATCCGGACCCTTCGGCATGCAGCAGGGTCGATGGCCCGTCTGGCACGTGCAGCCGGGGCGGTCGAGATCCTGGCGGCGGCGACGCCGATCCTGCGCCACGTCGCGGATGGGAATGACGAGTCGGCCCGGTTCGAGGCGTTCATCGCCCGGGTCGAGGCGATGGACTTCAGCCCGAACCGCGGCACCGTGTTCTCGGCGCACCAGATGGGCACGATCCGGATGGGCGCCGATCCCCGCGACCATGCGGCCGATCCGCGCGGCAGGGTACGTGGTGCCGATGGCGGGATCATCGGCGGGCTCTACGTGACCGACACGTCCACGTTCCCGACGGGTGTCGGGGTCAACCCGATGCTCGCCGTCATGTCGATGGCCCGAAGGGTCAGTCGGAGCGTCCTGGCTGAGGGTCAGGCTCCAGGCTGATCGGCCCCGGCTGAGGTGCCGAGGCAACCATCGCCACTTCCGGATCGACCGCCGCCGACGCGCGCAGTGCCCGTGCCGAGCGACCGCGCGCAGTGACGATCATGGCGACCGAAACAACGATCACGGCCGAGGCGACGATCGTTCGCGGGGTGATGGGTTCGGACAGGAAGATGGCACCGAGCCCGAAGGCCACGACGGGATTGACGTAGGCGTAGGTCCCGACGAGGGACAGCGGCGCATTTCGCAGAAGCCACGCGTAGGCGTTGAATCCGAGCAGGCTGCCGATGAAGATCAGGTAGACCATGGCCCCGATCGATCTCGTCGTGATGTCCTCGCCATGGAACCGCCCGAGTTCGCCGGTCACGACACCCTCGAGGAAGAGGGCCAGCGAGCCGGCCAACATCTGGATCGCGGTCGAGGTCAACGGACGCTGCGGCAGATCGGCCCTGCGGGCGGAGAACAACGAGCCGTGGGCCCAGCCGACCGGACTCAGGAGGAGCGCGGCGATCCCGACGACCTCGAACGCGACGCCGCCCTCGGGCCAGACCAGCAGGGTGACCCCGGCGAGTCCCAGGCCGATCCCTGCCACAACGATTTTCGGGAGGCGATCTCGAAAGTAGATCCAGCCAAGGAGCGCCAGCCAGAGCGGCATCAGCGCGATCAGGACGGCCGCCACTCCCGTCGCGACGGTCAGCTCGCCGTACGCCACGAAACCGTTGCCGATACCCAGCAGCAGCGCGCCGACGATCGCGGCGTCGCGAATCTGGCGACGTGTCGGGCGAACGCGCAGAAGGTCACCGCGGACGATCTCGAGGACCAGGAGCAGAGAGCCGGCAATCGCAAATCGGATCGACAGCATCAGGAACGGGGGGATGCTTTCGATGGCGATCGCCATCCCGAGGTAGGTCGAGCCCCACACCACATAGAGCGTGGCGAGGGCTGCCCAGAGCGCGGGGCCGCCGGTCCGTTTTGGCATAGTCAACTGGTCCAAGATGCGGAGTGTAGCGTGACTCAGGCGCGGACGCCAGCCCGAATTAGCCGCCGGTTCGGGCAGCGACCGCCAGCCTCCAAGCCGCCACCTGGGCCGGATCAGGCCGTGAAAGCTGCGTCTTCAGGCCGCTAGCGCAGCCCCGGACCCCGGACGGCAGGACCGGCAGGGACGGTAGCCATCGAGCACGGCCATGCCGAGGGATCGGAAGGGCCGCCGGTGCCGCTCCGTGATCCTTCGAGCGTGATGGCAGGTCGGCAGGCACACGACGTGGGTCGTCGCCGAGCCGACGTAGCGGAAGCCGGATCGGGCCGCGGATTCCATCTCGATCAGGTCCAGGCCCTCGGCGGTGAGCACCGTTCGCTTCGCCTCAGGCCCGCCGAGTGAATACTGGCCGATGGAACCATCGCTCCTGACGACGCGATGGCAGGGCACAACGAGCGGCACGGGGTTGTGGGAGAGCGCGGTTCCAACGGCCCGCACGGCCTTCGGACGACCGATCTCCGCGGCGATCCAGCCGTATGGGCGGACCTCGCCTCGAGGGATCTCGAGGGCCTTGAGCCAGACCGCGACCTCGAACTCGGTGTGCCCGCGCAGGTCGAGATCAATCCGAACGCGCCGATTGCCGGCGAGGCGGGCCTCAATGGCGCGCGCCAGCGGCTCTGGCACCCGTTCGACTCGATGGAGGGGACGTCCGACGCGGTCTCCGAACCGCGCGGCCAGCAGATCCGGGTCGCCGGCCCGGTCGATCCACGAGATCCCGCGCCCGTTCCAGACGACCCCGATGGGTCCCAACGGGGATGGGAGCTCCGCCCACATGTCGGCCAGCCCGAGGTCGGTCAGGACAGCCCGGGCAAGGTGTTCGGGAGCGGGCAAAGCGAGGTCCGCGAGGTCAGCCCGGAGGCCGTCCGGCGCCGTTGCGAGCATCGGCTCGGCGCGAGTTCGAGTCATGCGGTCATCTCCCCGGCCGGATCGGCCTGAATTTCGAGTTGCGGTGTGAGATTGCGTCGGAGGAGACGGAGGCCCCGATGGACCTGCGCCTTGATCGTGCCTTCGGGTCGGCTGAGCGCCGAGGCGGTTTCCGAGACGGACAGCCCATCCACGTAGCGGAGCACGACGGCCTCGCGTATCGGGCCCGGCAGGCGGAGCAGGGCCACGGCAAGCTCGCGACGTTGTTCGCGGCGCTCGGCCAGGGCCGGGGGCGACAGGCCCGCCGGGGTCGCGGGCTCCCAGCCGACTTCGACGAGGGGGTCAAGTTGCACCGGCGGCATTCGATCGACGATGCGTCGGCGGCGATTGCGGGCGAGGTTGATGGTGATCGTGGCGAGCCAGGGCCGGAGTTTCAGCTCGCGAATGCGCCCGGCGTCGTAGCCGGCCAACGCCGCATAGGCGCGGACGAGGGCATCCTGAGCCACTTCCTCGGCATCACTCGGGACCCCGAGATAGCGATCGGCGATTGTGTACATCCGAGCCGCGTGTGCCTCCACCAGCCCTGAAAAGGCGGTGTCGAGGTTCGCTGCGAGGCGAGCGACGAGGGCGAGGTCGGTATCCATCGATCTCCAGAACACGGTCCGAGGCGGATCGGTTGCAGTGTGTCCGACGGATCAGGCGCCTGCCAGCACCTCGATCTCACCGGTCGGCTGCACGAGGAAGATCCAGATATCCCAGGCCACGTGACTCACGATCAGCGTACCGAGCGGAGCACCCGCCGCGTACAGCGCACACCAGTGCGCGCCCGCGATGCCGGCCGCGCCCATGAGGGTGAAGTTTCCCGACGTCACGTGCACGCCGCCATACGCACCGGCGGCGAGTGCAGCGCCCTTCCAGCGCCCGAAGCGGCGCATCAGGGCCGCCTGGACGAGCCCGCGCCAGAAGAGCTCCTCCGCCGGACCGATGATCGTGGCCAGTCGCGTGGCGATCTCCGCTCGCGGGCGCAGCGTGCGCAGCGCGTAGATCTCGCGGATCTGGGCATCGCCGCTCGGGACGAAGCGACGCGCGAAGCGATCACCGATCTGGAATGTGACATACAGGATCCCGGCCGAGGCGAGGCCAATCGGTATATGCCAGAGCCGGATGTGTGCCCCGCGAGCCTTCCGCGATGTGGCCAGCGCGATGAGCCCCAGAGTGACGCCGGTCAAGGTCATCCGATCCCAGAACCGCTCGCGCGGGCCGCGGAACGTCGCCGTGAACGCGGTCGCGGCCGCGGCCAGTCCGATCGCCAGGGCGAGGGAACCGGGCCTGCTGTCAGCCTCGGACGCCGAAGTCGCAGACACGTCAGCCACGCAGCATTCCGGAGAGCAGGACGCCGAGAACGAGCAGACCGCCGAAGGCCATGTGCAAGCGGGCAGTCTGGAGGTCGATCATCGCGATGGCCCGTGCCTGGCCGGTCGCCCCGAGTTCGGCGGAACGGACCACCTGGGCGAGGAAGGGGAGGGACAGGATGGCGACCAGCGTGGTGGGCGGTAACCAGCCGAAGGCGACGGACAGGCCAAGCGTCATGTAGGCCCCGAGGACGAGGGCGACATACCCGTAGTGCGCCCATTCCTTGCCGATCCGCGACGACAGGGTCACGATCCCGGCTCGGGTGTCCTCGCTGATGTCCCGCCACTCATTGCCGTGCAGGATCGCCGCAACGAGCAGCCCGACCGGGACCGACAGGATGCCGGCGCTCAGGCTCCATGCGCCGGTGACGGCGAAGTAGCTGCCGACGACCATCAGTGGCCCCATCAGGACGAAGACAAGCGGTACGCCAAGCGCGCGGTACTTGTACTGGAGCGGGGGCGCCGTATAGCCCCAGCCCCCGATAAGGCCCACGAGCCCGAGCACGATGATGGCGGGGCCGCGGAGCCAGATCAGGTAGACACCAACCGCGATCGCCAGCACGAAGGCAGCGAATGCCACCACGAAGGCGGCGCGTTCCGAGATGCGTCCCTTGACGATCGCGTGGCTCGCTCGCGGCGAAACGATCGTGTCGACCCCCTGCCGGACGTCGTAGATCTCGTTGATGATGTTGGTCCCGGAGTGCAGCAGGACGGCACCGATCAGCGCGGCCAAGAACGGCAGTGCGTGGAATCGCCCGTCGACAAACGCGAGGGCTGCCCCGGCCGCCACGGGAACCACGCTCGCGGTATAGGCGAATGGGCGGAGGATCTCCCAGGTCGCGGCAAGACGGCGCCGCATCGCCTCGATCGGCCCAAGCCGACGATCGTCCGCGAGGCCGACGCCGCGCCGTGCTTCGCCTTGAGGCGCCGCGGCGTCCTCGCCCCGCGGCGCACCGCTGAGTTCAGGGCTGCGAGCCCCATCAGCCGCGGCGGACGGCATCGGAGCCGCGGCGAAGAGCGTGGCAGCGGCCAGGAGTTCCTGGATCTGCTGCTCTTCCTGGAGGACCGGCTGGAGCAGTGGCAGATCCAACCCGGTCTCGGCGTGGTAGGCCATCGCCTTTGCGGCGACATCCTCGCGCGTACCGCACAACATGAACGCATCGAGCAGGTCGTCCGGGATCAGGTTGCCGGCAGTCGTGAAGTCTTCGGCGCGCCACGCCGTCGCGATCGCGTCGCGGAGCGCGGGATCAAAGCCAGCTCGGCCGAGCGAGATGTCCGACAGGATCGACATCATGTAGATCACGAACGGTTCGCGCTTCGCCCGGTTCAGCGCCTCGCGCCGGGTCTTGTCGACAAGTGACAGGAGATAGCCCGCGGAATCGACCGCCGCAGGGTCACGGCCGGCTTCGGAGGCCGCCGCTCGCAGGCGCTCGAGGATCCCGTGCAGCGATGGGATCGACTCGGCCGGCCGCGCGAGGTAGCCGTCAGCCTTCTGGCCGGCGAGGGCCACGAAGTCCTTCCGATAGGCGGCGATGAACAGCGGAATGCGGTGAGTGGGCGGAAACATCGGCTGGATCGGCGGCAGGCCGGGGGTTGCTGAGGGGAGCCGTTGGCCGGCCCAGAGGGCACGCAGCGTATCCATCGCCTCCGAGACGTGGCCCACGGCCGCCTCAGGCGCATAGGGGATGCCCATTTGCTTGAGGCGCAGCGGCAGGCCGGTCCCGAGGCCCATCACGATCCGCCCGGGCAGGATCTCATCGAGGGCCGACCCAGTCATGGCGAGGACGACGGGGTGGCGGGTATTGGGATTGACCGCGCCCAGCGCGACCCGGAACGAGCTGAGGTCCTTGTCGCGTGCCAAGCCATCGGCGACGATCGACGCGAACGTGACCGCATCCCGCTCGAAGTACGAATCGTGGATCCAGACTGATTCAAGGCCCGCATCGCGTGCCTGGCGCGCCCAGTCGAGGACTTCTTCGGGTTCACCCCGAGCGGCCAGGCCGAGGCCGATGCGGCGGGAGAGTACAGGCATGACGTGCTCCGATCAGATCCGGGTGCTGACGCGGGCTCCCGGGCTCCCACATGCTACCACGGTGTAGCCGGTTATTGGGAGTCGCCACCGTGCGACAATTCGTCGACGATGCACCTCGACGAGCAGCACGACGACGTCATCGCGGGCCTTGGCGGTTTCTACCGCACATGGATCGCGTATCTCGGGATCGAACTCGGGTTCTTTCATGCCCTGCGTGCCGCGGGCACGTCTGGCCTCAGTGCCGAGGAACTCGCGACGCGGACCGGTACCCATGTCAAGGCCGTTGCGACCTGGGCCTGGGCCGCGGATGCCCATGGCCTGGTGACCTCGACGGAACGCCTGCGCGTCGATGACGACCTCGCGGCGGTCCTGATCGACGAGCAGCGCACCGTTTATCTCGGCGGGCAGGTGATCCACTCTGTCGTTTCGACGCTCGATTGGGACGGCATGCTCGAGTTCTTTCGGTCCGGCGTGCCGATCCGAAGCCGACCGGATCGCTATCGGACGGCGATCGAGCGAGTCACGCGTCAGGATGTCGCCGTCTTCTTCGCCGAGGCCCTCGCCGCGCTGCCCAATCTCGTCGCGAAACTGTCGGGCGGTGGTCGGGTTCTCGACGTTCACTGCGGCGGTGGGCGATGGCTCGTCGCCATGGCCCAGCGATTTCCAGCCGCGACGCTGATCGGGATCGAGGATGAAGCCGACTCCCGCGCACGGGCCAGTCAGTTGATCGAGGACGCGGGCCTCGGCGAACGCGTCCGGATCGATTCCGTTTCCCTCGATCGAGTCACGGGAGCCTTCGACCTCACCTACTTCCAGTACGCGCTTCATGCGCTGGCCGACCCGGCCGCCTCGCTGCGATCGGCGTGGGCGGCGCTGGCGCCGGACGGCTGGTTGCTCGTGCTTGATTGGCTCCTGCCGACCGACGACGACGAGCTGCATTCGATCCATGGCGAGCTGATTGCGGGCGTCCACCTCGACGAGGTGTTCTCAGGTGCTGGGCTGCACGAGATCGGCAGGTATCTCGACTGGTTCAAGGCCGCCGGGACGCCCGATCCCGAGGCCATCGACCTTCCGTCCGGGGCCACGCTCTTCGCGCTGCATCGATCACCGACAGCCTGACCGGGGCCGCGTGCTGCCTCCGCTCGTCATCGATCCGGCGCTTGGTCGTCGGTTGGTGGCCCATGAGGCGCTGGTGCATGCACGGGGTGGCCGAGAACTCCGTGATCTCGGTGACGGGCTGCTCCTCTACGACCCGACCGACCCAGAGCCGTTCTGGAATCGTCTTGTTGCGCCACGCTGGCCGTCCGCTCCGGCGCTTGTCGAGGCGCGCATCGACGAAATCACCACCCTCTTTGCGTCGCTCGGTCGCATGCCGCACATCCGGACGATGCCCCTGGGCGGCGAGCCCGCCGATCTCGAGTCGCAGCTCGTGCAGGCCGGGTTTCGCCTGGTCGGCCGGGACCGCGCGATGGCCCTGACCGATACCGGACCTTCGATTGCCATCACGCGCACGCTCGTCAGTCGGCCCAACCTGCGGGTTGAGCAGGTAGGGACCGGGTCGGCGTCGAGCGCCATGGATGTTGCGCGCGTGCTCGTGGAGGCATTTGATGTCGAGTCGGACCGCGTGCCGGCCCTCGCGGCTGAGACCCTCGCGGCATCGAAACGAGACGGAGGCGCCGCGCTGCTCCTCCTTGATGACGACCGGCCAGTCGCGGCGGCTCGACGAGTCACGGTGGATGGCGCGACCTACCTCTCCTCGATTGGCACGATCCCATCAGCCCGGGGCCAGGGTTTCGCGACGATCCTGACCGCAGTCGCGATCGCAGGTGCCATCAGCGCAGGCACCGGTCTCATCCACCTGCTTGCGGAGGCGGGGATGGCCAGAACCGAGCGCCTGTATCGCCGAATGGGCTTCGAATCCGTGGGAGAACCGATCGCGGATCTGCTCCTCCGCTGACGCCGGGTACCCGCCGCGGGCGCGTCGGCGATACCATCGGGACCATGACCGACATACCCGGCACGAACCTGCGGCCGGCCACCCAGGCCGACGCCCCGCGCATCGCAGCGCTCTTCACCGAGGAGGGCTACCCGGTCACGCCATCGGTCGTGGCCGCCCGCCTCGCGCGGTTCGACGTCAAGGGTTCGAACGTCATCGTCGCCGACGCCGAGGGCAGCGTGATCGGCTTCGTCGCCTATCACGTGATCCCTCGGTTCGAGCATGACGACAGCGCGATCCGGATCCTGGCGCTGGTCGTCGATGCCGGCGCACGAGCTCGTGGCGTCGGACGGCGACTCATCGGTGAAGTCGAGCGCGTGGCGACCGAGCGAGGGGCTGCGTTCGTCGAGGTCACGGCCGGTCATCATCGGCCCGATGCCCGGCGCCTCTACGAATCCCTGGGTTACGACGCCAATCTGACGGCGTACCTCCGGAAGCGTCGATGACCTGCCGCTCAGGTTTGAGTCGTGGCTGAGGCCGCTGTCCAGGTCCGCGACCTGCGGAAGGCATATGGGGACACGCTCGCCGTCGATGGCGTCTCGTTCGAGGTCACGCCAGGTGAGGTCTTCGGACTCCTCGGCCCGAATGGCGCCGGCAAGACGACGACCGTCGAGATCCTGGAGGGCCTCCGCACTGCCGATTCGGGTGAAGCCACGGTCCTCGGTGTCGACACGAGCCGCCATCCGGATCGGCTCAAGCCGCGGATCGGCGTCGCGCTCCAGACGGCCGCCCTGTATCCGAAATTGACGGTGACCGAGGTCCTCGACCTGTTCCGCACCTTCTACGGTGCGCGGGGCCGGACGACGGCCGATCTGATCGAAACGTTCGACCTCGGGGAGAAGCGGTCGTCGCAGACCCGCGAGCTATCCGGCGGGCAGCGTCAGCGGCTGGCGGTTGCGCTTGCCCTCGTGAACAACCCTGAACTGGTCTTCCTCGATGAGCCGACGACCGGCCTTGATCCAGCCGCGCGACGAGCACTCTGGGACATCATCCTCGACCTTCGACGCCAGGGGACGACCGTGGTCCTGACGACCCACTACCTCGAGGAGGCGGAGCTCCTGTGCGATCACGTTGCGATCATGGATCACGGGCACGTCCTGGAATCCGGGACGGTCAAGGAACTGGTGGGCCGCCACTTTCAGGAGCGCGCGGTGCGTTTCGACCAGATCGACCATCTCTCGGACACGCGCCTGGCGTCGATCGCCGGCGTCGCCTCCGTGGCGCATGAACACGGCGAAGTCGTCCTCTATACGCGGGATGTGCCTGGGACGATCGCCGGCGTCCTCTCGATGGCCGCTGAATCGGGGATTGATCCCGAGAACCTCACCATTCGCCGTCCCACGCTGGAAGACGTCTTCCTGGCCCTCACCGGTCGCGCACTTCGAGATTGAGGCCAGCCATGCAGACCCTCCTCCAACTGACTCTCGCGAACATCCGCAGCTTCACGAGAGACCGGGCCGCGGTCTTCTGGACCATGGCATTCCCGCTCATCTTCATCCTGATGTTCGGGGCGATCTTCACCGGTGGGGGGAGCGCGAACCGCGTCTTTGGATGGGCAGATCAGGACGGGTCGTCGGCGTCTGCCGAACTCCGTGTCGCGTTCTCGGCGCTCGCCAATGTCGAGCTGCGGGATCTGACTGAAGAAGCGGCGCTCGCAGACATGCGCACGGGCGACCTGCAGGCCGTGATCGTGGTTCCGGGCGGGTACGGCGCGGGGATCGCCAGCGCGGCGCAGCAACCGGGACCCCCGATCGCCATCGCCGTCTACACCGACCCGACGCAACAGAGCCAGAGCGCGGACACCTTCCGCTTCGTCAATACCGTTCTCGGCGAGATCAACCTGAAGTTGACCGGCCGCGGCCCGGTGGTGGTGCCGGAGGCTCGGGCTGTACAGACGGAATCGCTGACGTTCATCAGCTACCTCGTGCCGAGCATCCTTGGCATGGCACTCATGCAACTCGGCGTCTTCTCGGCAATCCCCCTCGTGGGGGATCGTGAGAAGGGGATCCTCAAGCGGCTCAACGCCACGCCGCTCCGTCGGTGGCAGCTGGTCGGCAGCAACGTCCTGATGCGATTGATCATCGGCATTGTCCAGACCGTGGTGATCGTCTCGGTTGGGGCGCTCGCGTTCGGCGTCCAGATTTCCGGGAACCTGCTCCTGGTCGCGGCGCTCGTCATTCTCGGTTCCATGTCGTTCATCGCGCTGGGCTACGTGATCGCATCGTTTGCGCGGACCGAGGATGCGGCGAACGGGATGACGAGCGTTGTCCAGTTCCCGCTGATGTTCTTGTCCGGGACGTTCTTCCCGATCGACTCCATGCCGGACTTCCTCAAGGGCATTGCGCGGGTTCTGCCCTTGACCTACCTGTCCGATGGACTCCGTCAGGTCATGGTCGGCGGAACGCCGTTCTCACCGCTGTGGTTGTGTTTCGCGGTGCTGATCGGCTTCCTCGTCATCTGCTTCGCGATTTCGGCCCGATTCTTCCGCTGGAGCTGACCTTCGGGTTCGGTGTCCGGACCACCGGGCTGCCGACGACCTGCGGCCCACCGGCGCTGGGCCCGCTCCCTGCCTGGGACCAGGCCTCGCGATGGACGATGTCGTCGAGTTTCCGGCGACCGCCGGATTTGAGCGGCCGAGTGAGATCGGTCGGGTCCGCGGGGTAGCCGAACGAGAGCAGGTACTCGCAGGCCATATCCGTCGGCAGCCCGAGCAGCTCATGGACGAGAGCCTGGTCGTAGACGGTTGCCGGACAGCTGCCGATCCCGCGTCCCCAGGCGGTGAGGATCATGTTCTGGGACGCCAGCCCGAGGTCCCACAGGATCGACAGCGGCGCCCCCGGACGACGCGGGTCCGGGGAGACGAGGGCGATGGCCGCAGCCGCACCGGCCAGGTGACCCGCGAACGCGCCTACGGAACCCAGCGCGCGCAGCCGCTCCCGTTCCGTGATCACGACGAACGCCCATCGCTGCTGGTTCTTGGAACTTCCAGCCCGCCTGCCGGACCGGATGATGGCATCAAGATCCTCGGCGGCGAGGGGCCGGTCCTCGAACGCTCGAACGACCCGCACGCCGGCGATGGCCGGTTCGATCTCCATGGTCAGGCGTCGCCCTCGCCCACGACCGCCGAGGGATTTGCGGCGGCGGCCGTCGAGGGTCGGGCGCCGCCGCCCAGCCCGGGGGATGCACCGTTCGAACCGTGGATCCCGCTCTGGGCGACCGGCGCAAGCGCCGAGAATCCGTGATCCGGTTCGACCGGACGCCGCGCGTCGATGCCCTCCGCGACGAGGGCTGCCTGGTCCGGTGGCAGCGGTCCGCCAAGGGCCGTCGCGAGGAAGCGGCCGATGGCCCCGCGGTAGGCCGGGAATTCGTACAGCCAGCTGTGACGTCCATCCGGGATCGCGAGGACCTCGATCGGGGCAGCATCCGGATCCGTGGCCCGGGCGGTTCGTCCCGCGGCAACGAGGCGCTCAAGGTGCCGGTACGGCACGATCTGATCGTCCGTGCCGTGGATGGCGAGGACAGGGCCGGTGTATCGGCCCAGCGCGGCAGATGCCGAGATCTCCCGAGGAGCGCGCCCGCGGGGCCTGAGAAAAACGCGCGTCGTCAGCCACGCGAGCGGATACGCGATGGGGTCGGGGAGCGGGATGTGGGCCAGGCGGAAGGTCTGGCGCGTCATCCGGTACGGGTCGGAGGGCGTTGCCGTGAGGATGACCGCGGCGACACGGGGCTCGGCGGCAGCCGCCAGAGCGGCTCCGACCGAACCCATCGAGTGGCCAAGGACCGCGACGGCCGTCACCGACGGGTCCGCGAGAGCCGCTTCGACCCCGGCGAGCGCGTCGGCTCCGAACTCGCCAGCGCTGACGGGGAGCGTCTCGGCCGCGTTCGCGCCGTGCCCACGGACATCGAGCGTGAGCACGTGGTATCCGAGCGCGTGCAGGAACTGGGCGTTCGGCAGCGTTCGATGCCGCGCCGATTCCCAGCCGTGGACCAGGACAATCGCCGGGGCCAGGCCACCGCCCGCCGCGGGGATCCACCACGCGGGCAATGCGAGCCCATCGCTCGTCGGAACCGAACGATCTTCGAAGACCAGACCGAAATCCGACGGATCCGACGTCGGGGGCTGCGGACGAGGATGGCCGGCCCGTCGTCGGTACACGTGAGCAAAGCGCAAGGCGGCCGCGATCGGTGCGGCAAGCACGGCCGTTGCGATGCCGGCAAGCCGGATCGTGGATTTCGAGGTCACGGTTACAGGGGACGCCAGACACCCGTGCCTGTCAAGTGCGCTGCCCGATACACTCGCCATGTGGCAAGACGCGATCCGCACGTTGTTCTCGGGGTACCGCCCGATGCCTCCCCGGCGACGATCAAGGCCGCGTGGCGAAAGCTGGCGCGGGTCCATCACCCGGACGTGGCCGGATCCGATGTCGCGGCCGCGCGTGTCGCGACACGCCGCATGGCCGAGATCAACCGGGCGTATGAAGAGCTCCAGGTCGGCGGCAAGGGGACGGGAGCGTCGGCCCCCGGAACCACGGATCCGGCGCGGCGGTCCGGCCCGCCTCCGGACCGCCCATCCCGCCCCGTGACCGGGCGCCTCGACACCTCGGGCACGTTCCGTCCCCGGAACACTCGTTCAGGAGCGCCGGGCTCGCCGCCGGGCCAGGAGCCGTATCGGGGCGAACGTCTCGATCGAGAGCCGCCCAGGGCGTCCCAGCCGAACGGCCCCCTCGCGCGTGGCAGGGATCCGGGGTACCGACCAGCACCGATGCCAACGATCGATGTCGCCCGGGCGCATCCGATCGACTTCGGCAAATTCCACGGACATACCCTCGGTGAGGTCGCGGCCTTCGAACCGAGCTACATCGACTGGCTCGCGCGGACGATTTCGCACGACCCCGAACTCGTCGCCGCGGCCAGGACGCTGCGTGCGGATCTGGACGGCCGTGGCGTGGTGCGTCGCCAGCGACCCGTCCCTTCGCGCTGAACATGGACGATCGCCCCTCGCACGGCGCGGGAGGCGATCGATGGGCGGCGAAGGTAGCGACGCGACAGAGCCGCGCGATGATTCCCGCCGGAGTGAGCGAGACTCGAGCTCGAGGCCGAATGCCAGCCTTGGTTACTCGGCTCGTGACCTTCGATCGTGATCGGTCGGTCTCGACCCTTCGGTCCAGCCTGGCGTTCGATCGATGATCCGTGGCCGACGCCTCGAGAGTTGCCCGTGGTCGTCGCGCTTCGGCGTGCCAAGACCGTACGGCTCCGAGGGCATCGGTCGCAATGGCCACCTTGTCCCGGGGTTGGCCGCACGAAGGTCGATGGCGCCCGCGCACCAGATCCGGGACCTCCGTACCGTTGCAGCCTGCCGTTCCGGGCGGCTCCCGCGAAGTGGCGGTAGGCTGGGTTCGTGCTTCCCAGCCTCCACATCGCGCGTGTTGCGCGTCCGAGCCATGTCCTCGTCGTTGCGCTGCTCGCCATCCTGGTCGGGGCCTGTTCCGGAGCGCCCGCGGCGACTTTCGATCCGAACGCCCCGTGCGGCACCGATGGCCGGGCAGCTGGCGCGTATCCGGACCTGGAGGCCCGGCTACCGACGACGTTTGAAGGTACCGGTCCCGGCACGGTCGACTCGGGCCGCCACTGCTCCGAGGCCGCCCTCGGCTCCCTGATCGTGCACAAGGCGTCGAACGTCCAGTTCGCCGGCGCAGTCTGGGATCTGGGCGGGGGAGCCGGGATCTCGAGCGCGATCTTCCGGTTGCCGAGCGCAGATCTTCCGGCAGACTGGATCTCGGAGTTCTATGACATCGGTGCTCGGACAGCCAAACGTACCGAGAACATCGAGACGAGCTCGCCGATCATCCCGGGTGCGGGTCAGGTGTTCCGCCTCGACACCCTCAACGACCTGTCGCTCCAGACCGTGCTCGTCTGGCAGGACGGACCGGTCGTCCGCGTTGTTCTCATCGGTACGCCCGTGTCGCCGAGCGCGACGCGCGCCCAACACGACGACCTCGTCGCCCGCGCCGCAGCCGCAACTGTCGCGGCCGGCAGCGGCTGACCCCTGCTAGATTGACCTCGAGATGACTGAGCCGTCCGAGGACTGGGCACGCCGCCGGGATCAATGGCTGGCCGATCGCCATGATCCAGCGGTCGGACGCGCTCCCGAGCGCCGTCATGGGTTCGTGACGCTCGGGGACATTCCGCTGTCGGTTCTGTACGGGCCCTGGTCGCTGGAAGCCGGCGAGTCGGGTGGACCGGCGGGCGGGCGAGGACCCACGGAGGTTGATCACCACGGCGACCCGCTGGCTTCCGGCCAGTTCGACGCTTTCCAGGCGGATCGCGATATCGGGTTCCCCGGTGAACCACCGTTCACGCGCGGCGTTCACCCGACCGGCTACCGATCACGGCTGTGGACCATGCGGATGTTCGCCGGGTTCGGTGCGGCCGAGGACACCAACGCGCGATTCCATCAGCTGCTCGCTGCCGGCCAGACGGGCCTGTCGATCGCCTACGACATGCCGACGCTTTATGGCTACGACACGGACGACCCCGAGGCGGAGGGCGAGTTCGGGACCTGTGGCGTCGCCGTAAGCTCCCTCGCGGATATGGAGGTCCTGCTTGCGGGCCTGCCGCTGGACAAGGTCTCGACGTCGATGACGATCAACTCGCCGGCGGCCCCGATCTGGGCGATGTACATCGTCGCTGCCGAAAAGGCCGGCTATCCGCGCGCGGCCCTCGAGGGCACGACGCAGAACGACATCCTCAAGGAATTCGTGGCCCAGAAGGAATTCCTGTTTCCGCCCGAGCCATCGATGCGACTGGTCACCGACACGATCGAGTTCGGAACGCTCGAGATGCCGCGCTGGAATACCGTCTCGATTTCCGGCTACCACATCCGCGAAGCCGGGTCGACGGCCGTCCAGGAACTGGCCTTCACGATCGCGGACGGCATGGCCTACGTCGAGGCAGCCCTGGTTCGCGGGCTGCGCGTCGACGACTTCGCTCCGCGCCTGAGCTTCTTCTTCAACTCCCACAGCGATTTCTTCGAGGAGATCGCCAAGTTCCGGGCGAGCCGCCGGATCTGGTGGAAGCTGATGTCCCAGCGCTACCGGGCGGAGAACGAGCGCTCGACGTGGATGCGTTTCCATACCCAGACGGCCGGCGTATCGCTCACCCCGCAGCAGCCACTCAACAATCTGACTCGTGTCGCGACACAGGCACTTGCCGCGGTCCTCGGCGGCACCCAGTCCCTCCACACGGACGCGTATGACGAGGCACTCGCGGTCCCGACTGCCGCGGCCGCTCTCCTCGCGCTCCGCCAGCAGCAGGTGATCGCCGAGGAAACGGGAGTCGCATCCGTGGTCGACCCGCTCGGCGGTTCATGGTTCGTGGAATCACTCACGAATGACGTCGAGCGTGAGGTCTGGCGGTACCTCGACGAGATCGACCGGCGCGGCGGGATGGTCGCCGCGATCCGCGAGGGCTATCCGCAGCGCGAGATTGCCGACGCTGCCTACCGCTTCCAGCGCGAATTTGACGAGGGATCACGCCGGATCGTCGGCGTCAACACCAACGTCGATGCATCGGAGACGACTCGGGTGCCGGTGCTCGCCGTTCCGGCCGGCTCATTCGAGCGACACCTGGAACGCCTTGGTCGGACCCGACGAGATCGGGACCCGGCCGCCGTCGAGGCCGCGCTCCGTGGCCTCAGCGAGGCAGCTGCGCGCCCGGAATCAAGCGATTCCAACCTCATGCCCCACTTCCTTCGCTGCGCCGAGGCCTACGCCACGCTCGGGGAGCAGTGTTCGGTGCTCCGGGCAGTCTTTGGCGAATATCGCGAGCCGGTCGCGGTCTGAGCTACCACCAAGCCGGCCATCGAGGAGTCCCATGTACCTCAACGCCCTGGAGTTCCTGGAAGAAGAGCGCGATGCCTGGCGCCCATTCGAGGCGCTCGCCGCGGTCCCGGACGAGCACATGGACGAACCGGTCGACGGCGCCCACGGCTGGTCCGCTCGCGATCTCATCGCCCACCTCGTGGCCTGGCAGGGCTGGGCGCTTGCCGTCGCAAAAGACCTTGCGGTCGGCGAATCGAGTCCTTCGATCGCTCGCCTCGATGCCCTCTGGAATGAGCGCGGCGATGGAATGAACGAGGACATCACGACCGAGTGGCGCGGGCTGTCGCTCGACGAAGTGCGAAGTCGCATGGCATCGGTTCCTGGGGATCTCCGTGGGCACCTGACCGTCGTGCCAGAGTCGCGCTGGGTCAAGCATCCCGCGAACATCAAGACATTCATCGACGAGACGATCGACCACTACGCGGACCACGCGGCCGATCTCGAGGCCATCCTCGGCTCGTTCGAATGACCGACCCGAGCCACGAAGAGGGGACGGGCACCTCGATCGAACTCGTGCCGTTGCTCGAGGAGGTCGCGTCGACGCTGGACGGGGTGACGTCAACCCCGCGAGACAGGGGCTTTGCGTGGGCCGCCGGCGGCCACTCGATCGTGACAGTTGAGGACGGAACGGCCTCGTTCCGAATCGGGCGCGACATCGGCGCAGCCGCCCGAAACACGCCCGACGCGTCGGCATCTCCCATGGGACCCGAGTGGGTGGCGTTTCGCCCCGCGGTCCTCGACGGTCATGCCAGGGACCGGATCGTCGCCTGGTTCGGTGCGGCGCATCGACGGGCCGACCAGAGCTGACCCCGGACACACAACGACCCCGGCGTGACCGGGGCCGTTGCGGCGGAGGAGCCTTGCATCGAGCGCTTCGCGGCGCTCCGGCGGTCAGGCCTCAGGCGTGACCGCGGGCGTTGCCGCCTTGGTGTACGCATCGAGACCGAACTGGGCCTCGAGCTGCTCGGCCGGCCGGAACCCGACGACGCCCATGGGCTGCTTGCCGGGCGCGAAGAACGCGACCGTCGGCAGGCTCATGATGTTGAACGCTCGCTGGGTCTGGGGGTTCGCGTCGACATCGACCTTGACCACGTCGACGGATCCCTCGTACTTGATCGCCAGCTTCTCGAGCTCGGGTGCCACCATGCGACAAGGTCCGCACCAGGCGGCCCAGAAGTCGACGATGACCGGCTTGTCGGCCTTGAGAACGAGCTCCTCGAACGTGGCGTCCGTGGCGTGCATCAGCGCCATCGGTAGTCCTTTCTCCCGCGCGGCGGGTACAACTCGATCGCCGTCATCGGGCGATCATCTGAATGAGGCGGTACGCCTCGAGGACCCGTGGATCCGCGAGCCGGTAATAGACGGTGCTGCCGTCGCGCCGAGAGGTGACCAACCCAGCCGACCGAAGGACGGCGAGGTGCTGGCTCATGTTGGGGACCTGGCAACCGACGCGCGTCGAGAGGTCGCTGACCGATACCTCGCCGCCTGCCAGCGATTCGAGCACGCACAGGCGCTTTGGATCCGCCAGGGCCCGGCCGATGACGGCCGTGCGCTGGTACGCATCCTCGTTCGTGAGCGTGGGTGATGTTGCCATGTCCCCCAGAGTATTGCAGCGCTTGCGCAATTACGCAAGTGATCTCCGTTACAATTGCAGCTCCCGTATCCTCCAGTGGTGGCCACCCTTGACCTCGTCAATCTTGCAGCCGTCCAGGCCGTGCGGCCGATCGTGGCCGAGCGCGTCCATCGGACGCCGACCCTTACGTCGCTCGCGGCGGGTCGCGTCGTGACTGCGGCGACCGGCGCGCGGCTGGCAGGGGACCGCGTCTACCTGAAGGCGGAACATCTCCAGAAGACCGGCTCGTTCAAGGCGCGCGGGATGACGGCTCGGGTCGCTCGACTGACGCCTGACGAGCGGCGTCGCGGGATCATCACGGTCTCCGCCGGGAATGCCGCTCAGGGATATGCGTTTGCCGGTGCCGCGCTCGGCGTACCCGTGACGGTCGTGATGCCTGCTGCCGCAAACCCATCGAAGGCCGCCGCCGCGGCCGGATACGGCGCACGGGTCGTCCTCGAGGGCGACGACGTCGGACGCACATTCGACGCGATGGAGCGTATTCGGGCCGAGGAGGGTCTGGTCTTCTGCCACCCGTTCGACGATCCGGATGTCATCGCGGGCCATGGATCTGCCGGTCTGGAGCTCGTCGAGGATTTGCCCGAGGTCGATGTCGTGGTCGTCGGGATCGGCGGCGGCGGACTGATCGCAGGGATCGCGGCCGCCGTGAAGGGCGTGCGCCCCTCGGCCCGGATCTACGGCGTCGAGCCGACCGGAAGTGACGCCATGAGTCAGGGGCTGGCAGCAGGCTCGCCCGTTCCGATCACGCCGGTGAGCGTCGCCGATGGCCTCAACGCACCGTTTGCCGGCGTCCTCCCGCTGGCGATGATCAGCGTGCTGGTCGAGGACGTGATCCTCATCGATGACGAGCTCATCCTTGGCGGCCTGCGCTTCGCGCTCGAGCGGATGAAGCAGGTCCTCGAACCGGCCGGTGCCGCGGCGCTGGCAGCAACACTGGCCGGCCGCGTTCCGATTCGAGCCGGTGAAACGGTCGCGGTCGTCCTGTCGGGCGGCAACATCCAGGTCGATCGTCTCGGCGAGTTGATCGCGAGGGCCGACCAGCTCGGTTGAGCGTGAGGCGGACTCGAGCGCGAGGCGGACGCGGGCGCGCCTGACCTGTGCGTCCGGTTCCGCGGGCGAGCGGGCAGGCGGCGCCCTCAGCCGATGCCCAGCTCCTCGAGCCGGTCATCATCGATCCCCATGTGGTGGGCGAGTTCGTGGATGACGGTGATCCGGACCTCGTCGGCGAGAGCGTCCGCGTCTGGGAAGTCCTCCTGGAGCGGCATCCGGAACAGCGTGATCCGGTTCGGGACCATCAGCCAATCGGCCTGAAACTCGGTTCTCGGTACTCCTTCGTACAGACCGTACAGGTCGTCGTCGAGCGACAGGCCGTTGTCGAGCAATTGATCGTCGCTCGGCCAGTCGTCGATGACGATCGCTACTTCGGAGAGGGCCTCATGGAAGGGCGACGGGATGGTAGCAATCGCCCGATCCACGAGATCGGCAAAGCCGTCGGCCGACGGTTCGGCGGGGCGGCGGGAGCCTCGGGGGCGTTTCGACATGCTCCTCCCATCGTAGCCGGGGCGCGGCCGACGGCGACGGCCCCGATTACGCCGCCGATCCCGCCGACCGCGAGCGGGTAGGATGCCGACCATGAAAGCCGTGTATACGTCCGCGCATCTGGGTCACGACGTGACCCATGAAACGTATCTGGGGATCGCGATCGCGGCCAACGAGGTCACGGAGCGGGCCGAGAACATTCGTCGCTCCCTCGAGACCGATGGCGGGTTCGAGCTGGTTGGGCCGACCGAACACGGACTGGACCCGATCCTGGCCGTTCACGATCCTGGCCTCGTGCGGTTCGTCGAGACCGCCTGGGCGGACGCTCGAGATCAGAAGATTGATCGGTCGTTCCTCGTCGCCGACACGTATCCCGTTCGCGCGATGTTCGAGGGCATGAGCGACGAAGCCCTGGCTCGCCTCCGCGAACCGGCGGCGATCGGTGGGCGCACGGGCTGGTATGGGCTGGATAGCAGCAATCCGCTGGTCGATGGCACGTGGGGCGCCGCGCGAGGCGCCGTTGACGTGGCTCTTACCGCGGTGGACCTCGTCCTCGATGGCGGTGAGCAGGCCGTCTATGGGTTGTGCCGGCCGCCCGGCCATCACGCGGCTCGAGCGATGGCCGGTGGCTACTGCTTCTTCAACAACGCGGCAATCGCCGCCGATTCGATCGTCCGCCAGACCGGCGAGCGCGTCGCGATCCTGGACGTCGATGTCCACCACGGCAATGGAACGCAACAGATCTTCTGGCGCCGGGGTGATGTCCTGTACGCCTCGATCCACGCCGATCCGGCGCACCTCTATCCGTTCTTCCTCGGCTATGCGGACGAGACGGGCGAGGGGTCGGGCGCGGGGTCGAATTTCAATCAGCCTCTTCCGGCCGGCACCGGCGACGAGCCCTATCTCGAGGCGATCGACCGTGCCCTCGAAGCCATCGATGAGACCCCCGGCGATGTGCTGGTCGTCTCCCTCGGGTTTGACACCTATCGCGAAGACCCGATCGGCACGTTCGCCCTGACGACCCCTGCGTATCACGAGATCGGCCGACGAGTCGCAAACCTCGGGCGGCGGCTCGTGGTCCTCCAGGAGGGCGGGTATCACCGGGCTTCGCTCGGTGAGAATGCCCGCGCCTGGCTGCGCGGAGCCGACGGACGGTCGTACGATCCGGGAACCGGCTCGGGCCAGGCGGCTACCGGCATGAGGAGCGCGGAATGACCAGGAACTTGCCGGATGCGGTACGCAAGCTCGTTGCCGAGATCGAGACGGAGATCGGCGAATCGGACGAAGCCGCCCTGGCCGCCCCGATCGAAGGCTCCGTCTCGCGGCCCGGTTCCGGGAACGGGTCGGCCGTCCATTTGAGCGACCGCATCGAGGGCGGGGCCGATCGGGTCGAGGAAGCGGTTCGGGACATCCTCCTCGAGATCGGTGAGGACCCGACGCGCGACGGGTTGCGCGGCACGCCGGACCGCGTCCATCGGATGTACGCCGAGCTGACCGCGGGCTACCACGTCGATCCGGATCGGCTGGTCAACGGGGCGATCTTCGATGTCGACTACTCGGAGATGGTCGTCGTCAAGGACATTCCGTTCTACTCGCTATGCGAGCACCATCTGCTGCCGTTCTTCGGAACCGCGGCGGTTGCGTACATCCCGCGCGGCCGGGTGATCGGGCTGTCCAAGATCCCGCGAATCGTGGAGATGTTCGCGCGCCGCCTGCAGATCCAGGAGCGGATGACGCAGGAGATCGCGGACTTCCTCAACGCGCGCCTTGATCCGCAGGGCGTCGGCGTCGTTGTTGAGGCGAATCACCTGTGCGCGGTGATGCGCGGCATCCGGAAGCCGGGAACGGTGATGACGACCTCGGCCGTTCTCGGCCTGTTCCGTTCCCGCGACCGGACCCGCGCCGAGTTCTTCAGTCATCTCGATCGTCGGCCGCCGACGCCGTGAGCCACCTGCCGACGCCTACAATCGCGCCATGACGGACGCACCGATCAAGGTCCTTATCGCCAAACCCGGGCTCGACGGCCACGACCGCGGAGCCAAAGTCCTCGCGCGCGGCCTGCGGGACGAGGGATTCGAGGTCGTCTACACCGGCCTGCGCCAGACGCCCGAGATGGTCGCGACCGCGGCCCTCCAGGAAGACGTCGACGTCGTGGGCCTGTCCATCCTTTCCGGCGCGCATATGACCCTCGTCCCGCGAATCACCAAGATCCTTCGCGAAAGCGGCCTTGACGACGTCATGGTGGTGCTCGGCGGGATCATCCCGGACGATGACGCCGTTGCGTTGCGCGAACTTGGGGTATCCGGGATCTTCGGGCCGGGGACCACCATCGCCGAGGTCGCCGACTTTCTGCGCGCGAACGTTCGCGCCCGCGACTGAGTGGGCACGCACGGCGTGCCGCCGACGGACCCCATGGACACGGTGGCACGTGCCCGCGACTTCACGGACGCTGCGACCACGGGCGATCGACGGGCGCTGGCCCGGCTCCTGACCGCGGTCGAGAATCGGACTCCGCTTGCAGAGGCGGCCATGCGCGTCCTCTATCCGCTGGCGGGCAAGGCCCATGTCGTCGGCATCACCGGAGCGCCGGGCGCGGGTAAGTCCACGCTCGTAGCCGCGTTGATCGCCCAAGCCCGCGCTGGCGGCCGGGTCGTCGGCGTCGTGGCCGTCGACCCATCGAGTCCCATCACCGGCGGGGCGTTGCTCGGCGACCGGGTGCGGATGCAGGCATATGCGTCCGATCCCGATGTGTTCATCCGTTCGATGGCATCCCGCGGCCATGCCGGCGGCCTGGCATCGACCTCTGCTGCCGCCGCGGCGGTGATGGATGCGTGTGGCTTCGATCTCGTCCTGCTCGAGACGGTTGGGACGGGCCAGAGCGAGGTCGAGGTGGCCGCGGCGGCCGACACCACCGTCGTGCTCGAGGCGCCCGAGATGGGTGACGAGGTCCAGGCGATCAAGGCGGGATTGCTCGAGGTCGCCGACATCGTCGTCGTGAATAAGGGCGATCGTCCGGGGGCGCAACGGACCGCCTCGCAACTTCGAGCGATGCTCGTTGCCGTGGCGCGCGTGGGTGCGGCCGACAAGGCGCATCACGGCGAGGACGGGGGATCGACGGCCACCTCTTCGCGCGTGCATCCGGCCCCAGCTCCGCGCCCGCGACCGAAGCAGCCCGAGGTCTTGATTACCACTGCAACGACCGGCCAGGGCATCCCGGAGCTCCTCGCGGCACTTGATCGCCATCGGACTGTCGGGCGTTCCGACCCAGGGTCCGCTGCGCGCCTCGCGCGTGCCCATGCGCAGGTCTGGGCGATCCTGTCGGATCGGATTCGAGCGTCGCTCAACGAACCGGATCGGCGCGAGGCTACGGAGGCGGTGCTGCGCCGGGTCGCGGAGCATGAACTGGACCCGTTCGCCGCGGTGGATCGGCTGCTCGCGTCGCTGAGGGATTGAACCGCGACGCGCTATCTGCGTCCCCGCTATCTGCGTCCCCGCTGGCCGCCGTATTCCAAGAAGGCTTGGCGGACGGCACATGCGATGGAATTCGGGCCTCTGAGTGGTCTGAAGCCACGAAATATGCCAAGTAGGCATGCGGTGCTGTCCTGGAAGGCATCGACGACTGCAATTGCTCGGCCGACGCGCCGTTCCAGCATGGTTTGCCGTTCCGTAGTTCTTCTTGGAATAGGATGTGAAGTCCTGGTACGGGAGAGGGCCCGGACGCCTGGGGGCCAGGAACGCACCCAGTGCCTTCGTGCCACCAGGGGCTCGCACGACCCGCGCCCTCGCCTCGCACCCACCGCCGGAGGCGGCCGCAGGTAGACTCATCGCATGGGTATCGATCATGTCTTTGTGGCCGGCGCAGGGCTGATGGGCCACGGAATCGGACAGGTGCACGCGGCCATCGGTCGCCAGGTGACGCTCTATGAGCCTGATCCGGCACGCGCCGAAGCGGGCCGCGAGCGGATTGCGGCCAACCTCGATCGGGCAGTCGCCAAGGGCAAGCTGGACGCGGCGGCACGCGACGAGATCATTGGACGCGTGACGGCAACGTCGGACTTCGCGGAAGCAGCGACGGCCGACCTCGTCGTCGAGGCGGTCTTCGAGGACGTCGAGGTCAAGCAGACGCTGTGGCGGGAAATCGACGCGATCGCCCCTCCGGCGACGATCTTTGCCTCGAACACCAGCTCCATCTCGATCGACACGCTGGCTTCGGTGGTTACCCCGGCGCGGCGTGAGCGGTTCGTCGGGATGCACTTCTTCAGCCCTGTGCCGGTCATGCCGCTCGTCGAGTTGATCCGGGGATCGGCGACGACCGACGCGACGGAGCAGACGATCCGCGGTCTGACCGAGGCGCTCGGCAAGAAGCTCATCGTCTCGGCCGACCGACCCGGGTTCATCGTGAACCGGATCCTCATGCCGCTCCTCGCCGAGGCGATGCACGCACTCGAGGACGGGACTGGCAGCGCCGCCGACATCGATACCGGCGCGAAGGTCGGCCTCAATCACCCGATGGGCCCGCTGGAGTTGGCCGATTTCATCGGCCTGGATGTCTGCCTGAATGTGATGAACGTCCTGTACGAGGGCTTCGGGCAGGAGCACTTCAAGCCGCCAGCGAACCTCGTGGAGCTGGTTGCGGCGGGGCATCTCGGCCAGAAGACGGGTCGCGGGTTCCATACCTACCCGCGGGCCTGAGCACGTGACTCCGATGGCCGGGTCTTTGGGTCCGGGCGGCCTCACGAACGAGGAGCGCCTCCTGCGCGACACAGCGCGCGAATTCGCGCAGCGCGAGATCGCACCGGGTGCGGTCGAGCGCGATGAGGAGCAGCGCTTCGATCGCTCGCTGTTCAGCCGGATGGGGGAGCTCGGTCTGACGGCCGCGCCACTCCCGGAGTCGATCGGCGGAGCCGGATTCAGCTACCTCGGCTGGGCGCTGGTCATGGAGGAACTCGGGGCTGCCGAAATGGCCTCGGCCGTGACCCTGTCCGTGCACATCCTCAGCCAGTACCCCGTGGTCACGTTCGGGAGCGAGGAACAGCACCGCGACTGGCTCGGGCCGATGCTGGCCGGCGAGGCCCTCGGCGCGTTCTGCCTGACCGAGCCCCATGCCGGTTCCGATGCCGGCGCGCTCCGCATGCGTGCGGTTCGCATGGACGCAGCCGGTGCAGAGCTTTCGGCCGGGGCCGCGGCCGCGGATGTCGCCGCCTATCGCCTCCACGGGACCAAGATCTGGATCACGAACGCGCCCGAGGCGGACCGCTACCTCGTGTTTGCAACGATCGACTTGTCCCTCGGCCCGAAGGGAATCACTGCATTCCTCGTGGAGAAGGGGATCCCCGGCTTCGGGTTCGGCGCCCACGAGAAGAAGATGGGCATCCGGTCATGCCCGGCGGCCGAGCTGATCCTGGACGGCGCCGTCATTCCGGTCGCGCGGCGGCTCGGCGACGAAGGACAGGGCTACAAGATCGCGCTGTCGGCGCTGGCCGAGGGCCGAATTTCGATCGCGTCGGCCTGCGTGGGCCTGGCGAGGTCTGCCACGGAACAGGCCGCTCAGTACCTGCACCAGCGATCGGCATTCGGCGCGCCGCTGGCCGAGCTTCAGGGGCTCCGCTTCATGGTCGCCGAAATGGCCCGGGAGGTGGCTGCGGCCCGTGCCATTACCCACGAGGCGGCTCGGGCCAAGGACCGCGGCGAGCCGATCGGGGAGCTGTCGTCGCTCGCGAAGTGGACCGCCTCTGACGCCGCGATGCGGGTGGCAACCGACGCGGTCCAGCTGTTCGGCGCGAGCGGTTATTCCAGGGAGACCGGCATCGAGCGGCTCATGCGCGACGCCAAGGGCGCCCAGATCTACGAGGGCACCAACCAGGTCCATCGGGTCATCGTCGCTGACGCGGTTCTGGAACGCGCGAGGGGCTAGGGCAGCCGCTGGAGGGCCGTGTCGCGCCCTGGCTCGGGTCCGGCGCCCTAGGTCGGGTCCGGCGCCCTAGGTCGGGTCCGGCGCCCTAGGTCGGGTCCGGCGCCCGGGCTCGGGTCCGGCGCCTTACGCCTCGCGGTGTACGATCGATGCCATGACCCAGACTTCCTCGGGCCCGAACGGGCATGTCTACATCGTCAGCGCAGCGCGAACGCCGATCGGCAAGTTCGGCGGCGTGCTCTCCACCACGCCGGCCGTGCAGTTGGGAGGGGTGGCCATTCGCGCCGCGTTCGAGCGGGCCGGACTGCCCGAAGGCACGCCGATCGACGAGGTGCTCATGGGCCAGGTCCTCCAGGCAGGTGCCGGTCAGGCGCCGGCCCGCCAGGCGGCGCTGCTCGCCGGACTGCCGGACACGACCTCGGCCACGACGATCAATCGCGTCTGCGGCTCGGGCCTGAAGGCGATCATGCTCGCAGCGGCCGAGATCCGGGCCGGCGATTCCGAGATCGCGGTGGCGGGCGGCATGGAGAGCATGAACATGGCGCCGTACCTGTTGCCGGGCGCCAGATTCGGCCTCCGGCTCGGTGACGCGGCGCTGATCGACGCAACGGTGCATGACGGCCTCTGGTGCGGGATCGAGAACTGCCACATGGGCACGCACGCGGAGCGCGTCGCCATCAGCAACCAGGTGAGCCGCGAGGATCAGGACGCGTTCGCGCTCGAGAGCCATCGGCGTGCCATCGCCGCCATCGACGAAGGCAGGTTCGCCGACGAGATAGCACCCGTGACCATCCGCGATGCGAAGGGTCGCGAGACCATCGTCGATACGGACGAGAGCCCGCGCCGCGATACGTCAATCGAAGCGCTCGCCCGGCTCAAGCCGACCTTCGCGCTGCCTGACGGTGAGGATCGCGGAACCGCTGACGTCGGAACCGTGACGGCCGGCAACGCACCCGGGATCACCGACGGTGCCGCCGCGACGGTCATCGCCAGCGAGCGTGCCGTCGAGCAGCTCGGGCTGAAGCCGCTCGCCCGGATCGTCGGTTATGCCCAGGCCGAGGTCGCCCCGAAGTGGCTGTTCCTTGCCCCGATCGCCGGTGTTCGTCGCCTGCTGGAGCGAACGCAGATGAGCATCGGGGATTTCGACTTGATCGAGATCAACGAGGCATTCGCCGCCCAGACGCTGGCCGACGGACGGGAACTCGGCTTTGATTGGTCGAAGGTGAACGTCAACGGCGGTGCCGTCGCTCTCGGTCACCCGATCGGGGCTTCGGGCGCGCGCATCGTCGCAACGCTCCTCCACGAGCTCCGACGCCGCGAGGGACGATATGGCCTCGCCACGCTGTGCCTGGGCGGCGGCGGTTCGGTCGCGATGGCGGTGGAATCAGCGGCCTGATCAGCCAGTGGGTCCTGCCGCGACCGGGACCATTGACTTGTGGCGGGCGCCCGCCCCGAACCGTACGTTTCTGCACATGACCACGACCGTCATGGACGTCGCGGCGCCGCGCCTGCCCTTCGGCGCGCGTCCGCGCGTACCCAGACCGATACTCCTCATGATCGTTTTCGGGATATTCGTCGTGATCGTTGGGGTCACGGCAGTGTTCCAGACGTACCTCGTGGCCCAGAGCGTCACGACCGCTGCGACGACTGCGATTATCAGCAGCGATGCCGCGACGGTACGAACGTTCGTGAATGGCCTCGTGACTACCGGAGATCTCAACGGTTCGGCGTCAGCGGACCATACGGCGACGGTCGAGCATGGCTTGGAGTCGATCGCAGCAGCCTCCGAAATCCTGCTGGTCGAAATTCGCAGCCCGGATGGGACGATCCGCCTGTCGAGTGACCCGACCGTGCGCGGGGAGTCCGCTCCGCACTCAGGCGACTTTGCTCTCGCGATCTCCACCAAGTACGCGCAATCGGCGTTCATCAGCGCCGGTGGGATGACCGAGGGCGCGGGGCTCTCCGTTGCGAGCGGCGACTTGATCCGAGTCTACTTTCCTCTTGTGGCCCCGAGTGGTGAGGTTCAGGGCGTCGTCGCCATCTGGCGTGATGCAGCCCCGATCCTCCTCGCCATCGAGAAGACTCGGAACGAAGTCCTGGTGTTGATCCTCAGCGCGGCCGCGATCGTCGGTCTGCTGCTGCTCCTTGTCTTCCGGGCCGCACAGATGCGCATCACGCGCCAGACCCTGCAATTGATCGAGGCAACGCACCTGGACGCCCTGACCGGCCTGCCGAACCACGGGGCCATGGTCGGAGCCCTCGCCCTCGCCATCGAGACCGCGCGTCGTGCCGGCACAACGATCTCGGTGGCACTGCTGGACCTCGACAACTTCCGCAATGTCAACGACACCCACGGGCATGAGGCGGGCGACGTCGCCCTGCTCCAACTCGCGAAGACCCTGCAGGCATCCCTTCCCCCCGGTGCGACTATCGGGCGCTATGGTCCGGACGAATTCCTCGTCGTCGCCAGCGGCCTTGAACCGACCGAGCTTGCGCCGTATCTCACTGCCGCGCGACTGTCCCTTACGGACCAGGACCTCGAGATCGACTCGAGCGAGCGACTGCCAATCAGCATGTCCGGGGCCATCGCGGCGTTCCCCGCAGATGCGACGTCGGTGACCGAGCTCCTCTCAGTCGTCGCCGTTGTCCTCGCCGAGGCGAAAGTCAGCGGCGGCGGCGAGGTGCTCGTTGCCAGCGAGCGAGCCGGGGCGACTCCTGAACAGCGCACGTTCGATGTGCTTCAGGGCCTCGTGTTCGCTGTCGACACCAAGGATCGCTACACGCGACGTCACTCGGAAGACGTCTCCCGCTATTCGGCGTTCCTGGCGCGACGGATTGGGCTCGACGAAGAATTCATTGCCGGGATCACGGCTGCGGGCCTGCTTCACGATATCGGCAAGATCGCGATTCCGGACGCGATTCTGCGAAGGCCCGGCCGACTCAACGAGGAAGAGCAGCGGATCGTCAAGGAGCACGTAACGCTGGGCGAATCGATCGTCCGTAATGTGCCGCACGTGGATCTGGTACGAGCCGGAATTCGACATCACCACGAACGGTGGGACGGGCGCGGTTACGTCGATGAGCTCGCGGGTGAGGAAATCCCACTTGTCGCTCGCATCCTCGCCATAGCGGACGCATTTTCGGCAATGACGACGACCCGCCCGTACCGCAAGGCGATGGGCTTTCAGATCGCGCTCGCCCGGCTCGGCGATGCCGCCGGCACGCAGCTGGACGAGCGTCTCGTTACCGCCTTCATCGAGGGTATCGAGACGGCCCCGGACGCTCCGATGCCCGGCGAGAAGCCTTCCGGGCCCGGACTCTGGGTCCCAAGTACGCAGGTGGCCTGAGCCATGCGGCGGATGACGACTTTCCGTCGCTCCGCGCTCCTTGTCCTCGCCCTCCTGATCCTTGAGATCGCACGGCCACCGAGCTCTTATGCGGCCCAGGCCTGGGCCGTGAGCGGAGACAAGGCAGTCGTCGTGGCTGGCACGGCCACCGACGTCAACGTGTCGATCGTGAATCTTTCGACAAGCAGCGGGGGTGGCGAGGCCATCGGCTGCGTCAAGATCTCGATCCCCGGTGAATTCACGATCCTTGCCGTCTCTGTCAAGTCGGTCAGCCGTGGACTTAGCTGGTCTGCGACTCACAGCGGAGCGTCGGTGACGCTTCAGGCCGCGTCCGACTCCAACCGGCTGACTGGAGCACCGAATCTCGACCAGTTGGTGGTTACCGTCACGGTCCTGCCGGGTTCGGCGGGCGTCCACAACTGGAACACCAATGAATTCGGCAAGCCGGACTGCGGCAGCGCGTACGGAAGTCCCGTGCCGATTCCGATGGTGATTGCGGCAGCGCCCACCCCAACTCCACCGCCCACCCCGACCCCGACGCCAGCACCGACCCCGACGCCCGCGCCGACCCCGACGCCCGCCCCTACCCGAACCCCATCGCCCACCCGAACCCCATCGCCTACGCCGAGACCGACGCCGACAAGCCCAAGCCCAACCGCGACGACCGCGCCATCTGCGTCCCCGGAGCCGACCCCCACCGGTAGCGGCGACCCGACGCCGGATCCCGGCGCCAGCGGACCACCGCAAGCGTCGGACACTCCTACGCCGCGACCGACGGCATCAAGTGCGCCCCCTGCCTTCGGCCAGGGGACCGTAGCCCTTGCTGGAGGATCCGGTGGATCCGGTGGCGGCATGGATGCTGCGGGAGCCGACCTCGCAGCAGCAGTGCTGAACAGCCTCGGGATGGGGACATGGGCCGTGGGCACCGCGACGGTGGGCAGCTTGCTCGTGCTCGTCCTCTTCGCGATCATGGCCCAGGTCGGCGGCGGACTGATCTGGCTCCCGCTCGTCCGGCGCCGGATCGGCGAGTTCGGCTTTGGGCGCAAGAAGGCAGCCCGCAAGTCAAGGACGGCGACCTAGAGATCCTTCGGTCTCATGACCCCTGGCGAACGGTATGCTTCGCCGCATGCCTGAGATGACTCCTCCCGCACCACCATCGCACCGACTGTTCATTGCCGGTTCCTGGGTCGCAGGCATCACCGGCGGGACCTTCCAGAGTCTGAACCCGGCCGACCGTCGGGATGTCGTCGGGACGTTCGAAGCAGGAACAGCGGCCGACACCGCGATGGCCATCAAGGCCGCCGAAATGGCGTTTCCAGCCTGGAGATCCCTGCCCGCCCCGAAGCGCGGCGAGATCATGTACCGGTTCGCGGAGCTGATGGCACAGCACAAGGAGCGCCTGGCCCGCGCGATGACCCGCGAGATGGGCAAAGTCATCGCCGAGGCGCGCGGTGACGTCCAGGAGGGCATCGACATCGCCTACCTGATGGCCGGCGAGGGTCGTCGGATGTTCGGCGACACGGTGCCCTCCGAGTTGCCCGATAAGTGGGCGATGAGCATCCGCCAGCCGATCGGCGTCGCGGGAATCATCACGCCGTGGAACTTTCCGATTGCCATCCCGTGCTGGAAGATGATGCCCGCGCTCGTGACCGGCAACACCGTCGTGTTCAAGCCGAGCAGCGATACGCCCCATTGCGCGACCTTGCTGGTCGAGCTGATGGCCGAGGCCGGGTTCCCGGCCGGCACGGTCAATCTCGTCACTGGATCCGGAGCGGCAGTCGGGGACACGATCGTCGACTCGCCGGATGTGCCGGTGATCTCGTTCACGGGTTCGTCCGTGACCGGCAAGCACATCGCCGAGCGGGCAGGGCGACGACTCAAGCGGCTGTCACTCGAACTCGGCGGCAAGAATGGCGTCGTCGTCCTGCGCGACGCCGACCTCGACCTCGCCGCGGACGGGATCTTGTGGTCCGCCTTCGGTACCACGGGCCAGCGCTGCACGGCCTGCTCGCGGGTGATCGTGGAGCGCGCGGTCGCCGAGCCGCTGCTGGAGCGCCTCGAGGGGCGCACGAAGACCCTCAAGCTAGGCTACGGATTGGACGCGGGCGTCGATGTCGGTCCGCTCATCAACCCCGGGGCCATGGAGAAGGTCGATCGATACGTGGGTATCGGCCGGGCGGAAGGCGAGCTCGTGATTGGCGGGACCGCAGCCACGACCGGTGACCTTGCCCACGGCAACTTCTTCAATCCGACGATCTTCGCCGGCGTCGCACCAATGGACCGAATCGGTCAGGAGGAGATCTTCGGGCCGGTCCTGTCGGTCATCCCGGTCGACGACTTCGAGGCTGCCGTCACGGCTCTCAACCAGACGCGCTATGGCCTGTCAGCATCGATCTTCACGCGGGATGTCAACGCGGCGTTCCGGGCGATGCGGGACTTCGAGGCGGGGATCGTCTACGTGAACGCGGGCACCACGGGCGCCGAAACGCATCTGCCGTTCGGCGGCTGGAAGGAAACCGGCAACGGCCACCGCGAGGCCGGCCATGCGGCCATCGAGTCGTACACCGAGTGGAAGTCGATCTACGTCGACTTCTCCGGGCACCTCCAGCGGGCCCAGATCGACAACCAACCGGACTGACTGGTCGTAGACAGCCTCGGAGATGGCGGCCGACGTTGCATACCGATCACGACCCGCGAGTCGATCAACCGCGGGCGCAAAGGACCCGGGCCAGGTGGCCCAGGCCTTGCTGACCTCGCTCCGATCCGGGCTTGGCTCATCGTGCGCCAGTCGCCAGGCGCCTTGATCTGGCATTGTGGCGCCAGCCGTCAAGTCACCCGGCGTGCTGCCGCGGGACGTAACTGCTGACAAGGGAGAGGGGTCCAGCCGACATGGCCGAGCGGATCGTCGTCATCACCGGTGCCACCGGCAAGCTCGGGCCGGCGGTCGCGAGGTCCTTCGCCGGGCGCGGCGACCGCCTCGCCCTCTTTGCCCGGGACGTCGGCGAGGTGGAAGCGCTGGCGTCGTCACTGCCGCATGTGGGCAATCGACCGCATGCAGGAATTGCAGGGGACCTGGGGACCGAGGCCGGTGCCCGCGCTGCGGCCGAAGCGGTGAGATCGCAGCTCGGCGCGCCGACAGTGCTCCTGCACCTCATCGGCGGCTACGCCGGTGGCACGACCCTCGAGGATGCCGAGGAGTCGCTCTGGCGCGATCTCTTCGAGCTGAACTTCTGGACGTCGTTCCACGTCCTTCGCGCCTTCCTGCCCGATATTCGCGCCGCCGAGAACGGGCGGATCGTCACCGTATCCACGCCGCTGGCCGGTGCGCCCGTGGCCGGCATTGGTCCGTACGCCGTATCGAAGGGCGCCGTCGAGACGCTCACACTGATCACCGCGCGCGAATTCGCCGGCACAACGGCCACCGCGAACGTGGTCCTCGTCCGGACGATCGGGGACACGAAGCCCACCCACACGCGGCCGGACGAAATTGCGTCGGCGCTCGACTGGCTCTCCTCGCCCGAGGCTGGTTCCGTGAACGGGCAGCGGGTCTTGCTCGTGGGCAGGGCCTGACCCGGCACCCACCGGCTTGTGGCACCCATCGGTGCTCTTGGGGTATCCTCCCGGCTCGGGCCCGTAGCTCAATGGCAGAGCAAGTGACTCTTAATCACTGTGTTGAAGGTTCAAGTCCTTCCGGGCTCACCAACTGAAATGACTCGACCCCCGGCAGTCGCCGGGGGTCGATTGATTCATCCGGGATGGAGATTCGCGGGTCAGCCGCCTGTGAGGCCCTGGCCGACCAGCGACATCACGTTCGTGACGATGGACTTGAACGGGACCACCAGGAACGAGCTCGGGGCAGCGGTCGAGACGCTTCCGTCGGGGCTGCCGATCTTGATCGTAAGCGTTCCACTCTGCTTCGAATCAGCCGTCGATGCAGCGTGGCCGTCGAATTCGACGATTCGGTTTGAGGCCTTGTCGACCCACAGGTCGCCGGACAGGGTCACGGACTTCAGGGCGGTCGACATCTCGTCGAGTTGGGCGCGGCTGACCGAGTCCAAGGCTTTGTTGGCAAGGAGCTTCGTCGATTCGATCGCGACCGTGAGGTGATAGGCGTCGGCGCCGTCATGCTGTTCGGTACCGGCCATCTGGAGCGTGATGCCGGCTTCCTCCAGGGCCGCCTTGAAGCCGGGTCCGTCACCAGCCGAAGGAACCGCGAAGGATGGCATGTTGCCCGACCCGGAAGACGTTCCCGCGAGGCCCTTGAGGTCCTCGGTCGTCACCAGCTGCAGCCAGCCCGCCAGGTCGCCAGATGGCAGGTCACCGCTCGGCTGCAGGATCATCGTCAAGAGCGTCGCGAAGAGCGGGCTCCGGCCATAGACAGCCGTGCCGTCGTAGACGACATCGAGGTCGATCGTGGAGCCGGTGATCCCGAATTGGGTCAGCATGCTCGCACTCGAGCCGAGGGCCGCAGCCGGGATCGATACATGCACGGCAGCGGTTCCGTCGGCCTTGCTCGCAACGAAGGCCAGCGCCGATGGATCGATGCTGACGGTCGTCGCGCCGTCCTTGAGTTCGAATCCGATGTTGACCTGAACCGGGTCGAGCGGCGCCTTCATCGAGCCCGAAACGATCTGATACGGATCCGAAGTCGTGGTCCCGCCACCGCACGCAGCGACGACAACTGTGAACGCTACGAGCAGGGCAAGGAGCGAGAGGAAGCGATGGCGCACAGGAGGATCCTCGAATAGATGAGATTCGACGCGGGCAGTCCCCGGTCGGAACTCGTACACCGTACTCTTGCAAGTGCATTCCGACATGGGTGAAAAGTCCCGGAAATGGGCCCATGCTAGGCTTGGAAGTACCCCTTGAGGGCCGGTCCCGTGAGGCCGGCGAACCGGTTCTGTGAGGCCGGAAAGGAGCGCTCGATGGCTGCGTTCGGCTCGATCCGCGGCGCCATTCGCCGGTCGGACAGAGGGATATTGATCGCCATCTCGTCCATCGGTCCGTGCCGGATCGGCGCCCGCACGTGACGGCGCCCGCGCCCCGTCCCAGTTCCGTCGTCGATCCCCGCATCGGCGACCTTGGCCCAGCCATCCTGGCGCTCGAGGACGGCACCCTTTTCCCCGGTGTCGCGTTCGGCGCGGCCGCGTCGGGCGGGGGAGATCTTGTCGTCAATACCAGCCAGACCGGTTACCAGGAAGTCTGCACCGATCCGTCGTACGCCGGCCAGATCGTGGTCATGACGTACCCCCTGATCGGCAACTACGGACGCCTGGTGGCCGACGATCAGTCCGTGCGACCATGGCTCCGCGGCCTCGTGGTCGCGAATGCCACCGCTGCCGTCGTTGACGACGCGCTCCAGCTCGCATCGCTGTTGCGGCGAGCGAAGATTCCGGCCATCGCCGGGGTCGACACGAGGGCGCTGGCGCGCCATCTGCGAACCCACGGCAGCCTCCGTGGCGTGATCCTTGAACCGGGAATGCTTGACGACGAGGCCGCTCGACTAGCGGCAGGGTCCGTCCCTCGTTGGGAGGATCAGGACTTCGTCGCGCAGGTGTCGCCGGCCGACGTGGCCGAGTTCGGCGAGGCCGATGCTCGCGGGCCCCTCGTGGCGATTGTCGACTTCGGCCTGAAGTCGAACATCGTGCGCAGCCTCGTCTACCGAGGGCTGCGCGTGCGGGTCCTGCCGCACACGGCTGGTCTGGACGCCATCCTCGCGTCGGATGTGGCCGGCGTGGTCTTCTCGCCCGGGCCGGGCGATCCGGCGCGACTGGAGGGACCCGTCGCGATGGCCCGAGCCGTCATCGACGACGGCCGACCGCTGCTCGGCATCTGCCTTGGTCATCAGATCGTGGCCCGTGCGGCCGGCGCCGAGACAACTCGCCTTCGATTTGGGCATCACGGTGCCAACCATCCCGTCCGGGACGTCGAATCGGGACTGGTTCAGGTCACGGCGCAGAACCACGAAGTCCAGGTCGTTGGGGACTCGGTCGCAGCCGCGTCAGGCTTTTACGTGAGTCAGGTGAACCTCAACGATGGCTCGGTGGAGGGCCTCCGCCACCGCGACCTGGCCATCGAGACCGTTCAGTACCACCCGGAAGGCGCTCCCGGGCCGCTCGACGCCCTGGCCGTCTTCGATCGTTTCGTCGCCGCGGTGCGACGGTAGGATCCGCAACCGGATTCTGGAGCTCGTGGCCTGCGCGAACCACACGGGCTCGACCTGGTGTCGAGATGCACCGTCGCGACCGGTGGCATCGCGGAGCACCCATGCGATAGTGAATGCCTCAGATCGATCCAGCTTGGAGATTGCACGCGCGTGAGGCGCCAACACCAACGTTCTCGATCCAACAGGCCATTCGCCGGCCTCGCCGCCATTGGGTCGGTCGCTTTGATCGCCTCGCTCCTGATGCCCGGCCGCGCCGCCGGGTTCGTCGGGCCGGTCGACCTCGCGAGTGCGACCGCCGACGCCGTGGCCACGTCACCGGTAACGCCGGACCCCGGGTACGCCCCTGATCGAGGGCCTGTTGATGGGCATCACCGCCTGGATCCCGGGCACCGCGCGGCCGGTCCGGTCGTCCTTCGACCCCCGACCGCAGCGGAACTCCGTGCCGCTGGGTTCCACGCCGTGCCCGGAGTCTGTGACGGTGCGTTCCCCGCCGCGCCATCAGCGGCTCCGGTGGTCGGCCGAGGCGCGCCGGTCGGGCCCGTGGCGTGCACCCATGGCGGCGACTACGTGGCAAGCCTCGCCCCAGCGAGCGACGTGCCGGCGCTGAACCCCGGCTACTCGTCTCCAGGGATCCCGTGCTACACGAGCGGGCCATACGTCCACGTCTTCTATGCCTACAGCTCATCTGGTGCGAACCGGATCGCGACCGTCGGCCCGCGGATCCGCGAGACCGTCTCGCGAATCGATGACATCTTCGCCCAGGCCGCACTCGCGACCGGTGCCACGAGGCACATTCGATGGTTGATGTCCTCATGCAGCCTGGTGATCAGCGCGGTGACCATCAGCACGTCCCTTCTCCAGCAGTCATCTCCGACCCCAATCCGGATGGACCTTGTCAATCGAGGACTGATGTCCACATCCGAGAAGGCGCTCGTGTTCACCGACGATGGCGGTGCGAGTTGCAGTGGCGTCGCCGGTATCGGCGAGTGGTACAACGACCAGCGAACCACGACCTCGAACTACAACAATCAGGGCGCGATGCTGGCCCGCGTCTTCGGCTGGTGCTGGGCGAACGTCGGCCAGATTGACCTCGCGGCGGACATCGGAGCGCACGAGCTCAGCCATACCCTCGGGGCGGTGGGGGATTCAGCGCCGAACTCCTCCTATCGAACCGGTGGCCGTAGCCACTGCACCGATGGCGACGACGTCATGTGCTACGACGACGGCGGGGGTGCGCCTCGTGCGGTCTGTCCGGTTGCGTTCCCGCCGACCCTGGATTGCAACAAGGACGACTACTTCAACCCGGTGCCGCCAGCAGGTTCGTACCTCGCGACCCATTGGAACACCGCGCTGAACAAGTACCTGTCCGGTGCTGCCCCGACGTCCATCGAGATACCGCCGCGGCCCAGCGCGAGCCTCACCTCCCCGGGCACGTCAACGGTAGCCGGCACCGTCAACGTGACCGCCACGGCCTCCATGGCGACCGACGGCACCACCGTCTCGCGTGTCGAATTCTGGCTCGGCCACACGATGGTTGGCTCCGATTCAACGGCGCCCTACAGCGCCCAATTCACGACCATCCCGGACGCGACGTCCGGGTTCCCGAACGGCGCCGTCCTCCAGTTGGTCGCCGTCGCCGTGGACGCTCACGGTCGAGCGGGACCCTCCGCGCCGAGCATGCTCACGATCGGCAATCCGAAGATCCGCCTGACCTCCCCGGCCTCCTGGACGACAGCCTCCGCGGCGTCGGTCGCCTGGAGCGCCGCGGCCTCGGCCGGACCTGGTCGAACCGTTACGAAGGTTGAGCTGCTCGACTTCGGGTCGGTGATCGCCACGGACTCGTCCAACCCGTATTCGGGCACTGTCACCCTGGCTGATGGAGAGCACAGCCTGACGGCCCGGGTCACAGATGGCGGCGGGGTTGTCCGCGAGACGGGGCCGCGACGGTATGTCCGCGGTACGGTCGGGCCGACGGTCCGGCTGCTTTCGCCGTCGGCCACCGAGTACCTCGACGGGGTTGTCGGGGCGCAGCAGCGACTGGTTGCGGCCGTCGTCGCACGGACCGGCACCACGATCAGTTCCGTCGCGTTCAAAGTGGACGGCACGACCGTCAACACGGTCACGACCGCGCCGTACGAATATCTGTGGACGCCTTCGTCGATCGGCTCGTTCACCGTGACTGTGGTCGCAACGGATTCGCTTGGCGGCGTGACGACGTCCGATTCCGCGTACGGAAACATCGCCGCCCCGTTGGGCACAACGGTGACGCTAACGGCGCCGGCACACAATGCAAGTGTCACGACGGGCGTGGCCGCATCAGCCAGTGTCAGTGTGCCGTCAGGCTGGATGGTCGACCAGGTTGAGTTCACCGTCGACGGCTCCACGATCGCAACGGACTTCACTTCGCCGTACGCGACGCCGCTCAGCCTGGCCGGCTATGTCGGCCAGCACGTCGTCCGGGCGATCGTCCGGTCCCACGACACGAGCACGTCCGACTCGGAGTACATCGGAAGCTCGGGGACCATCGTCACGCTCCCGGGATCCATCGGGCTCGTCGCCCCCGCCAGCGGTGCCACCCTGGCTGGAGCCGTGACGGTCACGGGCAGCGTGGCGGGCGTCTCGGCCGGGACCGTGGCTCCGCTCCAGGTGATCCTCGGCACCTCCGAGTACGTCGCCAGCCTGTGGACGCCCGGCCTGTCATCGACCTTCAACAGCGACTGGTACGAGGACGGGACCACCACGCTCCACCTCGAGGACGGCAACGGGTATGGCCTCTCGTCATTCACGATCCCCATTACGTTGAGCAACGCCTTCTCGACGTTGAGCGCGCCGGCGAACAACGCGACGCTCACCGGGCCGACCTCCCTGAGTGCCAGCGCGAGCGCCGATGGTGTCGAATTCGTCGAGCAGGTCCGGTTCCTCGTCGACGGCGTGGAGGTCGGCACCGACTGGTACCCGCCGTACCAGATGACCTGGGATCCGAGCACGGCTGCCACGGGGAGTCACACGATCAGGGCCGAGGCCGTGATCACGGACGGGCGGACCATCCTGTCGTCGGCTCGCACGGTGAACAACAAGGTCGGTCTCGTCACGCGGCTTGCGGGTGCCAGTCGCTACGAGACGGCGGCAGCCATCAGTGCCGCCTCGTTCGCAGCGAACGTCCCCGTCGCCTATGTCGCCACGGGCCTGTCCTTCCCCGACGCCCTCGCCGGTGCCGCGGTCGCGGGCTGGGCGGGAGGTCCGGTGCTTCTCGTTCCCGGCACCAGCATCCCGACCGCCATCGCCAACGAGCTGACCCGCCTCAACCCGGGTCGCATCGTCGTGCTTGGTGGCACGGGTGTCGTATCGGACGGCGTCAAGGCGGCACTCGGTGCGTATACCTCGGGTCTCGTCACGCGGCTTGCGGGTGCCAGTCGCTACGAGACGGCGGCAGCCATCA